>NZ_QEIO01000190.1 GCF_003336425.1 Marinitenerispora sediminis | reverse complement strand
CTCCCCGGCCCACCCCCCGCCCCTCTCCCCAATGGGGAGTTTCGACTTAAGGAGCGTGTACCGCCCGTGAGCAACCATGGTGGTCGGCGCACGGCCCGCCGGATCGCGACCGGCCTCGGCGTCGTGGCCGCCGGAAGCCTCATCCTTCCCCCGGGAATCGCCCACGCCGATCCGGAGCCCACCCGGGAGGACGTGGAGGCGAAGCTCGACGAGCTCAACGAGCAGGCGAGCGCCATCGTCGAGGAGTACAACCAGGCGAAGGAAGACTACGACGCCGCCGAGAAGAAGCTTGAGGAGCTCGAGAACCAGGTCGGCGACGAGGAGGACCGCTACAACGAGCTGCGCGAGCAGGTCGCCCAGTTCGCCAGCGCCGCCTACCAGGGCGGCGACCTCGGTGCGGCCACCACCGCGCTGTCCGTGGACAACCCCGAGGACATCCTCAACCAGTCGGCCGACATCGGCTACCTCTCCGAGAGCCAGCGCGCGGCGCTGGAGGAGTTCGCCGGCTCGTCGGAGCGCCTGATCCAGCTCAAGGAGGAGGCGGAGACCGCCTTCGAGGAGTCCAAGGACAAGAAGGACGAGCTGGAGGAGAAGAAGCAGGAGGTCGAGGAGGCGATCGAGGAGCAGGAGGAGCTGCTCGCGCAGTTCCCCGGCTCCGACCCCACCGGCGACTCCGACTCCGCCGGCGGCGCCACCGGCGGCAGCTACACCGGCTCGGCGTCCGGCAACGCCCGCAGCGCGCTCGACTTCGCCTACGCCCAGCTCGGCAAGCCCTACGTCTACGGCGCGGCCGGCCCGGACAACTTCGACTGCTCCGGCCTCACCATGCGCGCCTGGGGTGCCGCCGGCGTCAGCCTGCCCCGCACCTCGCAGGCGCAGGCCGGCGCAGGCCAGCAGGTCAGCCGCGACGCGCTGCAGCCGGGCGACCTGGTGTTCTTCTACAGCGGTCTGACGCACGTCGGCATCTACGCCGGCAACAACCAGATGGTGCACGCCCCGCGCACCGGCAAGAACGTCGAGGTCGTCTCCCTGGCCGGCTACTGGGACAGCGAGTTCCAGATGGCCATCCGCCCCTAGGAGCACGAGCGCCGGCGCGGGCGCGGCCCGCGTCCGCCCGGAGAACCCGCCGCCCGGATCACGGAGAACCCGTGCGCCGGGCGGCGCCGTTGTTCCAGGATGGAACGGGGCGATCGGGTTACGGACGGAATGTCGCCCGTTATGCGGCTTTCGCGAAATTGGATAGCAAAATAACGAATTGGTTGAGATCGGGACTGGAGTGCACTACTGTGCACTCCCGAGCGAGGTCGTCGTTCTCGCCATCACCAGGATGGCAGCGACCGGCTCCCGCCGTTCTCCGCGCCCCCCGCTGTACCCCCCTGACCGGCAGCGCGGAGGCCGGGGAGACCACCGACGCGCGCGCCACCCCCGTCCCCCGCCGGCGCGCGGCCGAGATGGCCTCCCAGGGTGAATCAGTGACCATCCCAGTGGCGCTGTAGGGCAATCCCCCGTGTCACCGCTTCATCTGCCCGAACCCCGCACCCGCGTGCCGGCAGGCGGTTCTTGGGAGAAAGGTGTGCCACCACCGTGGATAACCGCCATGATCGTGGCTCTTATCGCCGCCACCTCGCGGCTGTCGGCTTCATAGCCGCCGGCGCCCTGGTGCTCTCACCGGGTATCGCCAACGCCGAGCCCACCCCGGACGAGGTCCGGGACGAGATCGAGCAGCTCGAGCGTGAGTTCTCCGAACTCAACGAGGCGTACAACGCCGCCAAGCAGGACCACGACGCCGCGCAGAAGAAGCTGGAGGACATCGAGCAGGACCTCCAGGACACCGAGGACGACCTGGAGTCCCTGCGCGGCAGCGTCCGCTCACTGGCCAACGCCGCCTACAGCGGCGCCGACTACAGCTCGCCGGCCTACCTGCTGTCCAGCAGCGGACCCGAGGACGTGCTCCGGCACGCCGCGGACCTGGGCTACCTGTCCAGCAGCCAGGAGCAGAGCCTCCTCCAGTACTCCGAGAAGAAGGACACGCTGGAGCGGCTGCAGGACGAGGCCGAGCAGACCGAGCAGGAGGCGCAGGACAAGCTCGACGAGGCCGAGGAGGCCCGCGACGAGGGCGAGCAGAAGATGGAGGAGCAGCAGGAGCTCCTCGACTCGCTCACCGCCGAGGAGCAGGCCGAGGCCACCTCGGGCGTCGGCGCGGCGTCGCACGACTCCTCCTCCGAGGGCGCGTCCTACACCGGCTCCGCCTCCGGAGACGCCCGGACCGCGCTGGACTTCGCGTTCGCGCAGGTCGGCAAGCCCTACATCTGGGGCGGCACCGGTCCGGACGGCTACGACTGCTCGGGGCTGACCCAGGCTGCCTGGGCCCAGGCCGGGGTCAGCCTGCCGCGGGTCTCCCAGGACCAGTTCAACGCGGGCCAGCGCGTCTCCTGGGACCAGCTGCAGCCGGGCGACCTGATGTTCTTCTACGACAGCTCGGCGCCGACGCACGTCGGCATGTACGCCGGCGACAACCAGATGGTGCACGCCTCGACGTCGTCCAAGCCCATCGGGGTGGTCGAGCTCAACGACTACTACCGCACCAACTTCGTGGGCGGCGTCCGCCCGTAGGGGGACGCCACGACGCACCGGGACCGACCCGGACGGGGGTCGCGACGCGCTGCGCGTCGCGGCCCCCGCGCGTCTGGGCCGGCCGGCAGGCAGCGCCGGGGCCGGGCGGTGTCAGTCGGCGTAGATGGCGTCGATCTCCTGGGCGAACTGCTTGGTCACGACGTGCCGCTTCACCTTCAGTGACGCGGTGAGCTGGCCGCCGGCCTCGGTGAAGTCGACCGGCAGGATCGTGAACTTGCGCACGGACTCGGCCCGCGACACCGACCGGTTGGCGCGGTCCACGGCCACCTGGACCGCGGCCCGCAGGTCGGGGTCGTCGGCCAGCGTGGCCGGGGTGGCCGCCGGGTCCTTGCCGTTCTGCCGCTTCCAGAACTCCAGCGCCTCGGCGTCCAGGGTGATGAGCGCGGAGACGAAGTTGCGGTTGTCGCCGATCACGATGCAGTGGCTGACGAGCGCGTGCCCGCGGATGCGGTCCTCGATCCCGGCCGGGGCGACGTTCTTGCCGCCGGCGGTGACGATGATCTCCTTCTTGCGGCCGGTGATGCGCAGGTAGCCGTCGTCGTCCAGTTCGCCGAGGTCGCCGGTGCGGTACCAGCCGTCCTCGTCGAACGCCTCGCGGGTGGCCTGGGGGTTGTCCCAGTAGCCGCGCATGACGTGGTCGCCCTTGACCAGCACCTCGCCGTCGTCGCCGATCCGGATCGACACCCCTGGGAACGCCCGGCCCACCGTGCCGATCCGCTGGGTCAGCGCCTCGTTCACGGCGGTCGGCGCGGAGGTCTCGGTGAGCCCGTAGCCCTCGATGACCGTCAGGCCGATGCCGCGGAAGAAGTGGCCGAGCCGCTCGCCGAGCGCGGACCCGCCGGAGATGGCGTGGTTCGCCCGGCCGCCGAGGGCGGCCCGCAGCTTGCCGTAGACCAGCCGGGAGAACAGCGCGTGCCGCAGCCGCAGGCCGAGCCCGGGGCCGCCGGTGTCCAGCGCCTTGCTGTAGGCCACCGCGGTGGCCGCGGCGGCGGCGAAGATCCGGCCCTTGCCCTCGGCGACCGCCTTCTGCTCGGCCTTGTTGTACACCTTCTCGAACACCCGCGGCACCGCGAGCAGGAACGTCGGCTGGTAGACGGCGAGGGTGTCGATCAGCTCCGGGCCGGTGCTGGGGAAGTGGCCGAGGACGGTCTTGGACTCCACGCAGCCGATCTGGATGACGCGGGCGAAGGAGTGCGCCAGCGGCAGGAACAGCAGCGTGCTGCGGCCCTCCAGCGTGAACACCTGGCGCAGGGGGTGCTGGATGATGTTGTGCAGCGTGAAGAGCAGATTGCGGTGGGTGAGCTCGCACCCCTTGGGGCGGCCGGTCGTCCCCGAGGTGTAGATGAGCGTGGCGAGGTCGTCGGCGCGTACGGCCGTGCGCCGCTCCAGCACGTCGGCCTCGGGGATCTCCGCGCCCGACGCGCGCAGGTCGGCCAGGCCGTCCCCCTCGATCCGCCACACGTGCTTGAGGTGGGGGACGTCGGCGCGCACCGCCTCCACCCGGTCGGCGTGCTCGGCGAGCTCCACGAACGCGGCCAGGCAGCGGGAGTCGCCGAGGATCCACGCGATCTGCTCCTCGGAGGAGGTCTCGTAGACCGGCACGGTCACGCCCCCGACGGTCCAGATCGCGTAGTCGATCACGGTCCACTCGTAACGGGTCCGGGACATCAGCGCCACGCGGTCGCCGTGGCCGACCCCGGCCGCGAGGAGGCCTCGCGCGATGGCCATGACGTCGGTGTGGAACTCGGCGCAGGTCACGTCGTGCCACTGGCCCGACTCCTGCCGCCGGAACATCACGGCGGCGGGCTCCTCGGCGGCGCGCGCGAAGGGAGTGTCGGTCAGGCGCGCGTCGGCGGGGGTCTCGACCTTCACGGGACGGCTGTACTCGCGCACGGGCTGGCTCCTGGGCTAACGCGGGGACGGAGGAAGGTGTTGTGACGACGGTAACAAGCCCCGTTACCGCCGGGTAGAACCGGTTCTCGTTCGGTATGGGAAAGTGATCGAGCGGCGGGGTGGGCAGCACTTTCCCTCCGGCCGGGGGCGGTCGGAGGTTCCAGTATGCCGCCGGGGGCCGCTCCGGCGCGGCGGGTCGCCGGGTTACGCGCTGGTAGGGGAGAAAGGCCACCCCGCCCCCTGAAGTCCCTCGGGGATGACCCTGGATTCGACCGGCGCGCCGTACCCTCCCGCCCGCACGGCGGTTAACGTGGCAGCAAAGCGACCTACAGGCAGGTGAGCATGGCACGACCGGATGGGGATTCCGCGGGATCCCCCGACATCATCGACGACGCGCTGCGGATGGTCGGCGCGGTCCAGCGCAGACTGATCGTCGCGGGGGTGCGCCGCGGCGTCGCCGGCGCGACGTCCTCCTCCCGCACTCCGGACGTCTGGGAGCAGGCGGTGCGGGAGGAACCGGGCCGGGAGGAGCCGGCCCTCGACCAGCTCCTCGGCATCGTCCGTACGAAGGGGCCGGAGGTCGCGGGGCACCTCGGCCGGGCCGGCGTGGCGCTGGTCGGCGCCCTCGGCGAGACGGCCGCGGTCATCGGGCGCTCCATCGAGCGGGCCCAGCGCGAGCGGCCGGACCGGGAGAAGGCCGGCGCCGGCGCTCCGGGGTCCCGGACGCCCTGACCCGCCCCCGGCGACTGGCCCCCGGCCTCCCACCCCGATCCCCGCAGAAGCTCCCGACCCCCGTGTCCGCGCCCCTCCGAGCGGAGGCGGGGGTCTCGTGTCAGCCCCGCCATTGTCTTCCCATCAGGCACAGGTTAGCCTTGCCTAACCGGGTCGTCACCTCCGTCCGAACCCCCGCACGGCCATGCGCGCGCATGCCGGTACGCGGCGCGGCCCCGGACGCGGCCCCACGGGACCCGGCGCCGCCGCGGCGACGGGCGGACACGAGACCGAAGGACGTCATGAAGAGCACGATCGAGCGCCTGCGCACGGACCGCCGGCTGCCGTGGGGCGGGACGGCGCCGCGACCGCGCGGCGGAGTCGGGCGTCGAGAGCTGCTGGCCGGCGCGGGGAGCGTGCTGCTCCTCGGCGCGGTCGGCTGCACCGGCACCTCCGAGGAGGGCGGCGACGCCGCCGCCCCCGGCCGCCGGATCGAGCACAAGTACGGCAGCGTCGAGATCACGGACCGGCCCGCGCGGGTGGTGACGGTCGGGCTGACCGAGCAGGACTACGTGCTGGCGCTGGGCGGCACCCTGGTCGGGGTCCGCGAGTGGTTCGGCGGGCACGAGGGCGCACTGTGGCCGTGGGCCCGCGAGGTGCTCGGTGACGCGCCGCTCCCGGAGGTGCTGCCGGTCGAGGAGCTGAACTTCGAGCGGATCGCCGCCCTGGAGCCCGACCTCATCCTCGGAGTGAACTCCGGTCTCACCCAGGAGGAGTACGACCTGCTCTCCAACGTCGCGCCAACCGTCGCGCAGCCGGGGGACTACCCCGACTACGGCGCGCCGTGGCAGGACATCGCCCGGATCGTCGGTCGCGCACTGGACCGGGAGGCCGAGGCCGAGGCGCTCGTCGCCGACATCGAGGAGCGGTTCGAACAGGCGCGGACCGAGCACCCGGAGTTCGACGGGGCCACCGGGCTGCTCGCCACCTTCATCGACGAGGCGGCCTTCGTCTACGCCGAGGGCCCGGCGCCGGGCTTCCTCACCCAGCTCGGCTTCGAACTGCCGCAGGCGGCCGCCGAGCTGTTCACGGACGAGAACCGGGCGCCGGTCGAGGTCAGCCTGGAGCGGTTGGAGGTGCTCGACTCCGACGTCCTGCTCGTGGGCCTCTACGGCGACGGGCAGCGGCTCGCGGAGCGGCCCGTCGTCCGCGACCTCGACGTCGCGCGCGAGGGCCGGATGCTCACGATGCCGGAGATGAGCGGCGTGAACGGCGCGCTCTCGTTCGGGTCGGTGCTGAGCCTGCCGTTCGCGCTCGACGAGCTGGTGCCGCGCATCGCCGATCTCGCCGACGGCGACGCGGAGACCGAGCCCGCCGCGGTGGAGTGACCGCCGCGGTTGGGGGGACCCGGCTGGGCCGCTGTCGCGTTTGGTAGAGATCCCTGCTCCTCGCGAGGATTTCCGGATTCGTCCCCTAAGAGGTTTAATCCAATGGTTTACTCCAATCAGAGCGGGTCCGCCGGCCGCGGCGGGCCACGACGGGCAAGGAGCCGGCCATGGGATGCACGATCGGCGTCGACGTCGGCGGCACGAAGATCGCCGCCGGCGTCGTCGACGCGGACGGGCGGATCGTGGACCGGATCCGGCGCCCCACGCCGGCCGCCAGCGGCCCGGCCATCACCGACGCGGTCTGCACCGCCGTGGAGGAGCTGGTCGCCCGCTCCGGAGGCGATGTCGAGGCGGTGGGCGTGGGAATCGCCGGCTTCGTCGACGACGGGCGGTCCACCGTGGTGTTCGCCCCCAACCTCGCGCTGCGCGGCGAACCCCTGCGCGACCGGATCGTGCGGCGGACCGGGCTGCCGGCGGTGGTGGAGAACGACGCCAACGCCGCGGCCTGGGGCGAGGCCCGCTTCGGCGCCGGCCGCGGTACCCGCCACCTCGTCTGCGTGACCCTGGGGACCGGGATCGGCGGCGGCGTCGTGCTCGACGGCCGGCTGTACCGGGGCGGGTCCGGCGTCGCCGCCGAGATCGGCCACCTGCGGGTCGTGCCCGACGGCCGCCGCTGCGGCTGCGGCAACCAGGGGTGCTGGGAGCAGTACGCGAGCGGGCGCGCCCTGGTGGCCGAGGCCCGCGACCTGGCCCGCGGCGCCCCGGCGGAGGCGGAGCTCCTCCTGAAGCTGGCGGGCGGCGACCCCGACCGGATCGAGGGGCCGGAGATCACCCGGGCCGCGCTGGAGGGCGACCCCGCCGCGCGCGAGTGCTTCCGCACCGTGGGGCGCTGGGTCGGCCAGGGGCTGGCCGATCTCGCGGCCGTCCTGGACCCGGAGCGGTTCGTCGTCGGCGGCGGGGTGTCCGACGCGGGCGACATCCTGCTGGAGCCGGTCCGGCGCTCGTTCGCCCGCCACGTCACCGGCCGCGCCGTGCGTTCCCTCGCCGACATCCGCGGCGCCGAACTGGGGGCGGCGGCCGGAATCGTCGGAGCCGCCGACCTGGCACGGGTCTGAGCGGGGAGGCAGCAGCCCGGGAGCCGGAGCCGCCACGGCGCGAAACGGCCGCGCCCGCCGCCGGTGCCGGACGAGAGTGCGGACCGGTGCGCTGTCCGGCGGTTCGTGAACGGGGCCGCGTCCGCTCCGACCGCCGTGGCCGGGACCGCGGACGTCCCCGACCAGGAGGGGCGCCACGGGGGACCGCGCGGCTCCGCCGGCAGTCTCCCGGCGATGCCGCCGGCGTCCAGCCGCTCTCCGCCGGGTCGGGTGCGGGGCACCGGACCGGTTGCCGGCGGTTTCCGTGTCCGGCCCCGCCCGGCCCGGCGGAGAGC
>NZ_QEIO01000189.1 GCF_003336425.1 Marinitenerispora sediminis | reverse complement strand
CGTCTCCCGAGCCCCCCGCCCCCGGCGCCGGCTGACCGGCCCGGCCGCGAGATGCGCGGTCCACCCGGCACGCCAGAGGCCGCCGCCCGGACGGGCGACGGCCCCGCACAGCCGCGACGCGCTCGGCGGTGCTACATCCGCTCCGGAGCCCGGACCCCGAGCAGCGCCAGCCCCTGCACCAGGACGCGCAGCGTGGCGGCGGTCAGTGCCAGCCGGGACTCGCGGACAGCCGGATCCTCGGCCTTGAGCACGGGGCACTGCTCGTAGAACGCCGTGAACGCCTGCGCCAGGCCGAACAGGTAGCCGCAGAGCCGGTGCGGCTCCAGGGTCTCGCCCACCTGCGCGACCACCGGCCCGAACCCGAGCAGCGTGAGCGCCAGGGTGCGCTCCGCCTCCCCGGTCAGGACCACGGCTCCGGCGGCCTCGTCCGGGGACAGCCCGCCCCGGCGGAAGATCGAGCGGATGCGCGCCACCGCGTACTGCAGGTAGGGGCCGGTGTTGCCGCTCAGCGCCAGCATCCGGTCGAAGTCGAACACGTACTCGGAGTCGTGCGAGACCGACAGGTCGGCGTACTTCACCGCGCCGATGCCCACGTCGCGCGCGATCTCGGCGCGGGCCGCCTCGTCCAGGTCCGGCCGGGTCTCCGCGACGACCTTGGCCGCGCGCTCCACGGCCTCGTCGAGCAGCGCCATGAGCCGGATGGACTCGCCGCTGCGGGTGCGCAGGATCTTGCCGTCAGCGCCCAGCACGTTGCCGATCTGCACGTGGACGGGGGTCACGCCCTCGGGCAGCCAGCCCGCCTCGCGCGCGGTCTCGAAGACCATCTGCAGGTGCAGGTGCTGCGGCGCACCGATGACGTAGAGGATCCGGTCGGCCTTCAGCCGCTGCGCCCGGTGCCGGATGGTGGCGAGGTCGGTGGTGCCGTAGCCGTAGCCGCCGTCGCTCTTGCGGACGATCAGCGGGACCGGCTTGCCCTCGCGGCCGGTGAAGCCGTCGAGGAACACGCAGAGCGCGCCGTCGCTGATCCGCGCGATGCCCCGCTCCTCCAGCTCCGCGCAGATGGGGGCGAGGTCGTCGTTGTACGTGCTCTCGCCGGCGAGGTGGTCGTCGGTGAGCGTGACGTCGAGCTTGCCGTACACCCGGTTGAAGTACACCTTGGAGAGGTCCACCAGCTCGTGCCAGAGCGCGAGCGTGGCGGGGTCGCCGCCCTGCAGGGCCACGACCCGCCGGCGGGAGCGGTCCGCGAACTCCTCGGAGGAGTCGAACTTGGCGCGGGCCGCCTGGTAGAAGGCGTTCGGGTCGCTCTCCAGCAGTCCGGCCTCGGCGGAGTCCTCGCCTACGTCGAGCAGGTGCTCGATGAGCATGCCGAACGGCGTGCCCCAGTCGCCGATGTGGTTCTGCCGGATCACGTTGTGGCCGAGGAACTCCAGCGTGCGCGCCAGCGCGTCGCCCACGACGGTGGTGCGCAGGTGCCCGACGTGCATCTCCTTGGCGACGTTGGGCGCGGAGTAGTCCAGCGGGATGTTCTGCCGCGGCGGCTCGGGGACGCCCAGGCGCGGGTCGGCGAGCAGGTCCCGGGTCTCGCGGGCGATCCAGTCGTCGCGCAGCGTCAGGTTGACGAAGCCGGGGCCGCTGACCTCGACCCCGCCGACCACGTCGTCGGCCTCCAGGTGCGCGGCGATCTCGGACGCGACCTCGCGCGGCTTGCGGCGGAGGCGCTTGGCGAGGGCGAGCGCGGCGTTGGACTGGAAGTCGGCGAACTGCGACGGGCGGATGACGGGGTCGGTCTCGGCGAACTCGGCGCCGAACGCGGCGGCGAGGGCGGACTGGACCCGTCGCGAGAGTGTTTCCTGCGGGTCGGCCATACCCAAGAGCCTACCGAGGTTCGCAGGTCCCGGTGGTCGCCGCCGGTTCCGCCGGCCGGCGCGGGTCAGTCCTCGTTCGGGGCCAGGCGCAGCCACGACGGCGTGCGGTTGGTGGCGCCCACCCGGCGGCGCACCCGCTCCACGATGCGGCCCGCCACCAGCTCGTGCGCGAGCAGGCACGCCTGCTCGATCCCGCGGGCGCCGCTCGCCCCGTGCGCGATCACCACCGTGCCGTTCAACCCGAGCAGCACCGCCCCGCCGTAGGTCTCACTGTCCACCCGCTCCCGCAGCGCGCGCAGCGGCCGGCGCTGCAGCAGGGCGCCGGCCCGCGCCATGGGGGAGGAGGACAGCGCGGAGCGGACCTCGTCCAGGGCGAAGCGCACCGCCCCCTCGACCGACTTCAGGGCGACGTTGCCGGTGAAGCCGTCGGTGACGACGACGTCCACGAGGCCGCCCAGCAGGTCGTGGCCCTCGATGTTGCCCCGGAAGTCGAGACCGGGCGGGGCGTCGGCGGCGGCCGTGAGGAGCTCCGCGGTGCGGCGGGCCAGCTTGTTGCCCTTGCCTGGCTCCGATCCGATCGTGAGCAGCCCCACCCGGGGCTGGGCGATGCCGTACGCCGTCTGCGCGTAGGCGACCCCCAGGTGCGCGAACTGCACCAGCATCTCGGGCTTGGCGTCGGCGTTGGCGCCGGCGTCCACCAGCACGGTCGGGGTCGGGCGGGTGGGGAACAGCACGGCCAGCGCGGGCCGCAGCACACCGGGCTGGGTGCGCAGCCGCACGGTCGAGGTGGCGACCACCCCTCCGGTGGAGCCGGCGGAGACCAGCGCGGCGGCGTCGCCCTGCCGGATCAGCTTGCACGCGACCGCGACGCTGGAGCGCGGCCGCCGCCAGCTCGCGAGCGCGCCCTCGTGCATGGCGAGCGTGTCGTCGGCGTGCACGACGGGGATCTCGCCGGCGGCGTCCTCCTCGGCCAGGAGCGAGGCCAGCTCGGCGGTGCGTCCGACCAGGACCAGGCGCAGCCCGTGTGCGCGGACGGCGCGGACCGCCCCCCGGACGATCTCGTGCGGCGCGTGGTCGCCCCCCATGGCGTCGACGGCGATCACGGGGCCGGTACCCGCGGGCGGGCTGCTCCGCCGCGCGGGGGGTGCGCTGGTCATCGGGCTCCTCGTCGAAGGGCGGTCTGCGGCCTCCGCCGGCCGCGGGCGGGCCCCCGGACCGGGGCCGGTCCCCCCAGTGTGGTCCGCCGCGTGCGGGCGGTGCGGATCTGACGCTCCGGCCGGCGCCGTCGGCGCCCGGCGGCCGCGGTGGCGGCGGAACCGCCGGTATCGGCGGGACTGGCGGAACGATCCGACATCGGCGAAAATACCAGGTCAGAACGGGATTTTTGCGAAAGAGGGTAAGAAAGCGTCAAGATCGGGTACATCCGTCGGCTAGCCGGGCGAAAGATCACTTTCTGCGGCATGTCTTACTGTCCATCGTCGTACATCCCCATATGGGGCGCCCGGTGATCCTCCTCCGGACCCGCGGCCGTCCCATGGCTGGAGGAAAGGAGTGGCGTGAGCCTGACCCACGACGCGGCACTGTCCCCGTCCGCAGGACGTCGGTTCCGTGCCTACACGGCCAAACACCTTGACGAGCTGACCGGCCGGGCCGGACTCGACGCCCACGAGCGGCTCGCCGTCCGTGCGGTGGCCACGGTCCTGCCGTTCCGCGTCAACAGCTACGTGGTCGACGAGCTGATCGACTGGTCGGCAGCCCCCGACGATCCGATCTACCGGCTGACCTTCCCGCAGCCCGACATGCTGCCGCACGCGGATGTCGCCCGGATCGCCGACCTGCTGCGCGCGGACGCCCCCCGCAAGGAGGTCAACCAGGCCGCGAACGAGGTGCGTGCCCGGCTGAACCCGCACCCCGCGGGGCAGATGGCCCTGAACATCCCCAAGTTCGGCGACGACGAGCCGCTGTCCGGCGTGCAGCACAAGTACCCGGAGACGGTGCTCTTCTTCCCCAAGCAGGGGCAGACCTGCCACGCGTACTGCACCTACTGCTTCCGCTGGGCGCAGTTCGTGGGCGAACCCGACCTCAAGATGGCGACCGACGACATCGGCGCGCTCGTCGGCTACCTCCGCCGCCATCCCGAGGTCACCAGCGTCCTGCTCACGGGCGGCGACCCGATGATCATGGGCGAGGGGGTGCTCTCCCGCTACGTCGAGCCGCTGCTGGAGGTCGAGACGCTGGAGTCGATCCGCGTCGGGACCAAGGCGCTGGCGTACTGGCCGCAGCGGTTCGTCACCGACCCGGACGCCGACGAGACACTGCGGCTGTTCGAGCGGGTGGTCGCCTCGGGCAAGAACCTGGCGTTCATGGCGCACTTCTCCCACCCCAACGAGATGGCGCCGCCCCTCGTTCAGGAGGCGGTGCGGCGGATCCGCGGCACCGGCGCGGTCATCCGCACCCAGGCTCCGCTGATCCGCACGATCAACGACGACTCCGCTGTCTGGGAGACCATGTGGCGCGCGCACGTGCGGCACGGGATGGTGCCCTACTACATGTTCGTCGAGCGCGACACCGGCCCGCAGGACTACTTCGCGGTGCCGCTCGCCCGGGCCTACGAGATCTTCCGCGGGGCCTACAAGAACGTCTCGGGGCTCGCCCGCACCGTGCGGGGGCCCTCCATGTCGGCCACCCCCGGCAAGGTGTGCGTGGACGGGATCGCCGAGGTCGCCGGCGAGAAGGTGTTCGTGCTCCGCCTCATCCAGGCGCGCGATCCCGACCTCGTCGGCCGGCCGTTCTTCGCCAAGTACAGTGAGTCGGCGGCCTGGCTGTTCGACCTCGAACCGGCGCTGGGCGCGACCCGGTTCCCCTACGAGGCGGCGCCGCCCGACGATCCCGCCGAACTGGTCGGCGAGGCCTAGCCCGCGCGCGACCGGGTCCGGGCGCGGCCGTTCCGAAACCGGGGACGGATCCGGGACGGCCGCCCACCGATCGGCCACGCGGTCTGCGGTTCCCGGCCCGACGCCGCCCGCTCCCCCGGGCCAGGAGGCATAATCGGCGGCACCGCGCCCGGGCTCCCTCCGGGGCGCGCGGTCAGGGCAAGTCGCCGCGCCCACGGGCGCGGCGCGGGAAGAGACACGCATGGCTGAGTTGTTCGTCGCGCACGTGGTGCAGACCGGCCGACTGCCCCTGTTCAGCTTCTTCGTCGCGTTCGTGGCCGGATTCCTGCTCATCCGGGTGAGCGTGCGGATGATCCGGGCGCAGGTCCGCTGGTGGCCGGGCAACGTCCGGCCGGGCGGGCTGCACATCCACCACGTGGTGTTCGGGGTGGCCTTCATGCTGCTCGGCGGTGTCTCCGGGCTGCTCATCACCGACCGCGAGGGAGCGGCGATCGCGGTGGCGGCCGCCATGTTCGGGTTCGGGGCGGCGCTGGTGCTGGACGAGTTCGCGCTCATCCTGCACCTGCGGGACGTCTACTGGACCGAGCAGGGGCGCGCCTCGGTCGACGCGGTGTTCGTGGCGATCGCGCTGACCGGGCTGCTGCTCACCGGGATCCGGCCGTTCGGCTGGAGCGAACTGCGCGGAGGCGACCCCGAGAGCGGGCTGGTGCACGGCGCCCTGGTGCTCATGGTCCTGGTCAACCTGGCGGGGTCCGTGGTGAGCCTGCTCAAGGGCAAGCTCTGGACCGGGATCGCCGGTGTCTTCGTGCCGGCCATCTCCGTGGTGGCGGCGGTCCGGCTCGCCGTCCCCGGCTCGCCGTGGGCGCGCTGGCACTATCCGGCCGGTTCCCGCAAGCTGGAGCTGGCGCTGCGGCGCGACCGCCGCCTGCGCCGCCCGATCATCCGCGCGAAGATCCGCGTGCAGGAGATCATCGCCGGCCGGCACGACCTCATCCTGGAACGGCCCGCCGAACCGGCCGTGCCGCCCCGGCGGCTGCCGGCTCCCGGCTCCGGGGACGGCCGGGGGACTGCGGACTCCGCGGAGCCCTCAGCCGGCGCCGCGCGGCCGGCCGCGGCGCCCGCGGTACGCGGGACTCGCCGATGAGTCGGACGGACCGGTCGAATAGGGTGACGCGAGCTATGGAATTTTCGGCTTTCTCCCGGGAGACGGGCCGCCACCAGCGCGGGCTCACCATCGGGATCGACATCGGCGGCACCAAGGTGGCGGCCGGCGTCGTCACCCCGGCCGGACGGGTGCTCTCGCGGCTGCGCACCGAGACGCCGGACCGGAGCAAGAGCCCCAAGGTGGTGGAGGACACCATCGCCTGGGTCGTCGAGCGGCTGCGCCGGGACCATCCGGTCAACGCGGTCGGCGTCGGCGCCGCCGGGTTCGTCGACGAGCAGCGGGCCAACGTGCTCTTCGCGCCGCACCTCGCGTGGCGGAACGAACCGCTGCGCGACGCCCTCAAGGAGCGGCTCGGGCTGCCCGTGGTGGTCGAGAACGACGCCAACGCCTCCGCGTGGGCCGAGGTGTGCGTGGGCGCCGGCCGGCTCGCCGACGACGTCGTGGTGGTCAACCTCGGGACCGGCATCGGCGGCGCGGTGGTCATCGACGGCAGGCTGCACCGGGGCCGGTTCGGGCTGGTGGGGGAGTTCGGGCACATGACGGTGGTGCCCAACGGGCACCGCTGCGAGTGCGGCAACCGCGGCTGCTGGGAGCAGTACGCCAGCGGCAACGCGGTCACCCGCGACGCGCGCGAGCTCGTCGCCGCCGACTCGCCGGTGGCGCGCGGCCTGATCCAGGAGGTCGGCGCCGACCCGTCGCAGATCACCGGTCCGCTCGTCAGCGAGCTCGCCCGCGCCGGCGACCGCGCCTGCGTGGAGCTGCTGGAGGACGCGGGCACGTGGCTCGGCATCGGCCTGGCCAACCTGGCGGCGGCCTTCGATCCGGAGCTGTTCATCATCGGCGGCGGCGTCTCCGAGGCCGGGGACCTGCTGCTCGGCCCGGCGCGCCGGGCGTTCCGCCGCAACCTGACCGGCCGGGGGTACCGCCCCGAGGCGCGGATCGTCGCCGCGGCGCTCGGCAACGAGGCCGGGCTGATCGGCGCGGCCGACCTGGCGCGCGACACGCTGCCGCGCTGGCGGCAGGGGCGCCGGCAGACCCGGCTGCGGCGCGGCGGGGGCCGCGGGACGGCCGGGTACCGCCGCGGCGCGTTCGGCGGGCGGGCGTGAGCCGCCGGCGCGGCCCTGGTTATCTCATCCTAATGTCCGGACAAAGTCTTGACGCGGATCGCTCCGGCGACGTACAAAGTTCACCGGATGTGACGCACGGAACACTGTGACGTTTGCGGCGCGCGGACCCGCGAAGGAGAGCGCATGCGGATCGGCCTGATCGGACCCGGCAGGATCGGAGCCGCGCACGCGGCGGCGATCGCGGACCGGCCCGAGGTCACCGAACTGGTCCTCGCGGACGCCGACCCCGGCCGCGCCGCCGAGGTGGCCGCCCGGCTCGGCGTTCGGGCGGCGGCCGACGTGGCGGACCTGTTCACCCCCGGCGCCGTCGACGCCCTGGTCGTCACGGCCGCCACCCCCGCCCACCCCGGGCTCATCACGGCGGGCGCGCGGGCCGGGCTGCCGGTGTTCTGCGAGAAGCCGGTGGCCCCTGACATCGCCGGCACGCTGGAGGTGCTGCGCGAGGTCGAGCGCTCCGGGGCGGACGTGCACATCGGCTTCCAGCGGCGCTTCGACGCCGGCTACCAGCGCGCCCGCCGGGCGGTGCGCGACGGCGAGATCGGCGACCTGCACCGCGTGCACGCGGTCACCGCCGACGCCGAGCCGCCGCACGCGTCCTACATCCCCGCCTCGGGCGGTATCTTCCGCGACTGCCACGTCCACGACCTCGACATCGTCCGCTGGGTCACCGGCCGCGAGATCGTCGAGGTGTTCGCCTACGGCAGCAACCGGGGCGCGGCCTTCTTCGCCGAGGCCGGCGACGTCGACAACGCGGCGGCGCTGCTGCGGCTGGACGACGACACCCTCGTCACCCTGCAGGGCTCCCGCTACAACGGCGGCGGCTACGACGTCCGCATGGAGGTCGCCGGCAGCCGCGGCACGGTGGCGGTCGGCCTCGACGACCGCACGGCGCTGGAGTCGGCGGAGCCCGGCGCCGCCTTCCCCGGCGGCGCGCCCCATCGCGACTTCTGGTCGCGGTTCGCCCCGGCCTACGAGGCCGAGGTCACCGCGTTCCTGGAGATGGCGGCCGGTGCCGCGCCCAGCCCCTGCACCGTCGCCGACGCGCTCGCGTCGCTGCTGGCCGCCGAGGCCGCCGACCGGTCCCTGCGGGAGCGGCGCCTGGTCCGCGTGGCGGAGGTCGCCCCGGTTCCGTGACCGCCGCCCCCGCCC
>NZ_QEIO01000188.1 GCF_003336425.1 Marinitenerispora sediminis | reverse complement strand
CCGTCGGGCGGCGGCGATCCGGCCCAGGGGGCCGCCACGGACGCGCCGCCCGACGGGGGCGGTCCGGCGACCCCGCGGACGGGGGAGTGAGAGCAGAAGCACCGGCCGGCCAGTAGGCGCTTTCCGACGCGGTCCGGCATCCTCGTAGGGTCCGGCGCGTCCCCCCACCCTCCGTTCCCCCGATCCCGCGCCGGCCAGGTGAGAACAGATGCCACGCTCGTCCCGTCCCGCCGCCAGACAGTCCGACCGGGGACGTCTGGCCGGGGTGTTCGCCTCCGTCGTCGCCGTCATCGCGCTGGCGGCGCTCATATCCGCCCTCACCGGCCGCGACTTCTTCGCCGGCCTGCGCGAGCTGACCGGCGATGGTCCGCAGGCCGGCGGCACGGCCGCCCCCTCGCAGGCACCGGCACCGCCGGCCGACGTCCGCGAGGCACGCGAGGTGCTGGCCGGGATCGAGGTCGCCGAGCCCCGGCCGCGCGGCGACTACGAGCGCGACGAGTTCGGCAGCGGGTGGGTGGACACCGACGGCAACGGCTGCCCGACCCGGCACGACGTGCTCGCCCGGGACCTCGACGACGCCGTCGTGGAGAGCGACTGCCGGGTGGTCGCCGGGGTGCTGGACGACCCCTACACCGGTGAGCGCATCGAGTTCTCCTCCGACGACCCGCAGGCGGTGCAGATCGACCACGTGGTGCCGCTCTCGCTGGCCTGGCGGATGGGCGCCGACGAGTGGGACCGGGACCGGCGGGTGGAGTTCGCCAACGACTTCGGCAACCTGCTGGCGGCCGACGGGCCGGCCAACGGCGAGAAGAGCGACTCCGGTCCGGCGGAGTGGCAGCCCTACGCCGGCTACCGCTGCTCCTACGCCCTGTCCTACATCGACGTGACGCACCGCTACGGACTCCCGCTCGCCGCCGAGGACCGCGACGCCCTGGCCGGCATGCTCGACACCTGCGCCTGACGCGCGGCGGCGCGTCCCGGTCGGATCCGGCCGGGGCGGACCGCCTCCGCGCTTCGGGAGCGCTCCCAAGGTGGGGGTGCGGCCGCCCGGCGCCGCCGCGGAACCGCGCCGCGCGGGATCGGCCGTTCCGGTCCGCTCCGACGCGTGCACGGGGGTTGCGCGCACACGGCCGGACCTACTTATGATCCTGCGGAGCCGTCCGCGTACCACCCCCTGCCGCCCCGCTCCCCGCCCCGCACGACCGCGTCCCGCTCGACCATCGCATGACGACCGGAGCCCCCACCGATGATCGACCCGACCGCCTTGCGCGACAAGCCGACGCTGAGCGGTGAGCGCGTCCGACTCGTGCCGCTGACCGAGGAGCACGCCGAGGCCCTCTTCGAGGCGACGCGCAACGACGAGATCCGCCGGCTCACCGGAACGCACCGCCGGTGGAGCCGGGAGGAGGTGCGGCAGTGGTGCCGGGAGCGCGCCCGGCAGCCCGACCGGGTGGACCTCGCGATCGTGGACCGGCCCGGGAACCGCTTCGTCGGCGAGCTCTCGCTCATGGAGGTCGACGCCGCCAACGAGAGCGCCGCCTACCGCATCTCGCTCTCCGGCATCGAGTTCACCGGCCAGGGGCTCGGCAAGGAGGCCACCCGCCTGATGCTGCGCTACGCCTTCGAGCGGATCCGGCTGCACCGGGTCTGGCTGGAGGTGTTCGCGTTCAACATGCGCGCGATCGCCACCTACCGCGCCTGCGGGTTCACCGTGGAGGGGCGGCTGCGCGACGCGCTGCTCTGGGAGGGCCGCCGGCACGACGCCCTGCTCATGGCGGCGCTGGAGCACGACTTCCGCACGGCGGACGGCTGACCCCTCCCACGGGGGAGATGCCGGTTCGTGGCGGGACTTTTGCGGATTGCCGGGGTTGGGAGGTTCCCGCCGGCGGGTATGCCGGTGGGCATCCCGCTCACCGAGGCCCCGCGCCCAGAGTGCCGTAGGACGCCGTGAATCCGGTACCCGTTTCGCTTCCCTTCGCCGACCGAGCCGAGGCCGGGCGACGCCTCGCCGACCGGGTGCGGGCGCTCGCCGTCACCGACCCGATCGTGGTGGCGCTCCCGCACGGCGGCATCGCGGTCGGGGCGGAGCTCGCCCGCCGGCTCCGGCTGCCGCTGGACGTGCTGGTGGTGCGCGAGATCGGCCTGCCGGGGCACCCCGAACTCGGCGTCGGCGCCATCGCGGAAGACGGCCGGGTCTGCTTCGATGACGCGATCCTCGCCCGGCTGGGCGTCCCCCGCGAGCGGTTCGCCGCCACGGTGGCGGCCGAGCAGGCCGAACTCGCCCGCCGGCTGGAGGTCTACCGCGCGGGCGGCCCGGCGCCGCGGCTCACCGGGCGCGACGTCATCGTGGTGGACGACGGCGCCGCCACCGGCGGCACCGCCCGGGCGGCTCTGCGCATGGCGCGCCGCCAGAAGCCGGCGCGCCTCGTCCTGGCGGTCCCGGTCGCGTCGCCGGCCGCGGTGGAGGGGCTGCGCTCGGAGGCCGACCACCTCGTCGTGCTGACCGTCCCGGAGAACTTCCGGGCGGTGCGGGAGTGGTACCGCGACTTCGGCCGGCCCGCCGACGAGCAGGTCAGCGCCGTCCTCTCCGAACTGCGCGACCTCGGCCCCGGGACCGAGTCGGAGCGCGCGGTGCGGGTGCGGGCGCGCGACGTCCACCTCGACGGCGACCTGGTCATGCCGTCCACCGCGCGGGGCGCGGTGGTGTTCGCCCTGGGGCGCGAGCGGGCCAGCCCGCGGCTGCGCGCGGTCGCCGCGGCCGTCCGGCAGGCCGGGCACGCGACGCTGCTGCTCGACCTCGTCACCGAGGAGGAGGCGCGCCTCGAGGAGGAACCGGCCGGCGAGGGCCCGCGGACCGCCCTGCTGGCCGAGCGGCTGGAGGCCGCGGTGCGCTGGCTGCGCCGGGCGGCGGCGCCCGCGAGCCGGCCGGTCGGGCTGTTCGGCGCCGACGCGGGATCCGCGGCGGCCCTGGTCGCCGCCGCGAACCGGGCGGAGGACATCGCGGCGGTCGTGACGTACGGCGGCCGCATCGACCTCGCCGGCACGGCGCTGCCCGGAGTGCGCGCCCCGACGCTGGTGCTGCTCGAGAGCGGGGAGTCGTTCCTGCGGGAGCTGGCGGAGTGGGCGCTCGGCCGGATCGGCGCGCCGCACGAGATCCGCGCGGTCCCGGGCACCGAACGCCTGCTCGGACGTCCGGGCGAGTGGCGGGAGGCGGGCACCGCCGCGGCCGAGTGGTTCGGCCGGCACCTGTGAGCCGTGCTCCGGGCCGCGGCGGACGTGCCGGAGGCGCCCGGCCGTCATCGGCACCGGAGGGACCGCGACGCGCGGGGCAGACAGAACCGCAGACAGAACCGCGGCGCCGCCGTCGGCCGGGTGGGGCCGTCGGCGGCGCCGCGGGAAGCGGACGAGAGGGCCGCTGTGAGGAAGGTCGTCACGGATTACGTGAACGCCGCGGTTCTGCCCGGGGCGGGTGTCGGATCAGGCTGCGTTGGCGCGACGCATGCGGCGACGCCGCTCGGACGCGCGCTCGTCCTCGTTCAAGCCACCCCACGTGCCGTACTTCTCGGGACGCGAGATCGCGTAGTCGAGACATTCGGTACGGACAGGGCACTGAGCGCAGATCTCCTTGGCCTTGCGCTCGCGAATCTCCCGCTCCGGCTGGCGCTCGCCATCCGGGCCGAAGAACAGCACAAGGTCCTCGCCCCGGCACGCGGCGGCATCCTGCCACCCCCAGCTCGGGCGGGGGCGCAGCGCGGCCTGCCGACGTACCTGAGACATGGTTGAACCACCTCTACTGAAATCGCTAGTAAGCTGTTCGAAGCCGAGTAACAAACAAGGTCGTGCAGCGTGAGCTACCCCGCATGACGCCAACGCCACGCGGTGCTTCGGTGTTCCCCGGTGTGGTTGAGACCACGGCGGCGCAGATCCGCCGAAGCCGGCGGGCGCTCACGCGATAGGCCGCGGAGGCGGTGACGCTCTCCCTGGCGGCCGGTAAGTAATCATGCCATCCCCACTCCCGATCGCGCACGGGGGGTGGGGAAATTACTCGCTCAACCGTTACTGAAATTCCGGCTCTGCAGCCCGTTCTCGGATCGTCTGTCCGGGTTTTCGGTGGAATCGGAGGTCCGACGGTTACGCCGGATATGGCACATCGTATGCCGGTTTTCGGCTCCCGGCCAGGGCGGAAACCTGATGCGCGGGTCACACCCCCCGGCCGCGCACCGGCTGCGGGGACTCCCGCTCGCGCGGCCGCTGCGGCGATGTGCCCGGACCGGAACCGCTGTTTCGGGGCGCCGGGGCGGGGGTGTCGACTTGCCCCGCCCACGCGCCGGGTGTATGAGGGCCGCCGCTACCCGGCCGCGCCGCCACCCGGCCCCGCCGGCTCCAGCGACTCGCCGGGCGCGAGCGGCACGAACCCGCCCTCGGGCAGGCCCAGCGCGGCCATCCGCCGGTAGACCGAGAGCCCGGTGCTGTTCAGCAGGCCGTCGTGGACGGGCACCGCCCGGGGCGCGCCGACCGCGCGGGCGTAGTCGATCACTTCGCTCACCTTCGACCAGGGCGCGTTCACCGGCAGGAACAGCGTGTCCACCGCGTCCTGCGGGACCGTGAGCGCGTCGCCGGGATGGAACACCGCGGCGCCGCCCGCCCGGACCCGGAAGCCGACGTTGGGGATGACCGGGATGTCGGGGTGGATCACCGCGTGCCGCTCGCCGTACACGTGCACCTCGAACCCCGCGACCTCCAGCGCGTCGCCGTGCGCGACCGGCACGACCGCCACCCCGCGGTCGCGCAGCTCGCCGAGCTGGGCCGCGACGCTCGCGTGGGCGTAGATCCGCAGTCCCGGGTTGGCGTCGGCCGCGGCCCGCAGCCGGTCCGGCGCGAGGTGGTCCACGTGCTCGTGGGTGATGGCGACGGCGTCGGCGCCCACGGCGGCGTCGGGCTCGCTGAACCCGCCGGGGTCGATGACGAGGACCGCACCGCCGTGCTCCAGCCGCACGCACGAGTGCCCCTGTTTGGTGATGCGCACGATGTCCTCCCGCCGGCGTGGCGCTGCTCGGTTCCCTGGGGCCCAGCCTAACTTCGCGGCACGGTCCCCCGGTCCCGGCGCGCGGCGGACGGCGGCGCCCCGCGACACCGGTCGCCACCGCGGACGTGGGCCTGCCCCGTCCGGGCGGTCCCCACACCTGGACGGAGCGGTCGCCAGCTCCGCGGCCGCCGCCCGTGTACGGCCGGTCCCCTAGGGGAGGAATACGGGTGCCGCCCCGGAACTCGCCCGCGGGCCGCGACGTCTGAGCGGGTACGCCGCCGGCTCCGCCGCGCGCGGGCCGGCGGAGAGGACGGACACGACCGCTACCACAGCGACCGCGCCAGCGGCGCGAAACACAGAGGGAGTACGGACGACAGTGGGACTGCTGCGCCTGATTCTGAACATCATCTGGCTCTTCGTGGCCGGGTTCTGGCTGGCCGTGGGCTACGCCGTCGCCGGTCTCATCTGCTGCGTCCTGATCGTCACGATCCCGTTCGGGGTCGCGTCGTTCCGGATGGCCAACTACGCGTTCTGGCCGTTCGGCCGCGAGCTGGTGCGCCGGTCGGACGCCGGTGCCGCGAGCACGGTGGGCAACGTCATCTGGATCATCGTCGCGGGGTGGTGGCTGGCGATCGGCCACATCGCCACCGCGCTCGGCCTGGCCGTCACCATCGTCGGCATCCCCATGGCGTGGGCGTCGCTGAAGATGATCCCGGTGGCCCTCGCCCCCTTCGGCAATGAGATCGTCTCCAGCGAGACCCGCCGGGAGCCCTGGCAGATCTGACCACCGGGCGGCCCGCCAGGCGGCGCGGGCGGGCGGGACCGTGCGGCTGCCGGCCCGGGCCGCCCGGCGCGGGTGCGTGACACGGCGGGGCGCGCCGCTACGGTCGGAGTAGCGGAGAATGGGCGGCATCCGAAAGGCAGTGGGGGAATGAGACCCGGCATGCGAGTGACCCGACCGAGCGAATGGTCGTTCGTGAGGAGACGGAAGATGGCACCACCGACCCCGCCGGCCGCCGCGGCCCCGCCGCCTCCGGAGCCGCAGCAGGACGACCTGCTGCACAGGCTGAGCGACGCCGCCTGGCGGATCCTCGTGGTCGGCGTGGTCCTGGCGCTGCTGCTGTGGGGCGCGGCCTACATCGGGGTCGTGGTCATCCCGGTGATCTTCGCGGTCTTCATCACCGCCCTGCTGATGCCGCCCGCGAACTGGCTGCGGCGCCGCGGGCTCAGCCGGGGCTCCTCCACCACCATCACCGTCCTGGGCGGGCTGGTCGTGCTCGGCGGCGTCATCACACTCGTCGTGCAGCCGGCCATCGCCGGCTTCGCCGACCTCGTGGACAGCGTCTCGCAGGCGCTGACCCAGCTGGAGGGCGTGGCCGCGGCGCTCGGGCTGGACACCCCGACGCTGAACCAGCTCGTCGACCAGGCGTGGAGTGAGATCCAGAACAACAGCAGCCAGCTCGTCAGCGGAGCCTGGGCCGGGGCGCTGGTGGTCGGCGAGGTGCTCGTCGCGATCGTGCTGACACTGGTGCTGACGGTCTACTTCGTGCACTCCGGCGACCAGCTCGTGCAGTGGGTGGTCGAGCTCTTCCCGCGTGGCACCCGCCGGGCGCTGAAGGCGGCGTCCCACGTCACCTACGACGTGATGGGCCGCTACGTGCGCGGGGTGGCCCTCGTCGGGCTGTTCGACGCCGTCTTCATCGGCATCGTGCTGCTCATCGTGCTGGACACCAACCTCGCGATCCCGCTGATCGTGCTGACCTTCGTCGGCGCCTTCCTCCCGGTGGTCGGGGCCTTCCTGTCCGGCCTGCTGTCCACCCTCGTGGCGTTCGTGGCCGAGGGGTGGGTCATCGCGCTGGTCGTGCTCGGGGCCGTGGTGCTGGTGCAGCAGCTGGAGAGCCACCTCTTCGCCCCGCGGGTGTACGGCAAGGCGCTGGACCTGCCGTCCGCGGTGGTGCTGCTGGCCATCGCGATCGGCTCCATCGTCGGAGGCATCATCGGTACCTTCCTCGCCACTCCGATCGCGGCGGTGCTCGCCGCGCTGCTGCGCAACCGGCCCTTCACCGCGGTCGAGGGCGAGGGGAAGCCGGGCGAGGCGGCGAAGAAGACGAAGAAGGAGGAGGTGGCGGCGTCCGGGGCAGCCGCGGCCGGCGGCACGCCTGCCGAGCGCGGGGCCGCCGGTCCGGCTCCCGGCGGAGCGGCGCCCGCCGTGGGGGCGGCGCCGCCCAGCACCCCGGCCGGCCCCGAGGCCCCGCGCGTGGCGGGCCGCCGGGCGTCTCCGGCGGCCCGCCGCCGTTTGCCCCGCCGGCCACGGCGGTGCCGGGGGAGCGGATAACCAGGCGCGCACCGCGGCGGCAGCGGTTAGGCTGGACGGCGTGCGTGTGACTCCGGACTGATCCGCGCCGCGCCGCCGGGCCTCCGCTGTGCCCCGCGCCGGCCGGGCCGCGACCCCGGCATCCGACCGTCCCCTCCCGCACACGCTCTCGCGAGAAAGTTCTCCCTTCATGCTCATCGCCTCCGAACTCGAGATCCGCGTGGGCGCGCGGCAGCTGCTGCAACCCACCACCCTGCGCGTCGCCGCGGGCGACCGCATCGGGCTGGTCGGCCGCAACGGCGCCGGCAAGACCACGCTCACCAAGGTGCTCGCGGGGGAGGGGCTGCCGGCCGCCGGTACGGTGACCAACGGCGGCACCATCGGCTACCTCCCCCAGGATCCGCGCACCGGCGACCTCGACGTCATCGCCCGCGACCGCGTGCTCTCGGCCCGCGGCATCGACGAGGTGCTGCGCAAGATGCGCGCCGCCGAGCAGAAGATGACGAGCGACAACCCGCGCATCCGCGACCAGGGCGTGCGGGCCTACAGCCGGATGGAGGATCGGCTGCACGTGCTCGGCGGGTACGCCGCCGAGTCCGAGGCCGCGTCGATCGCCACCAGCCTGGGGCTGCCCAACCGGGTGCTGGGCCAGCCGCTGCACACCCTGTCGGGCGGCCAGCGCCGCCGGGTGGAGCTCGCGCGCATCCTGTTCAGCGGCGCCGACACCCTGCTGCTGGACGAGCCGACGAACCACCTCGACGGCGACTCGATCGCCTGGCTGCGCGACTTCCTGAAGTCGCACCAGGGCGGGCTGATCGTCATCAGCCACGACGTCGAACTCATGGAGCACGCGGTCAACAAGGTGTTCTACCTCGACGCCAACCGCTCCGTCATCGACGTGTACAACATGGGATGGCGCGCCTACCTCGCCCAGCGCGAGGCCGACGAGCGCCGCCGCCGGCGCGAGCAGGCCAACGCGGAGAAGCAGGCGTCGGCGCTGCAGAAGCAGGCGGACCGGTTCCGCGCGAAGGCGACCAAGGCCAAGGCGGCCCAGCAGATGGAGCAGCGCGCGGAGCGCATCCTCGGCTCGGTGTCGGGCCTGCGCCAGAGCGACCGGGTGGCCAAGCTGCGCTTCCCCGACCCCGCGCCCAGCGGCCGCACCCCGCTGATGGCCTCCGGGCTCTCCAAGTCCTACGGGTCGCTGGAGGTGTTCGCCGGCGTGGACCTCGCCATCGACCGGGGCAGCCGCGTGGTCATCCTCGGCCTCAACGGCGCGGGCAAGACGACGCTGCTGCGGATCCTGGCCGGGGTGGAGGAGCCGGACACGGGCGAGGTGGTGCCGGGGCACGGACTCCGGCTCGGCTACTACGCGCAGGAGCACGAGACGCTGGACGTGGAGCGCTCGGTGCTGGAGAACATGATGTCGGCCGCCCCGGACCTGCCCGAGGTGGAGGCGCGGCGCACACTCGGCTCCTTCCTGTTCACGGGGGACGACGTCGACAAGCCCGCGGGGGTGCTGTCGGGCGGGGAGAAGACCCGGCTGGCGCTGGCCACGCTGGTGGTCTCCAGCGCGAACGTACTGCTGCTCGACGAGCCGACGAACAACCTCGATCCGGCCAGCCGCGAGGAGATCCTCAGCGCGCTGCGTAACTACAAGGGGGCCATCGTGCTGGTCACCCACGACGAGGGTGCGGTCGAGGCACTGCAGCCAGAACGGGTCATTCTGCTGCCGGATGGGGTGGAAGACATCTGGAACACGGAGTTCGCCGACCTCATCGCGCTCGCCTGACCTGCCGATTCGGCACTTCGGCGAAGACGACGCGCGATGGGGGGGATCGGTTGACATCCTCCTGGTTTCGGACGGGTATTGGAGGTGCCCGAAACCCGCGACACGCCGGCTTTCCGGTCTCAGTGGGTAGCCAGCCGCCGCGCCATGGCTGATCATTGGCAGCAATGTCGCTTCGGTCGCCAAGAGCACAGGAGGTACTCGTGGCCGAGACCCTGAGAAAGGGCACCCGCGTGACAGGAACCGAGCGTTCGCAGCTCGCTACCGAACTGAAGAAGCGCTACGACGACGGCGAGAGCATCCGGTCGCTGGCCGCCTCGACCGGCCGGTCCTACGGGTTCGTGCATCGTCTGCTCACTGAGGCGGGGGTGAGTCTGCGTGGCCGCGGCGGGGCCACGCGCCGGACACAGAACTGACCGACGGGCGCATGCGAGCACCCCCGATCCGGCCGGTGACCGGCCGGTGTCCCCTTCCGCCCCGCGTCAGCGGCGGCGGCCCGCGCCCCTCGGGAGCACGGGGACTCGGCGGGGAATCCGGAGGAGCCGGCGAGGCGGACGGGTGAGCGGAGGCAGGCATGGCGGAGGCGCCGACCCCCACGACGGAGGAGCTGGCGGCGGCGGGACTGCGGCTGGAGATCGACGGCCCGGTCGCGACCATCACGCTGGCGCGTCCTGAGCGGCGCAACGCCATGACTGGACGGACGTGGACCATGCTGGCCCACATTGGCCATAGCTTGCCGCCATCTGTCCGTATTGTTGTGATTACCGGTGCGGGGCCGTCGTTCTCCGCCGGGATCGATCTCGCGATGTTCGGTCCCGACGACGTGGACGGCGAACCCTCCCTGCTCCGCACGATCCGGGAGCGGCCCGAGGACCGGGCGGCCGTGGAGGCCGTCATCGCGGGCTACCAGGCGGGGTTCCTCTGGTTGCGCCGACCCGGCATCGTGTCCGTCGCCGCCGTGCGCGGGCACGCCATCGGGGCCGGCCTGCAACTGGCGCTCGCCTGCGACGTCCGCGTCCTCTCCGACGACGCGCGGCTGTGCATGAAGGAACCGGCCCTCGGCCTGGTTCCGGACCTCACCGGGACCAAGCCGCTGGTGGACCTGGTCGGGGTCAACCGCGCGATCGAGCTGTGCCTGACGGCCCGCACGGTCGGCGCGGAGGAGGCGCGCGAGCTGCGGCTCGCCGAGCTGGTGGTCCCCGGCGCCGAACTGGAGACAGCCGTCGAGGACCTCGTCGCCGCGCTGCTCGCCACCCCCGCCGCGGCCGCCACCGCCACCAAGGCGCTGCTGACCCGGGCACCGGGCAGCTCCCTCGCGGACCAGGCGCGGGCCGAACGCGCCGCGCAGACCGACCTGCTCGTCTCGCTCGCCGCCGCGACCGGGACCGAGGCCGGCAGGTCCTGACCGTCGGCCCGCCGCCGGTCCGGCCGCGTCCCCCGGGAGCGCCGCGCCGGCCGGCGGCGCGCCGGATCCGCCCCGGAGGGCGGAACATCCAGTGTCGCTTACCGGTTATGACGGGTTGTCTAGTACGATGCTGAAGGCGGTCAATTCGTGCTGCGCGCATCCGGCGCGCCGGGCCGCCTGGCGACGGGGACGGTCTCTGCAGACTCCCGTGTCGCGTTTACCCGGCGCGTTTGTGTGATTTCTTCGTGGTTCCCCTGTGGCCCCGGAGCCTTCCTCGAAACGCTGCCGATCGACTGAGGAAGGTTTACGTCACTTGACGGACACTACCGGCGCTGTCGCATGTCCACCTTTTGATGATCTCGGGCTCCCCGCGAAGATCGTCGACAAACTGGCGCAGAACGGTGTCACCACCCCGTTCCCCATCCAGGCCGCCACCATCCCCGACGCCCTCTCCGGCCGCGACGTGCTCGGCTGCGGCCGCACCGGCTCCGGCAAGACCCTGGCCTTCGGCCTGCCGCTGCTCGTGCGGGCCGGCGAGCGCCGCGCCTCGGCGCGCCGCCCCCGCGGCCTGGTGCTCGTGCCGACCCGCGAGCTCGCTCACCAGGTGCGCGACGCCCTGGAGCCCTACGCCCACACGCTGGGCGTCCGGGTCGGCGACGTCGTGGGAGGCAGCTCCTACACCCGCCAGATCAACGAGCTGCGCCGCGGCGTCGACGTGCTCGTCGCCACCCCCGGCCGGCTCAGCGACCTCATCGAGCAGGGCGCGTGCGAGCTGGGCGACGTCATCGTCTCGGTGCTGGACGAGGCCGACCAGATGTGCGACATGGGCTTCATGCCGCAGGTCAGCGAGCTGCTGGACCAGGTGCGCGAGGGCGGGCAGACCCTGCTGTTCTCCGCCACCCTCGACGGCGACGTCGACACCCTGGTCCGCCGCTACATGACCGACCCCGAGACGCACTCCGTCGACCCGCCGGTCTCCCAGGTCACCACCATGGAGCACCACCTGCTCAAGGTGCTGCCCCGCGACAAGAACCGGATCGTCACCCACATCGCCGCGCGCGACGGCCGCACCATCCTGTTCGTGCGCAGCAAGCACCGCGCCGACAGCATCAGCGAGCAGCTCGTGAACGCCGGCGTCCCGGCCGCCTCGCTGCACGGCGGCAAGACGCAGAGCGTCCGCACCAAGACGCTCGCCAAGTTCCGCGAGGGGCGGATCCAGGCGCTGGTCGCCACGGACGTCGCCGCGCGCGGCATCCACGTGGACGGCATCGACCTCGTCGTCAACGTCGACCTGCCCACCGGCCACAAGGACTACCTGCACCGCGGCGGGCGCACCGCGCGCGCCGGGGAGTCCGGCCGCGTGGTCTCGATCGTGGCGCCCAACCAGCGCCGCCAGGCCCGGCGGCTGCTCAGCGACGCCGGGGTCGACGCCAAGCAGCACCTGATCAACCCCGGTGACGACCTGCTCACCGAGGTCACCGGGGCCCGCGAACCCTCCTGGGAGCCGTGGATCGAGCCGCCGGAGCCGGAGCGTCCCCGCCGGGGCCGCGGCGGTCCGCGCCAGCGGCGCAACGGCTACGGCCGCCCGCGCGGCGACCGCCGGGACTTCGACGACCGCGGCCGGGGCGGCGACCCCCGCGGCCGGGGCGGCGAGGGGCGCCGGTTCGACGGAGAGCACCGGCCGTTCCGGGACGACCGGCCGCGCCGCGACGACCGCCCGGGCTGGCGCGCCGACGACCGCCCCCGCCGTGAGGACCGCCCGGTCTCGCGCGGCGATGAGCGGCGGCGCGAGGACCGGCCGTGGCGCGGAGAGGACCGCCGCGGCGGCCGCAAGCCGTTCCAGCGCAACGGCGAGCGGCACAGTCCGGGCACCTCGCGCGCCTGACACCCGCACATGACCGACGGCCGGCCCCCTGGAGGGGGCCGGCCGTCGGCGTCTGACGGACGGCCGCGCGCTAGCGCGGCGGCTGGGGCCGCGTCCGCACCGGGTCGGTGGCGGGTTCCCGGTGCAGTGGTGTGGTGTGCGGCTCCTCGCGCTCGGTGCGGGGCTCGTCGAGGACGACATCGCGCAGGATGCCGAGCGCGAGCGCCGCGGCACCGCCGGCGAGGAACGCGACCGACCCGCCCACGACGAGGGCCCACGACGGACCGAGCGTCAGACCCAGGCCAGCCGCCGTGAAGCCGGCGATCATCACCACCACCCCCACCCACGAGGTCCACCGGCCGCGGTGGGAGGTCCGTTCGGCGAGCGTGCCGCCCTCGGGCTGGTCACCGAGGACGGGGTGTTCGTCGGCTGAGTTCATCGGGTCACCTCCTCGGCTGCCCCTTCCCAGGCCGGGGCCGGTGAAACGCCGGTAACACGCCCTGGTATGACCGGTGTGGACCGAGCACCGCGGCCGGCCGCGGCCGCACAGGGACGAAGGAACGCGCGCATGCAGGGCCCCAACGCCACGTGGACCACCTTCCGGAGCTTCTCCCGGGACCGGGGGGTCACCGCCCAGCGGCTGCGCCCCGGCACCCTGCGGCGGATCGCCGCACACGCGCGCCCCCACCTCCGGCGGCTCGTGGTGTTCCTCGCCCTGACCGCGCTGGGCGGCGGCATCGTGGTGGCGACCCCGCTGCTCATGAAGGCCGTCATCGACGAGGGGGTCGTCCCGGGCGAGGTCGGGCGCGTGGCCTGGCTGGCCGCCGCCCTCGCCGGGCTGGCGCTGGTGGAGGCGGTGCTCACCCTGGTCCAGCGGTGGTACTCGGCGCGCATCGGCGAGGGGCTGATCTACGACCTGCGGACCCGGGTGTTCCGGCACGTGCAGCGGATGTCGATGGCGTTCTTCACCCGCACGCAGACCGGGGCGCTGGTCAGCAGGCTCAACACCGACGTCATCGGCGCGCAGCGAGCGCTGACCACCACGCTGTCCTCGCTGGTGTCCAACGCCGTCAGCCTGGTCCTGGTCCTCGCCGCCATGCTCGCGCTGTCCTGGCAGATCACCCTGCTCGTGCTGGCGCTGCTCCCGCTGTTCATCCTGCCGGCCAAGGCGTTCGGCCGACGGCTCGCCGGCATCACCCGTGAGCGCATGAGCCTGGACGCCGAGATGAGCTCGCTGATGACCGAGCGCTTCGGGGTCGGCGGCGCCATGCTCGTCAAGTTGTACGGCCGGCCGGAGGAAGAGGCGGCGGAGTTCGCCGCCCGCGCGGCGCGGGTGCGCGACATCGGCGTCACCTCCGCGATGTACAGCCGGGTCTTCTTCACCGGCCTCACCCTGGTGGCGGCGCTGGCCACCGCGCTCGTGTACGGGGTGGGCGGGTGGCTGGCCATCGGCGAGGGGCTGGAGCTCGGCACCCTCGTGGCGCTGGCCACACTGCTCACCCGGCTGTACGGCCCGCTGACCGCGCTGTCCAACGTGCACGTGGACGTGATGACCGCGCTGGTCAGCTTCGACCGCGTCTTCGAGGTACTCGACCTGGAGCCGGCCGTCACCGAGCGGCCGGACGCCCGGCCGCTGCCCGCGGGGCCGGTCGGCGTGGAGCTCGACGACGTGTCGTTCCGCTACCCGCGTCCCTCCGAGGTCGCACCGGCCTCGCTGGAGTCCACGGCCGCGGTGCTGGCCGGGGACGGCGGCGCGGCGGCCGGCGCGTGGGTGCTGGAGGGGGTCTCGCTGCGCGCCGAGCCCGGCGAGATGGTCGCGCTGGTCGGTCCGTCCGGCGCCGGCAAGACCACCCTCACGCACCTGGTGACGCGCCTGTACGACCCCGTGGAGGGGGCGGTGCGCATCGGCGGTGTGGACCTGCGTGCGGCCACCGCCGCCTCGCTGCGCGACACGGTCGGCGTGGTCACCCAGGACGCCCACCTGTTCCACGACACCGTCGCGGCGAACCTCCGCTACGCCCGGCCCGGTGCCGGCGACGGCGAACTGCTGGATGCGCTGCGCGCCGCGCGCCTGGAGCACCTGCTCTCGGAACTGCCGGACGGGCTGGACACCGTGGTGGGCGACCGCGGGTACCGGCTCTCCGGCGGCGAGCGGCAGCGGCTGGCCATCGCGCGGCTGCTGCTGAAGGCACCGGCGGTGGTGGTGCTGGACGAGGCGACCGCCCACCTGGACTCCGGCTCCGAGGCGGCCGTCCAGGAGGCCCTGGCGGCGGCGCTGCGCGGCCGCACCTCCCTCGTCATCGCGCACCGGCTGTCCACCGTGCGGGAGGCCGACCGCATCCTCGTGCTGGACGGCGGCCGGATCGTCGAGCGGGGCCGCCACGAGGAGCTGCTCGCCGCCGGCGGGCTGTACGCCCACCTGTACCGGACCCAGTTCGCGTCCCAGGAGCGTGGCGCGACGGGCGTGGTGTGAGCGGGACCGGAGCGGGCACGCCCACGTGAGGACCATGGACGGAACCGGATGCGGCCCACCGGTCCGGGGATCCACGACAGGGAGGGCGGAGGACACCATGCCAGTCACCAGCCGGGAGGTGCACCTGGTCGCACGGCCCGAGGGCGAGCCGAGACCGAGCGACTTCACCCTGGTCGAGCGGCTGCTGCCGGACCCGCGGGACGGCCAGCTGCTCGTGCGCAACACCGCGGTCTCCGTCGACCCCTACATGCGCGGCAAGATGAGCGGGATCCGCACCTACACCGACCCCTACGAGCTGGACGCGCCCATGGAGGGGGCGGCGGTCGGCGTCGTGGAGGCGTCCCGCGACGAGTCGTTCCCCGAGGGCACGGTCGTCGTGCACAACGCCGGCTGGCGGGACCGCGCCGTCGTGGAGGCGGCCCGGGTGCGCCCGGTCAACGTCACCGACACCATTCCAGCCACCGCCTACCTCGGCGTGCTCGGCACGACGGGGTTCACCGCCTACGTCGGCCTGCTGCACAAGGCGGGACTGCGGGAGGGCGACACCGTCTTCGTCTCCGGCGCGGCCGGCGCGGTGGGCAGCGTTGCCGGGCAGCTGGCGCGGCTCAAGGGCGCCGCGCGGGTGGTGGGCAGCGCGGGATCGGCGGAGAAGGTCCGCCACGTCACCCGCGATCTGGGCTTCGACGCCGCCTTCGACTACCGGGAGGGGCCGGTGGCTGGGCAGCTGGCGAAGGTGGCTCCGGAGGGGATCGACGTGTACTTCGACAATGTGGGGGGCGAGCAGTTGGAGGCGGCGATCGGGGCGGCGAGGGACTTCGCGCGGTTCGC
>NZ_QEIO01000187.1 GCF_003336425.1 Marinitenerispora sediminis | reverse complement strand
CCGGCGCCCTGGACGCGGCCGGCCCGCTACCGCCCGCCCGCGGCGTGGTCGGGCGGACCCGCCTCCTCGCCTCGCCGCTGAGCCGGACGGCACCGTCCGCCCCTGTCGCCGGGGCGGCGGTGCCGTCCTCACGTGGCGCCCGAGCGCGGTGCCGGGCCGGGGCGCGGTGCGGCGCTAGGCGGAGCCGGTGGGGGCGAGGGCGTCGGCGCGGATGCGCCGGTGCAGGTCGAGCAGCTCTCCCGTCGGCCGCAGCCCGAGCTCGGCGGCGAGCACCGCGCTGAGCTCCTCGAACGCCCGCAGCGCGTCGGCGCGCCGGCCGGAGCGCCGCAGGGCCTCGATCAGCCGGGCGTGGAACCACTCGTTGAGGGGGTGGGCGGCGACGAGGTCGCGCAGCTCCGGCACCAGCTCGCGGTGCCGGCCGAGCCGCATGTCGGCTTCGACGCGCTGCTCCAGCGCCTGGATCCGCAGCTCCTCCAGCCGCCGGACGTGGCCGTGCAGCAGCGCGCCGGCCGCCGTGTTCTCCAGCGGCCGGCCGCGCCACATCTCCAGGGCGGTCCGGCTGTCCCGGGACGCCTCGGCGTAGCGCCCCTCCGCCAGCAGGTCGCGGCCCGACTCCACCAGCCGGGTGAACACCTCGGCGTCGACCCGGTCCGGGCCCAGGCGCAGCAGGTAGCCCTGCGGCCGGGTGGTGAGCAGCTCCCCGGCCGCCCGGCCGGCGGCCCCCTCCAGGAACCGGCGCAGGTGGTAGATGTGGGTGCGCACGGTGCTGACCGCGCGGCGCGGCGGCCGGTCGCCCCACAGCTCGTCGACGAGCGCCTCCACCTCCACGAGCTGGTCGCGCCGGAACAGCAGCAGCGCCAGTACCCGGCTCACCTTCGGGCCGCGGGGCGCGTGCGGCACCCCGTCGGCGGTCAGCTGCGGTGCTCCGAGCACGGAGAACCGGATCGTTGTCGGCACCATCTGTCCCCCTCCCGGCGGGAAGCTCCCGAGGAAAGAACCGTCCCCGGGGCGGCCGGCCCGGCCGCCCCGGGTGCGCGCCGGCGGTCGCGCCGGCGCCGAGCGCGCTCAGTCGACCAGCGCGGACTCCCGATCGGCCGCGGCGCCGTCCGCCGCCTCCGCGCCGGCCGCCGGGCGGCCGCCCATGAGCGCCCCGACGGCGATCGCGCCCAGCAGCGACAGCACGGCGATGGCCCACAGTCCGATGTGCAGTGCGTCGGTGTAGGCCGCTCCCGCGGCCTGGACCAGGGCTTCCGGCGCCGATCCCGCCGGTGCGGCCGACACGGCGCCCGCCATGTCGCCCTGGAGCAGCCGGGCGGTGGCGGCCTGCGCGCCGGACCCCATGGTCTCGGTCAGCCGGGACTGGGTGACGGCGGCGAGCAGCGCGCCCAGCAGCGCGATGGCCACGGCCTCGCCGGTGAGCCGCATGGTGTTGAACATCCCGGCGGCCATGCCGGCGCGGGACGGCTCGACCGAGGAGACCGCGGCTCCGTCGAGGATGGCCAGCGAGATACCGAACCCGGTGCCGATGGTGAGCATCGGGCCGGCGAGCTGGAGGACGCCGGAACCGGGCTCGATCACGGTGAGCCAGGCGGCGCCGACCGCGACGAGCAGCATGGTCGCCACCAGCAGCAGCCGCTGGGAGATCCGGCCGGCGACGGAGCCGATCACGGTGGGCACGACGAGGGTGGGGCCGGTGAGCAGGACGAGCAGCAGGCCGGCGTACTGGGCGCTGACCCCGTCGACCGCCATGAAGTAGGGCGGCAGGACGATGAGGAGCGCGACGAAGCCGAAGGCGAGCAGCACCGGCATGGCGCAGATGGCGAGGAAGCGCGGTCGGGCGAACAGCGACACGTCGAACATCGGACGGGCCCGGCGCCGCTCCACCGCGGTGAACACCGCCATGAGAACGACGAACGCGGCGAACGCCCCGAGGATGAGCGGGTGCCCCCAGCCGAGCTCGGCGCTCTGCACCATCCCGAGGACGAAGAGCGACAGCCCCACGGTGAAGGTGACGGCGCCGGCCCAGTCGACGCCGGCCGCGTCGGCGTCCCGGGACTCCGCGAGCAGCGGCGAGGCGAGCAGCGCGGGAAGCAGCACCACCGCGGCGGCGAGGAAGAAGCCGCGCCAGCCGCCGAGCGAGGTCACCAGCACGCCGGCGATCAGCGGGCCGAAGGCCAGGCCGAGGCCGATGGCGGTGCCGAAGAACGCGAAGGCCCGGACCCGGGCCTGCCCGTCGAAGGTCTGGGCGAGCACCGCGCTGCCGCCGGTGGTGGCGGCCGCGGCTCCGATGCCGGCCAGCACCCGGGCGCCGACGAGCACGGAGATGTGCGGTGCGAACGTCGCCACGAGCATGGCGGCGCAGAACAGCGCGACGCCGGCCGCGAACATCCGGCGGCGGCCGAACATGTCGGCGAGGGAGCCGGTGATCGCCATGAAGCTCGCGAAGGTGAGGAAGAAGGCGTTGACCACCCACTGGGCGGCGGACAGTCCGGTGTCCAGGTCGCCGCTGATGTCGGTGACGGCGACGGAGGCGCCCGTCGCGGTGACCGGCACGAGCGTGATGGCGGCGCACACCACCAGGAGGGTGAGGGCCGGCCTGCGGCGGCGCTCCAGCGCCGCTGCGTTGGTCGTCATGCTCGGAACCCCTTCAAGACAAGAAGTGCAACAGAAGGCTGATGAGAATAAGAAGTCTGATGCTCGCCTCGCCAGCGAAGCAGAGCCGGGACACCGGCGTCAAGGCCGCGCATCGGCCACAGGGTTCTGCTTAACATCAGAGCCCTGATAGCTTGGTCACGTCGCGGGACGAGGAGAGGAGACGCGCATGGGCCCCGAGGAGCGCATCGCCGCCGCCGTGGAGACCCGGCTGGGAACGTTCGTCAAGCGGGCCGAGCAGGCCCTCATGGCGGAGAAGGCCGACGCCCTGCGCCCGTTCGGGCTCTCCGTCCCGCAGTACGCCGTCATGTACGCCCTATCCGTCGCCCCGGGCTGCTCCGGGGCGCAACTCGCCCGCGTCTGCTACGTGACGCCGCAGAGCATGGCCTCCCTGCTGTCCACGCTGGAGTCCAAGAAACTCATCGAGCGCCGCCCCTCCGACGTCCACGCCCAGGTCATGGTCACCAAGCTGACCAGGTCCGGGCACGCCCTCCTCCGCAAGGCCGACGCCGCCGCCCTCGCGGTGGAGGCGCGGCTGTCCGCCGCGTTCACCGCGGAGGAGGAAGGCCGCCTCCGCGAACTGCTGCAACGCGCCACCGACGCCCTGCCCGCGGACGGCTGACCGGACCCCTCGCCGGCACCCTGACGACGCTAGGCCCCGCCGCTCTTCGCGCGGAATAGCACTACCGGGAACCCCCACTGCCGCTTTGGAGGCATGCGCCCCCCTCTTCGGACGAACGATCCCTCCGCCCGACGACCGACTTGGTTAGCGTTCACGCCGATGCGACGCCGCGGGAGCAGCGACGCCGGAGCGCGCGCCCGGCCGACCCCCTGCCCCTGGTGCCGCCGAGAGTTCTCCGCATCCGACGACGGCCCGTCCCGGCGACGGGCGGGAGGTGTGTGTCATGGACGACCCGGTAGTGATCGTGGGAGCAGGCCCGGTGGGCATGCTGCTGGCCTGCGACCTCCTCCAGCAGGGTGTTGCGGTCCGCCTGATCGACGCGGCGCGCGCGCACTCCGCGCACTCGCGCGCCACCATCGTCTGGCCCCGGCTGCTCGAACTGCTGCACCGCACCGGCGTGGCCGACCGGCTGGTGCAGAGCGGGCACCGCGTCGACGGCGTGGCCTACTTCTCGCACGGGCGCAGGCTGGGCACCGCCTGGATGACCCGGCTGCGCGACACCCCCTACCCGTTCGCTGTGGGCATCGCGCAGAGCACCACCGAGGAGCTCATCGAGGACCGCCTCACGGAACTGGGCGGCAAGATCGAGCGCGGCACCCGGCTGACCTCGCTCACCGAGACCGACGCGCCGCGGCCGGCGGTCGTCCTGGAGGGCCCGGACGGCACCACGGAGGAGATCCGGCCGCCGTGGCTGGTCGGCGCCGACGGCTCGCACAGCACGGTGCGCAAGCTGCTCGGTATCTCCTTCAGCGGCGAGCGGCTCGACGTCAGCTTCGCCATCACCGACGCCGAGGTGACCGGCGACGCGCCCATGAACGTGGTGAGCTACTGCTACACCGAGCACGGGAGCCTCGCCCTGGGGCCGCTCGGCTCCAACATCAGCCGGGTCGCGGTGAGCGTGCCGCACCCCCAGGACGACACACCGCCGTCCCGGGAGTTCTTCCAGTCGGTCATCGACCAGCGTGCCCCGGGGCGCAACGTCCTCGGCGAACTGCGCTTCAGCACCACCTTCCGGGTGCACGCCCGGATCGCCGACCGGTTCCGGGTCGGCCGCTGCCTGCTGGCGGGCGACTCCGCGCACATCATGAGCCCGGCCGGCGCGCAGGGCATGAACACCGGCCTGCAGGACGCGGTCAACCTCGGCTGGCGGCTCGGCGGCGTGGTCCGCGGCACCCTTCCGGAGGAGGCCCTGGACGGCTACCAGCGGGAGCGCACCGCCGCGGCGCACGCGGTGGCACTCTCCACCGCGCGGCAGACCCGCTGGGGCATGTTCCGCAAGCCGGCGCAGATCGCGCTGCGCGACACCGTCTTCCGGACCGCGGCCGCCACCGGGGTGGTGCAGCGCGCGGTGGCCCCGCTGCTCGCGCAGACGACCGTGCGCTACCCGGCGGCCGACGAGGCCGGCGCGGCGCCCGCCGCACGGCGGGGCTCCCCGGTCCCCGGGGCGCGGCTGCCCGTGCTGCCCGCGCCGGGCGGCGGCTCGGCGCCGGCGGCCGGGGGCCGCACGGCGGACTGGGTGCACGTCGCCGCCGACTCGTTCACGGCACTGCTCTGGCACGGCCGCCGGATCCCGCCGGGCTGGGACGGCGTGGTGCGGCAGGTCCGTGCGGCCGCGGCCCGCTCCGGCACCCCGGTGGTCGAGGTGGGCGGCGGGCACGCGGCGCTCGCCGCGGCGCTCGGCGCCGCCCCGGTCATCGCGATCGTGCGGCCGGACGGGCACCTGCTCGCGACGGTGCCCGCCGACCGCGCGGCGGAGCTGCCCGACGTGCTGGAGGCACTGCGGCTCCGCCCCGAACCCCTGCTGGCCCCGCTGGCGGCAGCCGCCGGTGTGCGGGGAGGGCAGGCCGGCGACGAGTAACGGAAAGTAGGACCACGACAGCGATGAGAACACGTGTGTTCGCCCCCTCCGGCCGGGACGTGGGCGCGATCGGGCTGGGCTGCATGGGCATGAGCTGGGCGTACTCGGAGTCGCAGCGCGACGACGACCAGTCCGTGGCCCTCGTCCGCGCGGCCCTCGACCTCGGCGTGACCTTCCTGGACACCGCCGACGTCTACGGCGACGGCCACAACGAGTCCCTGGTCGGGCGGGCCCTGCGCGGCCGGCGCGACGAGGCCGTCCTGGCGACCAAGGTCGGCCTGGTCGTCGACGACCTGGCGACGAAGTCCATGCGCCGCGACGCCTCACCCGCCCGGGTGCGGCGCGCGGTGGAGGCGAGCCTGCGCCGCCTGGGCACCGACGTCATCGACCTGTACTACCTGCACCGGGTCGACCCCGAGGTCCCGCTGGAGGAGACCTGGGAGGCCATGGCGGCGCTCGTCGCGCAGGGCAAGGTCCGCCACCTCGGGCTGTCGGAGGTCTCGGTGGCGGAGGCCGAGCGGGCGCACGCCGTCCATCCGGTGGCGGCGGTCCAGTCGGAGCTGTCGCTGTGGACCCGCACGCCGCTCGGTCCGGCGGCCGGCCCCGCCGCGGCCGGGACGGAGCCGGGCGGCGCGCCCGGCCGGGCGGGCGGCGGCCTGGCCGGCGCGAGCGGCGACGTCGTCGGGTGGTGCGCGGCGCACGGCGCGGCGTTCGTCCCCTTCGCGCCGCTGGGGCGCGGGTTCCTCACCGGCGCGGTGACCGGGGAGACGTCCTTCGAGCCCGGGGACTTCCGGGCGGGCAACCCGAGGTTCGCCCCGGCGGCCCGCGACGCGAACCTGCGCATCGTCGAGGTGCTGCGCACCGTCGCGGAGCGGCACGGGGCGACTCCGGCGCAAGTGGCGCTGGCGTGGGTGCTGGCGCAGGGCGAGCACGTGGTGCCGATCCCGGGGACGAAGCGGCCGGCCTATCTCCGGGAGAACGCGGCGGCGGCCGAACTCCGGCTCACCGACGGCGATCTCGCGGAATTGCGGGACGCGCCTGCGGCCGTGGGCACCCGCTACTAGTCGCCGCATTATTCCAGGTGAATGGGCCCTGGGGTGTGATATTCACCCCAGGGCCCATTCGGTCGTGTCAAACCAAACCTACAGGCTACGTTAACTACCGATTAATTTCCACCTCTGGCCGGATACGGCCACCCCTTTTCTCCGGCATGTCCCGATTTGCTGCTAATATACATTCCGCATGATGGAATAGCCGCCTCTCCTTCTCCCGGTGCACACTGCGAGAACTGCGCATGCGCCATAGGGCCTGGATGCGGAAATACTCCGGCACGGTTTTGTGGGTTGGATATAGAGATCAATTACGGAGGCCCTCCATGGGGGGATCGGGGGAATCGAACCGTGGGTCGCACCTGCTCGGCGCGGGATTGGAAGCGTCGATTCCATACCTGCTCGACCGCTACCTGTCACTACTCTCCGAAAGCGCCAATCCACTGGGGACGGTGGCGGCGCAGTGGCCGGCGGCCCGTGCCCACGCCCGCCTGATCCTGCTGGACTGCGCCCAGGCGCTGCGCGCCGCGGCCCCGAAAGCCGGTGCCTCCGGGGCCGCCCCGGCGCTGGGGAACCCCTCACCACCGCCCGACTCCGCGGGGCCGCACCCGCTCCTCGCACGGGCCCGCCTGCTCGACGTGCTGCGCGCCCTGGAGATCCTCACTGACGTGGCGCTGGAACGGCTCGCCGAGCTCGTCGCGGAACTGCCCGGCGAGGACCGCCTCGCGCTGCTGTCCCGCGCCGCCACGGCCCTGAACCGCGCCACCGCGGCCCGCACCCAGTCCGCCGCCCTCAGCTACGACGCGCACCTCCTCCGCCAGGTCGAGGAGGCCAACACCGCCCGCCACAGCCGGCTCGCCGGCGAGATCCACGACCGCATCGGGAGCAGCCTGGCGCTGGCCTTCTGCCACCTGCAGCTCTACCGCGCCGACGCCGCCGCGGGACGCAGCACCGACGACCGGATCACCGCGCTGGAGGACTCCCTGCGCGAGGTGGTCGGGTTCACCCAGCGGCTCGTCTCCGGGCTGGGGCCCGAGGGGCTGCTGCGCGGGCTGCGCAGCTCGCTGCGCCAGGACGCCGACATCCTCAACCTGCACGGCGTCCCGGTCCGCATCGAGGTGAGCGGCGACGAGAACTGGCTGCCGGTGCCGCACCGCAGCGAGCTCTTCCTGGTGCTGCGCGAGTTCCTGCGCAACTCCTTCGCCCACGCCTCGCCGTCGCAGGTCACCGTGGACGTCCGGATCGCGCCCAGCCGGGTCGACGCCCACGCCGCCGACGACGGACGCGGCTTCCGCCCACCGTCCGACCCGCGCTCGCACGGCGGGCTGCACACCATGCGCGAGCGCGTCGCCGCACTGAACGGCGAGTACTCCCTCACCAGCGCCCCGGGAGCGGGCACCCAGCTGTGGCTGTGGCTGCCGCTCACGGAGCACGCGCCCGCGGAGCCGGCCGAACCCGCCGCCCACCTCATCGAACGTGCCGCCGACCGATAGTGTCCGCCAGCCGCCGACGAAGCTAGCAGGAGAACATGCGTAGCATCCGTATCCTGATCGCCGACGACCACACGCTCTTACGGAACGCCCTCACCGAACTGCTGCACATGGAGAAGGACTTCGAGGTGGTCGCGGTCGCCGGCGACGCCTCGGAGGCGGTGCGCCGCGCCGCCGAGCACCAGCCCGACGTGGTACTGCTCGACATCCAGATGCCCGGCAACGACCATCCCCCCACCACCCTCCAGCGGTTCCGGCGCGTCGCGCCCGCCGCACAGGTGCTCGTGCTCACCATGTACGACGACGCGCGGCTCGCCAAGGAGCTGCTGCCGCTCGGCATCCGCGGCTACTTGCACAAGGCGGTCACCGCCCGCGCGCTGGCCTCCGCGGTGCGCGAGGCCTCCAGCCCGGCCAGCACCGTGACCCTGTCGTTGTCGCCGGAGATGCTGGCCGCGACCCCCGCCAAGGGACCGCTGTCCCCGCGGGAGGCCCAGGTCATCGAGCTGGCCGCCCGGGGGTTGAGCAACTACCAGATCGCCCGGAAGCTGGACATCACCGAGGGCACCGTGAAGCGGCACATGCGCAACGGCGGCCGGGTTCGGCGGTGCGGTTCAGCCGCCGGGCGCCGGGGCGCCGGCGAGGGCGAGCGCGCCGCGCAGCGCGGTGAACCCGTCCCAGACGTCCTGGTAGGCGGCGTGGACGGGGCAGGGCGCGGCCAGCAGCGCCCCCGGGTCGACGTTCTCGAACAGCGCACCGTGGCGGCCGGCCGCCAGCACCCGGTACAGCCGGCCCGCGCGCGGATGGCGCAGGACGAGCGCGGTGGAGTGCCGGGAGCCGTCCGGCTCACCGGCCCGCGCCGACACCACGCCCTCGGGCGCGAGCCACGCGCCGGAGAGCACCCGCACCACCACCCGGACGCGCCGCGCCTTGCGGCCCACCAGCCGGTCCGGGAGCCCGGCCAGGCAGCGCGGGTCGGCCCCGGCCGCCGACGGCACCGTGGCGCACTCCGGCCGCGCCCGCTCCGCCACCAGGTCCCACAGGTCGAGGGCCTCCATGTCGCACCGGGACAGCGGCGGGTGCCGGGCCGTCCACGCCGCGTCCGCCATCACCGGCCAGGCCGCGATCGGGCACGCCGGCCCGCTCGTGATCATCCACGGTCCCGGTCGGCGCGCCGCGCGCGCCGGCGCGGGCCCCGGGCGCCGCCGGCCGCCCGCCGCCCGGGCGGCCCGGGCGCGGAGCCGAGCGGCGGGCGGTACACGTGTCTCCCCATGGTGCAGCCTCCAGTGCACTCGCGATCGTGCGGGCGGCGGACCCGGCCGGCCCGGGGAGCCCGCTCGTGGGGACCGCGGCCCCCACCCGTCATGGCGGAGCGGGGGTCAGACGCCCATCCCGATGCCGCCGCCCACCGGGAGCACCGCCCCGGTGATGTAGCTCGCGGAGTCGCTGGCCAGGAACCGCACGGCGGCGGCCACCTCGTCCGGGGTGCCCGGGCGGCCCAGCGGCGTCATCTTCATCAGCGCGGTCATCCGGCGCTCCGAGAGCACCCGGGTCATGTCGGTGTCGATGATGCCGGGCGCGACCAGGTTCACGGTGACCCCGCGGGCCCCCAGCTCCCAGGCCAGCGAGCGTGCCAGCCCCAGCAGCGCCGTCTTGGACGCGGCGTAGTTGGTCTGGCCGGGCGACCCGAGGAAGCCGAGCGCCGAGGAGAGCAGCACGATGCGGCCGCGGCGGGCGGCCAGCATGCCGCTCGCGGCCGTGCGCACGGTGCGGAAGGTCCCGCTCAGGTTGGTGGCCAGCACCTCCTCGAAGGCGGAGTCGTCCATCCGCAGCATCAGGGTGTCGCGGGTGATGCCGGCGTTGGCCACCAGTACCTCGACCGGGCCCTGCTCCTTCTCGACCAGCTCGAACGCCTCGGTGACGGAGGCGGGGTCCGTCACCTCGCAGCGCACGCCGAACAGCCCCTCGGGGGGCTCGCCCGTGCGGTACCCGACCGCCACCCGGTCGCCGTCCGCGGCCAGCGCCCTGGCGACCGCCAGGCCGAGCCCCCGGTTGCCCCCAGTGACGAAAACGGAACGCGACATGTCCACTCTCCTTCGATGGTCGGGCCGGCGCGCCCGGTGTGGGGCGGGCGGCGCGGGCCGGTCTCGCGGCGGCCGGGCGGTGGCCCGGCGCACGGCGGTGGGCGGGGCCGCCGGCCCCGCCGGAGTCAGTCGGGCGCGGGCGCCTGGACCACCAGGCAGGACCAGGTGAACCCGGCGCCGGCGCTGAACACGAGGGCGAACTCCCCGGGTGCGAGGACCTCGCCGCGCACCAGCCCGGCCAGGCCGGCGATGGCGTCCCCGGCGCCCAGGTGGCCGGTGTCGCGGCCCCAGTCGAGGAGTTCGGTGCCGACGAGTTCGCCGAGCACCGGAAGCCACGACTCGTGCAGGGTCTTGCGGCCGAACCGGGGCAGCACCGCGCAGCGGATGCGCTTGTCGTCCGGTGCCAGCCCCGCGTCGTGCAGCGCGCCGGTGACGACCGCGCGCACGCACCGCTCGTTGGCCGCGGCGAACGCCTCCCTGCCGTGGCTGCGCAGGTAGGCGCGCTTGGTGGCCCGCATGTCGACGCGCGGCCGGTGCGTCCGGGCCGCGCCCGCGAACGGGTCGGCTCCCCGGTGCATCTCCTCCAGCTCCGGGCTGGCGACGGTGCAGGTCGCCCGCAGCAGCAGGCCGTCGCGCTCGCCGGCCGGGACGCGCAGCAGGACCGCCGTCCCGCCGTCGCCGTAGGCCACGCCGTAGTCGGCCGTCCAGCGGTCGAACCCGGGTCCGGTGAACCGGTCCCCGGTGGTGACGAGCCCGTAGCCGCGCTCCGGTTCGGCCGCCAGCCGCGCCGCGGTGAGCTCGACGGCGGTCGCCCCGCCGTTGCACACCTGCTGGATGCCCACCGGCAGCGCGTCCTGGGCGCCCAGCCGGCGGGCGATGTAGTGCGGCGGCGACCACAGGTCGTGGCCCTGGTAGTACATCCACGCGTGGCAGAGCAGGCCGAGCTGGTCGCCGCGCACTCCCGCCGAGCGCAGGGCCTCCTCGGCCGCGCGCACGGCCATGTCCGGCGCCGGCACCTCGCCGGCGTCGGGCAGCGACGGGTGCGCCAGGTCGCGGACCGCGCCGGCCGCCGCGCGCTGGTCCGCGACGTCGCTCTCGGCGGTGGAGCGGCGGTCGGGCAGCCACAGCGCGGCGGCCGCGATGCCTACCGGGTGGTCGAGTCTCACAGCAGCCCCTCCTCGTGGGCCATGGGGTCGCGCCTGCGGACGACCACCTCGGCGTACGGCGTCCCGCGACGGGCCGGCGCACCTCCGTGGCGGTGAACGGCCAGCGAATGGCGCGGTGGAAACGCCCGGGACAGCAGTATGTCCGCCGCTACCTGCGCATTTAATCCCTCTTCGGGCGCAATGCCATGTCACTTTGGAGAGCCTTGCCCCCGATACCGGCGGCGGAGTTGGATTCTCAGCGTGGCCGAAGCGGGCGAAATACCGAATAAGCCGCGAACCGACCATCCGGTATGCACGAGAAGGGGTCCAGAAATGACCGCTCCCACCGAGTCCACCATTTCCGCGGAACTCCGCGACAAGGTGCGCGCCATCATCGCCGATGTCCTGGAAGTGGACGCCGCCGAGTTGAGCGAGGCCAACAGCTTCGCCGACGACTTCGAGGCGGATTCGCTGATGAGCATCGAGATGTTCTCGCGTTTCGAGCGCGACCTCGGCATCTCCATTCCGCAGGACGAACTGGTCGACCTGGACGACCTCGGCACCGCCTACGAGCTGGTGGGCCGGCACAGCGCCGCGGAGGCCACGAGTGTCTGAGCCGCTCCCCCGCCGCGTCGTGGTCACCGGCCTCGGAGCGGTGAGCAGCCTGGGCATCGGCGCCGAGGCCGTCGCCCAGGCGCTCCGGGCGGGCCGCAGCGGGATCGGGCCGATCGAGCAGTTCGACTCCGCGGGCTTCGAGCGCACGCTCGCCGGCGAGGTGCGCGGCTTCCGCCCCGAGGAGCACCTGCGCCGCATCGATCCCCGGCGGTGGGGCCGCAGCGCGCAGTTCGCCGCCGCGGCCGCCCGCCTGGCGGTCGCCGACTCCGCGATGGACCCGGAGCGGCTGGCCGGCTCCCGCGCCGGGAGCAGCTTCGGGACGACGAACGGGGAGTCCGCCGTACTGGGCCGGCTGGCCGAGCAGTGGGTCGAGGACGGCCTGGCCGCCCTGGACCCGGCCGCGGTGGCGCAGGCCGACGCCGGCCGGATCGCCGCCGCGGCCAACGCCGAGCTCGGGCTGACCGGCGAGGCGCAGACCCTCGGCACCGCCTGCGCCGCCAGCAACTACGCCATCGGCTACGGCTACGACCAGGTGCGCTCCGGCGCCGCCGACATCATGCTGTGCGGCGGCGCCGACGCCTCCAACCGCGCCACCCACGCCGGGTTCCACCGGCTGGGCGCCCTCGCCGAGGACGTTCCACGTCCCTTCGACGCGCACCGCGACGGGATCGTCACCGCCGAGGGCGGCGTGGCCCTCCTCCTGGAGCCGCTGGAGGCGGCGCGGGAGCGCGGAGCGCGGATCTACGCCGAGGTGCTCGGCTACGGCATGACCTGCGACGCGCGGCACATGACCAACCCGGACGCGGCCTCGATCGCCGAGTGCGTCCGCCGCGCGCACCGCAACGCCGGCGTCAAACCCCACGAGGTCGACTACGTGTGCGCCCACGGCACCGGAACCCCGGCCAACGACCGCACCGAGGTCGCCGCGCTGCGCGAGGTCTTCGGGGACCGGCTGCCGCCGGTCAGCTCCATCAAGTCGATGCTCGGCCACACCATGGGCGCCGCCGCCGGGTTCGGGGCGCTGGTCAGCTGCGTCGCCATCCGCAGCGGCTTCCTGCCGCCCAGCGCCACCGTGCGCGAGGTCGACCCGGAGCTGGGCGCCGACCTGGACTGCGTCCCGGTCACCGCCCGCACCGAGCGGCCCCGCGTCGTGCAGAACCACGGATTCGCCTTCGGTGGCAACAACGCCATCACCGTCTTCGGAGAGGTGTCCCCATGACCGCGGCCGTGCTGGACATCGTGGGCTGCGGGGTCCTCAGCCCGGCGGGCAGCGGGCTGGACCCGCTGGCCGCCGCGCTGGCCGCGCCGGAGGGCTCCGCCGCCTCCGGGCCGGACGCACCCGACGGCCCCGGCGGGGAGCCGTTCCCGCCGCTGGAGGTGCGCCCGGTGGCGGACTTCCGCCCGCAGGAGCGCCTGGGCCGCAAGGGGCTGAGCCGGCTCACCCGGTCCGACCAGCTGGTGATGGCGGCCTGCGGGGAGGCGCTGGCCGGACTGGCGCGGACCGCCGGGCCGCTCGACGAGGAGGCGCGGGGGCGCACCGGCATCGTCGTGGGAACCGGCACCGGCAGCGTGCGCCGCCTCGCGGAGTTCACCCGGGACACCTTCGTCCAGGAGCGCCCCTACATGGTGAACCCGAGCCACTTCCCCGGCACGCTGATGAACTCGCCCGCCGGGCAGAGCGCCATCCGCTACGGGCTGACCGGGGTCAACTCCACGCTCTCGGGCGGCCCGGTCGCCGGGCTGTCGGCGCTGCGCTTCGCCCGCAACGCGCTGCTGGGCGGGCACGCCGACCGGCTGCTCGCGGGCGGTGTGGAGGAGCTGAGCGCGCAGTCGGCGTGGGCCTGGTACCGCACCGGCGCCCTGGGGCCGGGCGTCGCCGTGGGCGAGGGCAGCGCCGTCTTCGTCCTGGAGCGCGCCGGAGCGCGGCCGCACGGGCCGGCGCCGCTCGGGCACCTGCTGGCGTGCGAGCTGCGGTCCACCGATCCGGCGGAGGGGGCCGCCGCCGTCGGCCGGCGGCTGGCCGAGTGCGTCGGCGACGCGCTGCGCGGCGCCGGCGTGGCCGCCGAAGACGTCGCGGTCGTCGTCCCGGGCGCGGCCGGGCGGCGCGGCTGGTCCGCGGTCGAGGAGCGGGCGCTGCGCCGGGTGTTCGGCGACGGCGGCCCGCCGCGGCTGGCGGCGCAGTCGGTGCTCGGCGAGACGCACAGCGCCGGCGCGGCGCTGCACCTGGCCGCGCTCCTGGCCTGCTGGCGGGACGGCACCGCGCCCGGCGGGACCGGCCTGGTCACGGCGGTCGGCCCCGACGGGCAGGTCGGCTGCCTGGTCGTGCGGCGCGCCGCCGACGCCGCGGAACCGGGAGCCTGAGCCCGCCCCGCCCCACCTTCCGCCGGCGCCCGCCGGGCGCCCGATTCCTTCTGGAGGCAGACACCATGGACACCCTCACCTCGCCGCCGGCCGCGCTGGCGGCCCCGGACGAGCAGCCGCCGCCCCTGGGCTACGACCGCACCGTCCCGCGCGGGCTGGTGCACCGCTGGGCGCTGTCGGAGGTGTTCCTCACCGACAGCCACCGCGTGGACGGGACCCGCTTCACCTCGGCGGCTCAGCTCCCGCCGAGCCACGCCTACTACGGCGACCACCTGGAGCGGCCGAGGTGGTACGACACGCTGCTGGTGCTGGAGAGCTGCCGGCAGGCCGTGACACACGCCGCGCACGTGCACCAGGGGGTGCCGAGCGCCACGACCTTCATGGTGACGTCGTGGTCGGTGGAGCTGTCCGACCCGGCGGCGCTGGCCCAGGGCGAGCGCCCGGGGCGGCTGCGCATCGACGGCGACGTCACCGGGCGCCGGGTACGGGGCGGGCACGTGCGCCGGCTGGTGTTCGAGATGGAGCTGGAGCTCGACGGCAGCCCGCTGGGCCGCCTCGGCATGGATGTCAGCGCCACCCCGACCGACCAGTACCACCGGCTGCGCGCCATGCAGCGCGGCGGCCCGGTGCCGACCGCGTTCACGCTGCCGGCGGAGCCGGCGGGCACCCCGCTGCCGCCCGCGGACGCGGGGCGCCGCGACCCGGTCAACGTGGTGCTGGACGCCGTGCGGCGCTCCGACGAGGGGCTGTCGGCCGCGCTCAGCCCGCGCAGCTTCCGCAACCGGAGCATGTACGACCACCCCTACGACCATGTGCCCGCGATGGTGTTCAGCGAGGCGGCCCGCCAGTGCGCGCTGCTGCTCGCGGAGGACGCCGGCCCGGACCGGGTGGTGCGGCTGAACGGGGAGTTCCGCAAGTTCGCCGAGCTCGACGCGCCCGTGGAGCTCACGGCCGGCCGCGCGCCCGCGAGCGCCCCGGCCGGCGGGCACCGGATGACCGCGGTCCAGCAGGGCGCCGTGGTCGCCGAGGTCACCGTCGTCCTGGGGTAGCCGCCGGCCGCCCGGCCTGACCGCCCCGCCC
>NZ_QEIO01000186.1 GCF_003336425.1 Marinitenerispora sediminis | reverse complement strand
GGGGTACACGGTTCTCCTTGTGTTACCAGGTCAGGGGGCGACGGGGTGCTGTGGACGCCCGCCGCGTCACTGGGCGGGCGCGTCCAGGGCGTCGAGTTCGGCGGGGTCCATGGGCGCGCGGGGCTCCGGGTCGAGGTGGTCGGTGAGGCGGCCCCGGCGGACGCCGGTGCCGGCGACGTCGATGAAGGAAGGCTGGGACATGCGAAGCCGTCGCCGCGCTCGTACATAAGCAGCAGCGGCTCGAACGGGTCGGGCAGGTCAGGCAGGCTCGCTCCGGACTCCTGCAGAGCACGGAAGTGCAGCGCCCATTCGCAGGTATCCAGGACCATTCCGAAGACCCAGTAAGGAAAACTCTCCCTGACCCGGTGCACGAGCTCGGGATCCGCCCGCACCGCGGGGTCGATGGCGGCCGCGAGGTCGCCGAACGGCCAGCCCGCCCCCTCCACCTCGCGCGCCCACCACGCCCGCCGACGGAGGTACTCCCGCATGAGCACCACCGGGGACTTGCGCTGGCGTCCCCCCGTGGACAGGTCGAACGCCAGGATCCGGTCGGCGAGTTCCTGCTGCGATTCCACTACCCACCAATTACTTCCGATACATCACATCCTCAACGAGGTTACCATCTTCATCCCACTGACGCCTTGATATTTCATTTCCCCGCTCATCGAATTCCTGATCCTTGGCCAACTGACCATTGGAGTACCATTCCCTCCACCTGCCCACAGCCCCCTTGCCGAAGACATTCTGCCCCTCAATACGGGGAGAACCGTCCGGATACCACTCCAACCAGGGCCCGTCCTCGTACCCGTCCTTGTACGTCATCAAGGAGATAATCTGGCCGCTCGGGGCAGCCTCTACCACTTCACCAGTAAACGGCTCCCCCTCGTACAGGAGAGTGCCGAACTCATCACCATCGACTTCATCGTCACGAACGCGCTTCATCAGCTATTCGTCAATCCTTTGATAATTAGGGTGCCCCGGCGGGTACGGAAGCATTCCCGGGTTACTTCCCGCCCCGTCAACCATTCTCGTGCAGTTGGCACAACAAGGCGACGACTGCGGCCCCGCCTTGAAAAGCGGGAAGGAATTATCAATCTGGAAGTCCGAGAACACTTCCGGACCAACGTCCCCTCCTCTCCCCCAGAGCAGTTCGTTGATCGCCTTGACCTCCGCATGCCGCAGCGGGTGGTCATTGAACGGGAACTCCGACTGGCCGACGATTTCACCAGTCCGACGGTCGTACACATCGTACGGCCCATTTTCCCGCATCTGCTCCATCCGTTCCCTGAGCAGCGGATGGACCCTCTCCTCGGGAATAATGTCGTTCCGCCGGCCATTGTACGCTTCAACGAGCTCGCCGGTACGCCTGTCCATCACCACGGAGTTCACCCCCGTGCCACCACCAAACGAACCCTTGGTGATCTCACCCCGTTCCACCATACCGCGAATATCATCCGCACGGCCCTGCAGCACCTCACTGAGATATTCGTTGACGGGTTTACCGTCGACGCTCTCAATAAGACCATCGCCATTGCGTTCCACACGGGACTCATCAAGTGTTTCCAGAATCTGACCAGCCCGGCTGTCGGACGGGAGGCGCTGTGGGCCGCCATCCCCCGCGTCCGTACCGGAGCCATCGCCGTTCCCGTCCCCGGGGCCGTCGCCGCCACCGTCGCCGCCCTCGTCTGCTGGGTCTCCGCTCTCGGGAGAATCCGCATCGGGAGAGGGCTCTGACTGTCCGTCCTGCTGGTTGTCCTGGCCCTCCTCACGGCGGTCGTCGCCAGACTCACCGTCGGGGCCATCGTTGGCCGGCTGCCGGTCGCCGTTCTCGTCGGCAGGGGTCCGGTCTACGGACTGGCCGTCCTCCTCCGGAGCGGAGTCGCCGTGAGGCCCGTCGTCCTCAGACTCGGAACCGCTGCGGTCACTCGGAGAATCCGAGGAATCCGGGGACGGAGGCACGGAGTCGGACGGTCCGTCGCCGCTGCCCGGCTGCCGATCCGACGAGCTGTCGCCGTCCGGGCGCTCCCCACCCCCGACCGGGGCCGGCTGGCGCTCGGAGAGCCCGGCCGCGTCGTCCAGTGCGTCGTTGAGGCCGTCCAGGCGCCCCGCGTCGACCTCCAGGCCGTCCAGCGCCTCGCTCAGCTCCTGCGTGGAGGGCATGTCCTCGGGGCGCTGGCCGATCGGCACGTCGTCGGTGTCCACCCGGTTGGTCGACGGGCCGTCGGGGGCGTCGGCGTCGGGACCACCTCCGGCGCGGCGGCCTCCCTGGATGATGCCCTTGACCAGGCCGGCGCCGACGAACATGCTGCCGATGTTGAGGACGCTCTGGGTGATGACGTACCCCGGCCGGTCGCCCCACTCGCGCCACGGCACGATGGCGTGCGCGAACTCCGTCCAGCCCGTCGAGAAGTTGCCCCACCACTCCCCGAACGAGCCGACCCCCCAGCCGTTCTCACCGTAGAACCCGGCGAGCGCGCCGAAGCCTTCGAGCATGCCGCCGTAGTTGGCCGCGAGGTTGTCGCCCCACTCGCTCCAGGAGCTGACCCCCCAGCCGTTCTCGCCGTACAGCCCGACCAGCCCGCCGAGGTCCTCGGCGATCCCGATGCCGAAGTCCGCGATCCCGTTCCAGGCGTCCTCGTACCACGGGGCGTCGTACTCCTGCGGCGTGGCCCACGGCGTCTCGACGCCCCGCGGCGCCTCGGTGAAGCCGTACGCCTCCTCGCCGCTCCCCAGCACGGTCTCCCCGTCGGGGTTCAGCGCGACGAAGGTCGTGCCGCCGAAGATCGCGGTGATCGCGTTGGCGCAGGTGCGCTCCGCCGCCTGGTAGTCGTTCACCGCCGCGAGCACGTCGTCGTTCAGCCCGTTGTGCTCGTTGACCTTGTCCTCGTCCTTGCGCCAGTCGTCGTCGCCGCGGATGCCGTCGACGAAGTTCTGCGCGTCCGTCTTCAGGCTCCGCAGCCGCGCCAGGATCGGCCGCACCTCTTCGGCGAAGTCGATCAGCGCGTCCCCGACCGTCCCCGTCGCCGACCCGAAGTCGTCGCCGGCCGTCGCCACCGGATCGACGGCCGCCAGCAGGGTGTCGGCCTCCGGTGCGATGTAGTTGCCCGCCAACCCGCCCCAGGCCGACTTGATGTCCTGTCCCGTCTGCGCGATGCCCTCGCCGTCCCCCTTGAGGGCCCGGCCAGCGGCCTCGACCTCGTCCGGGTCCACCGGGGGAATGGGAATCGCTCCGGGATCGATCACGCCGTCGCTCAACGCCGCTGCCCCTCGAATTCAGCCGCCGAGCGGTGAGACATTCCCCCGCTCGCCGATGCCACGGATGTTCGGGCGTTGAGAACAGCGCCCTCGCGATCAAGTCGTCGTGTATGGAAATCCGGACGCGGGGCCCAGGACAGCGAGCCGCCGACGCGGTCCGCTATGCGTCGATCCTTCCCGCGCCTTCCTGGGCGGTCGCGGCCATTTCCAGGTCGCCGTCCAGGTAGGCCATGGTCGCCTCGGTGCACCCGCCGACCGCGCTCGCGCTCTTGAGCACCATGCTCTGCAGCTTGCCGGCGTACTCCTCGACGAACTCGCCCAGCGCCGTGCTGATCGGACCGCTCGCCGCCTGCGCCCCCGCGTTCTCCACGTTGCCGGCGAACGTCGTGATCTTGCCGACGAGACCGCCGGTGCCGTCATCGCCTTGGACGTAGCCGCCGACGGTCGTCATCACGGTGCCCACCGCCGGGGCGTCGATGTCCCATCCAGACATGTGAGCCTGTCCCTCCCGTGAGCGGGCCGGCGCGAAATGCCGCCGGCCCGCAACCCTGTGGAATTGGAGCCGCGCTACCGCCCGGCGGTTCCGAATCTGTCGGCCCGGAAATTCGCGGGCGGCCGCCCCGCGGAAACGTGACCGGAATCGGCCAGCCGCGCTTCCATATCGCTGACGCGGGACATGAGCCGCGCGACGCTGTCGCCGAGCCCGGCGGCGTCTTGGCGGACCTGGTCGCGCAACCGGACCGTGGACGCCCGCAGCCGGGCCTGCGGCTCCTGCGGTTCCGCCTGCTCCGGGGCCGCGGCCGGCCCGTCCTCCGGCGTTTCACCAGCGTTTTCGCCCGCGTCCGCCGTGCCGTCCCAGTCCGCCGGTTCGACGACTTCGAACTTCACGTCCCCGCCCCCTGTGCACACCCCGAAAGAACCCCGGTCAACCTCCCATTACCTGTATTATAAATATCCTTTACCCGAATGGACATGAACGGCCGCATGTGGGCGGTCAGCGATCGCGTTTCGGGGGAACCAGCGGTATCCGGCGTCCGTCTGCGGAGTAGGGAGAGAACGGACGACGGTGCGGCAACCGAGGAACAGGTGAACACATGTCTCGATGGGACTACGGCGAGCAGACCCTGACCACCCTTGCCAGCAACACCTCGGTCTCGAACCAGGACCTGGGCACGCTCATCCAGCAGCTGATCTCGGCCGCCGAACCCCTGGTGGGCAAGTTCAACGGTGCCGGCAAGGCGGCCTTCGACTCGTTCAAGGCCCGTTCCGAGCAGATCACCGCGGACCTGAACGCGGGACTCGGATCGATCAACGAGGGCCAGCGCGGGATGCAGACGGCCTTCTCCACCGGTAACCAGACCATGGCCGAGGACGCCCGCCAGAACATGGGGGCGGCCAACTTCGACGCCGCCAAGTTCCGGACGGCCTGATCGCACGACCGGGAGGGAACCCGATGAGCGACGGACGCAACAGCTACGACATCGGCGCCTCGCAGGAGGCGCAGACCAACATCCACGCCGTCATGGGCGCGCTGGAGGCCATCATCGGCAGCCACGACGTCGACGTGAGCAACGCCATGGCCGACTTCGAGGCCACCGGGGTCTCCGACGAGTACAGCGCCAAGGAGCTCAAGTGGCACAACGCCGCGAACGAGGTGCGTGACATCATCCGGTTGGTGCGCGACACGCTGGAGAGCAACGACGGCACCGCGCAGCAGGCGCTGAGCCGTGCTGGCGCGGCGGTGCAGGCCATCTAGCACCGACGCGCACACGCCGAGCCTGGGGAGGGGCGCCGGCTGGCCGGCGCCCCTCCCGCAGCGCACGCCCGGTGCCTCCCCGCGACACCCCCGACACTGAAGGGCCCCGATGGCACGCGACTACGACAGCCAGCTGCTGGAGTCGGTCGCCGTCCGCCGTCAGCGGCTCCGCGAGGCTGCGCTGTTCGGCACGCTGCGTACCCGCAGGCGGCTCGACGAGAACATCATGCGCATCGTCGTCAGCCTCTGCGTCTCGGCGGTGCTGTGCGCGGGAACGGTCGGCTGGTCCTTCCTCAACACCCAGCTGCGCGACCAGGAGACCGAGCGCGAGCAGGCGGCGGGTCCGCCCAACGTCACAGCGCCTCCGCTGCCGGCCGGCTGGGTCGGCACGGAGGTCACCCTCCCCATGCTGCGCGAGGAGCTGGACCGCGCGGGCGTCCCCTCGGACCTCTACGTCCTTCCGGACGAGCCACGGCCGCCGGCCGGCAGCGTCGCCAGCTACTACCTCGTCACCGACGACGGCGACCGCCTCTCCGTCGGCATCATCGAGTTCGAGCAGGGCCGCACGGGGGCGGAGTTCGTGACGGTGGACGAGGCCGCCCGCTGGCTCTACCAGCAGCTCGTCACCACGGAGTCCGTCCCGGAGCGGCTGGGGGCCGAGGAGGAGCGCACAGCAGCGGAGCAGAACGCCGAACTCGTCACCGAGGCCGGGGAGCGGATCTCCGGCGGCGCCGGCGGCTCCTACCAGCACGCCTTCGAACCGGGGCAGGTCGTCGACGCGTTCGGCCCGGAGAGCGGGTCCCTGCTCTTCCCCGACGGGACGCCGTTCGCGGAGCGCGGCCTCCCGGAGTACGTGCGCACCGCTCCGGAGTCCGCCGACGCGGGCGTGCCCGGGGCCGAGGCCTATCACCGCTACCGGGTGATCTATCCGTTCCGGGCCACCGCGTCGTTCTCCCCGCCCACCGCCGGCAGCCCGGGCGGCGCTCTCCGGTTCCGGGTCACCGCCAACGGGTTCAGCCAGCCCCCCGAGCTGCCGAGCATCCGGTGGCTGCTGAGCAACGGATACCTTGAACGGATCGCGGTGACGGATGTCCCCCAGTAGCCGCGAGTTCGGCCGGCTCCCCGCCCGGGAGCGGGGCCGGGAAGCGATAGGAAGGGCGCGATGACCGCTTGGAGCCGGGTGACACTCGTCGGCGAGCGGCGCAGGGTCGATGCCGTCCTGCCGGCCCAGGAGCCGATCGGCACGCTGCTGCCCGAGGTGCTCCAGCTGCTCGGCGACCCGGTGTCCAGTCCGGCGCAGCCGCTGCACCTGACCACCGCGGCCGGCGTCGTCCTGGACGGCGATGCCACGCTCGCCGGCCGGAGCGTCCCGGACGGGTCGGTGCTGCGGCTGGTCCGCGCCGACGAGCCGCTGCCCGCGCCCGTCGTCCACGAGGTCCCCGAAGCGGTGGGCGACGCGCTCGACGGACACGCGGGGCGGTGGACGCCGGCGGCGGCCAGATGGACCGCCACCTGCGCGGCCGCCGTGCTGTGGCTGGGGCTGGGCGTCCTGCTGTGGACAGGCCTGGGCGGCGGAACCGCCGTCGTGGCCGTCGCCGCCATGGCGGTGCTGCTCGGCATCAGCGGCGCGGCCATCGGCCCGACCTGGCGGGAGTCCCTCGGCACGGCGCTCTCCGTCAGCGGCGCCGTGCTCGGCTGCCTCGCGCTGTGGCTCGCGGCCGATCTCTACGGCTGGCCGGGCTGGGTGCGCTGGGACGCGCTGGCGATCGTCGTCGCGCTGCTCCTCGTCGCCCTCGGGCTGACCTCCCCCCTCGGCCGCGGCGGCGTGGTCGGCGGCGGCATCGCGCTGCTGCTCGCCCTGCTGTGGCCGGTGTGCGCGCTGCTCGGCTTGGACGCGGCCCGCGTCGCGGCGGTCACGGTGGTCGCGTGCGTGGTCCTGCTCAGCCTGCTGCTGCGGATCGCGCTCACCCTGTCGGGGCTCACGGCGCTGGACGACCGGCGCAGCGCCGGCGCGACCGTGGCGCGGACCGACGTGCTGACCGCGCTGGTCAGCGCGCACCGCAGCATGACGGCGGCCATCATCGCCGTGGCGGTCGCCGCCGCGGTCGCCGGCCTGGCGCTGGCGGTGGAGCTCGACGGCTGGACGGCCGCGCTCTCCCTGCTGTTCGCGGTGGTGCTGGCCAGCCGCTCCCGCTTCTACCCGCTGATCGCCGAGAAGGCCGCCCTGATCGCCGCGTCCCTGGTGGTACTGGTGAGCGCCGCCCTGGCCGGGGCCGACCAGGCGACCTGGGCGTTCTGGACGGCGCTCGGGCTGCTCGTGGCCGGCCTGGCGATCCCGGTCACGGTGCTCGCGGCGGAGCCGCCGGAGTACGTCCGCGCCCGGCTGCGGCGGATCACCAGCCGGTTCGAGGCGGTCGCGGTGGTCGCCCTCATCCCGGTGGCGATCGGGGTGTTCGGCACCTACGAACGCCTGCTCAACACCTTCTGACCCACGACCTTCCGGGAGGAGAGGAACGGCGATGGGCGACTCTCCGGAGCCATCCGCCGGCGGCGTGGCCACGGCGGCCGACCGCGGGGACTCACTGCCGCGCCGGGTCGGCCGCGCGGTCGTGCGCACGTTCCGGCCCCCGGACGACGTCGTCGGCGTGATCGAGTCCGGGCGGGCGCTGCAGCGGCCGATCACGACCGGGCGCCGCGTCGTCCTCAGCAGCCCCAGGGGGGAGGCCGACGGCAGCGTGCTGATCGCGCTGCTCGCCATGGCGTTCGCCCACTACCGGCACGACCGGGTGCTCGCCGTCGACCTCGTCCCGGACCGGGGCACGCTCGCCCTGCGGTTCGGCGTGCGGCCGCGGGTGTCCCTCGCCGACCTCGCGGGCGCCAGGATCGAGGCGGACTCCTTCGAGCAGCTGGAGCCCAGCCTGACCCCGGCCCGCGAGCGCGTCTGGCTGCTGCCCGGTGGGGACCGCGGCGCCGGCGCCGCGATGCCTGCGGAGGTGCTGCCGAACGCGGTGCTGCCGCTCACCCGGTTCTTCGGCGTAACGCTGATCGGCCGCGGCCCCCGGCCCGCGGCCGACCTCGACCGCGCCACACTGGCGAGCGCGCACGCCCACGTCCTGGTGGAGACGGCCACCCGGGAGGGCGCGGCCGGAGTCGGCTGGGCGCTGGACCGGATGATCGCCGCAAGCGACGAGTCCGTCCTCGCGCGCACCGTCGTGGTGTTCGTCGACCAGGTCCCCAACGAGGACCGCGCCTTCAACTTCCCGTCGACCGCGGACATCCTGCGCGACGGCGGAGCCGCGGTGTTCCGGCTGCGGCACGACCGGCACCTGGCCCGCACGACGACCATCGACCCCCGCCGGCTCGCCGAGACGTCCCGGACCACCGCGGCCCGGGTGGCGGCCGAGGTGCTTCGCCGCTCCGGCTGACCACCGCGACCCCGAGGAGAACCATGACCACCCCACCACCGGACGGACCCTGGCCGCACCACCCGTTCCCGGACACCGGCCCAGGCCCGGCC
>NZ_QEIO01000185.1 GCF_003336425.1 Marinitenerispora sediminis | reverse complement strand
GACTCTGTGGGGGCGAGTCCGGCCGGGCGGTGGGCTCGTCCCCCGGTGCTGCGCTGGACGCGGGCGGCGGCGCGGCCGTGACCGTGCCGGCCCTGGCCGCTGCTACTGCGCGGCGCCGCGGCGCTGGATGAAGCGTTGGTGGGCCCGCCACGGGGAAGCGGCGTTCGGGGACGCCGCCCGCCTGCCGAGTGCCGTGCGCAGCGTGGCCCCCTGGCCGGCGTAGCGCGAGCGCGTGGGATGGCCGGCCGCCCTCCGTTCGTACTCTCGGGCGCGTTCGGCCAGCCAGGTGAAGGGCGCGCGGTGGACGTCGCCCTCGCCCGCCTCCGGGTGCCACTGCACCCCCATCGCGGCCCACTTTCCCGGCTGCCGGCCCTTCGCTCCGCTGGTCTCGACGGCCTCGATGATGCCGTCCTCGGCCCAGGCCACCGGGCGCAGTCCGGTGCCGAGGTCCTTGATGCCCTGGTGGTGGTAGGTCTTGACGGTGACGCGCGACTGCCCGGTGGCGCGTGCGAGGGCGCTGCCCTCGTCCAGGGTGACCGGGTGCTCAGAGAAGCGCGTCGAGGACGCCTGGTGAATGTCGGTGCCGACGACGTCGGGCAGGTGCTGGTGCAGTGTGCCCTCGCGGTGCGTGTTGAGGATCTGCATGCCCCGGCAGATGCCGAGCACCGGCATCCCGCGCCGCTCCGCCTCCTTGGTGAGCGCCAGCTCTGCGGCGTCGCGCTGGGCGTCGCCGCGGCCGGTGGCCGGGTCCCGGGGGGCGCGGTAGGCCTCGGGGTTGATGTCGCTGCCGCCGGTCACCAGCAGCCCGTCGAGGCGGCGGAGGTAGAGGGCCGCCTTCTCGGCCGTGTCCCCGATTCCGGGAATGAGGTGCACGGTGACGTCGTCGGCCGGGAAGAACTTCTCGACGTACGGCGATCGGGCCTGGAGGAGTTCCAGGCTGAAGCCCTCGACGTACTCAGTGGTCAGCCGAGCTGTTGTGACCCCGATCGCCGGCATGCCGTGTTCCTTTCCGAGACAAGATCGATTCCGGCAATGCTAGTCCTCCGGGGCACGCCCTTTGGACGGCCACTGATCAGGGCGGGCAGAGCTCCCTCCCGCCTGCGGAGGGAGGGCGGCGCCGGACGCAACACGCGTCGCGGTCGCCGGCCCCGGCGGCCTCCCCGGCCGCGCGATGCGAGCGGCCATCCGGCATACCCGCCCCGCGGACCGCCACCGCCCTGGCCGCCGGGGCCCCAGGGCACGCGGGCGAGCGGGCGACCGGGCGAGCGACACGGTCCGGCCGGCGGGCGGCGGGCACTCGGCCCGTCCCGGTGGCGGCCCCGGGCGTACGTCCCGTTACTCGGGCCTGTGGCGGGTAGACGCACGGCCATGCGGGTGCTCATCACCGGATGGTTCTCCTTCCTGCACGGCGAGGCCACCGCCGGCGACGTGGGGAGCGCGGCGACCGTGGCGGCGGCGCTGCGCGGCGCCGGCCTGGCCTGCGACGTCGCGTGGAGCCCGGCCTTCCGGCCCGACGGTCTACGGCTGGAGGACGCCGCCGCCGAGCACTACAGCCACCTGCTGTTCGTCTGCGGTCCGGCCCACGGCGGGCAGGTGCGCGCGCTGCACGAGCGCTACGCACGCTGCCGGCGGATCGCCGCGGGGGTCTCGGTCGTCGACCCCGACGACCCCGCCGTGCGCGGATTCCACCGGGTCATCGCGCGCGACCGGCCCGGAGCGGCGGCGATGCCCGACCTCGCGCACGCGGCACCGCGCGGGGGCGCGGTGCCCGTCGTGGGGGTGACGGCGGCTCCGGAGCAGCCGGAGTACGGCGTGCGATCCGGGCACGAGGCGGTGCACCGGCGGCTCGCCGCGTGGCTCACCGCCCGCGACTGCGCCCGGGTTCCCCTGGACACCCGGCTGGACCGGCACGACTGGCGGCACTGCGCGACGCTGCCGCAGTTCGACGCGCTGGTGCGGCGGGTCGACCTGGTGGTCACGACCCGGTTGCACGGCCTGGTGCTCGCGCTGCGCAACGGGGTGCCCGCGCTCGCCGTGGACCCGGTGGCGGGAGGCGCGAAGGTCCGCTCGCAGGGCCGGGCCTGGGAGTGGCCGGTGGCCGTCGTTCCCCGCGCCGGGGAGGCGCCACCGCGGGAGCGGCTGGACGAGCTGTGGCGGTGGTGCCGCTCCCCCGCCGCCCGCGAACGGCTCGACCTGCTGCGGCGGCCGCTGGACGGCGGCGGGCCGGTGGTGGCGGAGCTGCTGCGGGACCTGCGCCGCTAGCGCCCGACGGGGGGGCGGCTGCCCTGGCCAGCGGCCGTAAGCAGCCAGCGGCCGCCCGGCCGGAGCACGGATCAACCGGTGGCGCCCGATCACGGCACCACACGCGCAGGTCCGAATTCCCCGCGCGCCCCCGATGGCCGCATGCCCCGACGCGACGGCGACCCGCACGGTCCCAGCCGCGGTGAGACCCTGGCCGCCCCCGGCCGGCCCCGCGCCCGGAACGCGCCGCTGGACGTGGCAGAGGCGCCGGGCCCCGACGTGTCCACCGCGCCCCAGGGCGGGACCGGACCGGGTCCGGTCCCGCCGACGGCCGCCGTGCTCAGAGGCGGAGCGGAATGAGCTCGCGCAGCTTCGTACGGGCGCCCTTCGTCGCGACGGCGGCGCGGTCGGGGTCGCCGAGGGCCAGGGCCTTGGCGGTGTCGCGGATCTGGTCGAAGTCGGCGTGCGGCGGGATCGGCGGGATGTTCGGGTCGCAGCGGACGTCGAGCACGACCGGGCGGTCGGCCGCCAGTGCGCGGGACCACGCGGGCGCGAGCCGGTCGGGGTCGTCGATCTCCAGGCCGGTGAGCCCGATCGCGGTGGCGAAGGCCGCGTACCCGATGTCGGGCAGGTCCTGGGAGAACGACGTCTTGGGCGAGCCGGTCATGGCCCGCTCCTCCCACGTCACCTGGTTGAGGTCGTTGTTGTGCAGCACGCAGACCACCAGCCGGGGGTCCGTCCAGCGCGGGTAGTAGCGTGCGATCGTGATCAGCTCGGCGAGCCCGTTCATCTGCATGGCGCCGTCGCCGACCAGGGCCACCGCCGGCCGGTCGGGGTGGGCGAACTTCGCGCCGATCGCGTAGGGCACCCCGCAGCCCATCGTGGCCAGCGTGCCGGAGAGCGTGCCGCGCATCTCCCCGCGCATCCGGATGAACCGGGCGTACCAGTTCGCGGCGGAACCGGAGTCGGAGGTGATCATGGCGTTCGTCGGCAGCTGCGGCGCGAGTTCGTGGAAGATCCGCATCGGGTTCACCGGGTCGGCGTCCAGCACGGCCTGCCGCTCCAGGGTGTCCCACCAGCGCCGTACGTTGCGCTCGATGGTCTCCCGCCACCGGCGCCGGGCGCGGTCGCGGGGGCGGCGGTCCAGGAGCGGCAGCAGCATGCGCAGCGCGGCCGCCGCGTCGCCGACCAGGTTGACCTCGGTGGGGTAGCGCATCCCGATGATCCGGGGGTCGATGTCGATCTGCACCGCCCGCTTGCCGAACTCGGGCAGGAACTGCGAGTAGGGCAGGTTCGAGCCGACGATGACGAGTGTGTCGCAGTCGCGCATCATCTCCCAGGAGGGCCGGGTGCCCAGCAGCCCGATCGCACCCGTCACGTACCCGGGGTCGTCCTCGAACACGTCCTTGCCCAGCAGCGCCTTGGCCACTCCGCCGCGGGTGGCCTCGGCGAGTTCGCGCACCTCGGCCCGCGCGTCGCGTGCGCCCTGGCCGACCAGGATGGCGACGCGCTCCCCGGCGTTGATCACGTCCGCGGCCCGCCGGACCTCCTCCACCGGCGGCGCGACCGTGGGCGCGGCCAGCCCGGGCCGGCTGGACGGCACGTTCTTGAACGCGTGCGCCGGCGGCCGGTAGTCCTCCTCCTGCAGGTCCCCCGGCACGATCACCACGGTCGGGCGGCGGTCGGCCACCGCCGTCCTGAACGCCCGGTCCAGCACGTTGGGGAGCTGCTCGGGCACCATGACCGTCCAGGCGTAGCCGCCCGCGACGTCCTGCATGAGCGTCTGCAGGTCGACCTCCTGCTGGTAGGCCCCGCCGATCGCCGAGCGCGCCGTCTGTCCGACGATCGCCACCACGGGCACGTGGTCGAGCTTGGCGTCGTAGAGGCCGTTCAGCAGGTGGATGGCGCCCGGTCCGCTGGTGGCGAGGCAGACGCCGGGCGCCTCCCCGAACTTGGCCTGCCCGACGGCCTCGAACGCGGCCATCTCCTCGTGCCGGCTCTGGATGAACTCCAGGGTCTCGCCCGGCCGGCCCAGCGCGGCCAGGATGCCGTTGATGCCGTCACCGGGATAGCCGTAGACCCGGCGCACCCCCCAGTGGCGGAGTCGCTGGACGAGGTGCTCGGCGACGGTCTGCGTCATGGTGCTCTCCTCGGTCGGATGGCGGATGGACGACGGTGCGCGCGGGTGGCGCCCTCACGCGGGGGCCCGGCCGCGCTCGGGCCGGTGGGGGTGGTCGCGGTCGAAGGTCGGGCGCTCGGTGCGGATGCGCGGCAGCGAGCGGAAGTTGTGCCGCGGCGGCGGGCAGGACGTGGCCCACTCCAGCGAGTTGCCGTATCCCCAGGGGTCGTCCACCTCCACCGGCGTGCCGCGCCGGGCCGTGTGCCAGACGTTGAAGAGGAACAGCAGGGTGGAGGCGCCCAGGACGAACGACCCGATGCTCGACACCATGTTCAGCGCGGTGAAGCCGTCGCTGTGCAGGTAGTCGGCGTAGCGGCGGGGCATGCCCATCGCGCCGAGCAGGTGCTGCACCAGGAACGTGCCGTGGAAGCCGAGGAACAGCGTCCAGAAGTGCCACTTGCCGAGCCCGTCGTGCAGCATGCGCCCGGTGAACTTGGGCCACCAGAAGTAGAAGCCGGAGAACATCGCGAACACCACGGTGCCGAACACGACGTAGTGGAAGTGCGCCACCACGAAGTAGCTGTCGGTGACGTGGAAGTCGATCGGCGGCGAGGCCAGCAGCACGCCGGTCAGCCCGCCGAGCAGGAAGGTCACCAGGAACCCGATGGCGAACAGCATGGGGCTGGGGAAGGTGAGCTGCCCCCGCCACATGGTGCCGATCCAGTTGAAGAACTTGATCCCGGTGGGCACCGCGATCAGGAAGGACATGAACGAGAAGAACGGCAGCAGGACCACGTTCGTCGCGAACATGTGGTGCGCCCACACCGTCATCGACAGCCCGGTGATGGCGATGGTGGCCGCGACCATCCCCTTGTAGCCGAACAGGGGCTTGCGGGCGAAGACCGGGATGACTTCGGTGATGATCCCGAAGAACGGCAGCGCGATGATGTACACCTCGGGGTGGCCGAAGAACCAGAACAGGTGCTGCCAGAGGATGGCTCCGCCGTGCTCGGGGTCGTACACGTGCGCGCCGAGGAGGCGGTCCGCGGCGAGCGCGGCCAGCGCGCCCGTCAGTACCGGGAAGGCGAGCAGCACCAGGACGCCGGTGAACACCACGTTCCACGTGAAGATCGGCATGCGGAAGGCCGTCATGCCCGGCGCCCGCATCGCGAACACCGTGGTCAGGAAGTTGACGGAGGCGAGGATGGTGCCCAGGCCGGAGACGATGAGGCCGAGGACCCAGAGGTTGCCGCCGGGACCGGGTGAGCGGACGACGTCGGACAGCGGGGTGTAGGCGAACCAGCCGAAGCTGGCCGCCCCGCCGGCGGTCAGGAAGGAGCCGGCCACCATCAGCCCGCCGAAGAGGAACAGCCAGTACCCGAACATGTTCATCCGCGGGAACGCGACGTCGGGCGCGCCGATCTGGAGCGGCACGATCACGTTGGCGAACCCCACGAACAGCGGGGTGGCGAACAGCAGCATCATGATCGTGCCGTGCAGCGTGAACAGCTGGTTGTACTGCTCGTTGTTGACCACCTGCAGGCCCGGGTACAGCAGCTCCGCGCGGATCAGCATCGCCAGCACGCCGGCGAACAGGAAGAACGCGAACGCCGTGATGATGTACATGTAGCCGATCACCTTGTGATCGGTGCTGGTGATCCAGGAGACGATGATCCGGCCCATCCCCGTCTCGGGACGGCCCTCCGCCTCCGCCCGCGGGCCGCGGCGGACGCGGCCGACGTCGGTCATGACACCTCCTCCGCCCCGGCGCCCGGCTCGCCGGTCTCGCGCGGCACGGGCTTGCCGAGCGGCGGTACCGTCCGCACCGACTTGGGCTCCGGGAGCGCCGGGTGGTCCGGCGCGGGCGTGGCGCTCGCCGGCGGGGCGGGGGCGGTACGCGCGTGGTCGGCCGGCCGTGCGCCGAGGGAGGTCGCCAGGACGAGCAGCACGCTCGCGAGCGCGATCGCCGTGCACACCAGCACCAGGGGCCAGCGGGAGACGGGTTCGGTCTCCGGCTCCCACGGGTCGGTGCCGATCCGGGCGAGCCGTTCCGCGAGCGCCGGCTCCTCCGCCGTCAGCCTCGCCTCGATCTCCCGGAGCCGGTCGTGGTCGTAACGCGACAGCGGCATGGCCGGCCACCCCCTCCCTGTCTCCGGCGCCATGACTGTGGGCGCGCCGGGCGGCCAGCTACCCCGGGGTGTCACGCGTTAACGCCCGCCGACCACTTTTCCGAAATGCCGGAAAGGGCGTGTTCCCAGGTGTTGGCGGGGTTTCAGGGCGGACGGAGCTGGTAGGGGGCCGACGGATCACCGGCCGGGCCCGCCGGCAACGGCGCCGGCGGGCCCCTCGGCAGGGCGTGGAGGGAGATGCCGACATGGCGAACAAGGTCCGCGACATCATGAGCAGCGACCTGGCGACGATTCCACCGCAGGCGTCACTGTACGACGCGGCGAGGATCATGCGGGACCGCGACATCGGCGACGTCATCGTCACCGAGGGCGAGACCCCCAAGGGGGTCGTGACCGACCGGGACATCGTGGTGCGGTGCGTGGCCGCCGGCAAGGATCTGGAGCAGGAGCGGGTCGCCGACGTGTGCAGTCCGCAGCTCACCACGGTCAGCCCGGACGCCGACCAGGAGGAGGCGGTCCGGCTGATGCGCGACAAGCACGTGCGCCGGCTGCCCGTCGTCGAGAACGACCGCGTGGTCGGCGTCATCTCGATCGGCGACCTCGCGCGCCAGCGCGACCCGCGCTCCGCCCTCGCCGACATCAGCGGCGCGCGCCCCAACAAGTGAGCCGCCCCGCGGCGCTGGACGCCGTACGCGGTGGGCGTGCGGGCGCTTGGCAGGACACGTGAGAGAGAAGGTGACGGCGATGGCGCAGGCCACGTTCATCAAGGTGCAGAAGGCGCTGTCCGGAATGAAATACCCGGTCTCAAGGGACGAACTGGCCGACTACGCCAAGAAGCAGAAGGCCGACGACGAGACCATCGACGCGATCAAGAAGATCCCGGACCAGCGCTACGGCGGCCCCGACGAGGTCAGCAAGGCGGTGGCCAAGGCCGCCGGGGAGTCCGGCGGCTGACAGTGCGGTGAGTCCCGCAGGCCGGGGCGGACGGCACGGCCGCCGTCCGCTCCGGCGGCGCCGTGCCCTCTCGACGGGCGGGCCGCGGGGCGGAGGGGCCGGCCGCCCGGACGCGTCCCCCGCGACCGGGCGCCGTGTCAACCTGCCGGACCAGCGGCCCGGAATTCGTCCGCCCCGCGGTGGCCGCCCGCGGAACCGGCGGCATATAGCCGGTGCGGAGCGGCGCGAAATCCAGGAAAGCAGTAACGCGGCCACAGCTATTCACCGGGAGAACCGACACGGCTTCCGGTGAGCGCGTCGGCCGCCCGCCGCGTCCCCGCACGTCGGCGGGAATGGCGGACCGCGAAACCCCCGTCCCCCTCGGGCGCGCCAGAATATGTCAGATACGTCACGAATATCCGATTATCGGGCCGGGGATCCCGGGAACAGGGGTCTCCCCGCCCGTGGCGGCCGCCGCTATATCGTGGCGGCCACTTCCCGCAACACCAGTTCCGCGCTCTGCAGGGCCGGGGCGTCCTCACCCAGGAGCAGCGCGTCGTCGGCCGCCCGGTCGAGGGCCCGCAGCACCCACTCGTCCAGGGAGTGCCCGGCCTTGACCGCCGCCGCCTCCCACCGGTCGCGCCGGTCGGGTGCCACCTCCACGGTGAACGGCCGCGGGGCCGCCGCGCCGCGCCCCGCACCCTGCCGGTCCACCCCGAACCGCAGCGCCCGGCGCAGCCGGGCCCTCGACCAGCCCTCCCGTTCGGCGCGCTCCAGCCACAGGCTCTGCTCCGCCTCCGGCAGGGAGGCGACCTCGGCGTGGTGCTGGAAGCTGAGCTTGGCCCGCCGGCGCTCCGGCGGGATCTTGCGCGCGATCCAGGCGTAGTTGCGGAGCGTCTGGTAGTCCAGGGATGTGTCCCGAATGGCCTTTCGGTACAGACCCGGATACCTGTCCTGCCCGTAGACCAGCCAGTCGGCCAGCCACCAGGTGGACGAATCGGAGATGATGGTGATCTCCTGGCCGATCTGGAACCAGTCCTCAAGGCTGAGATGCTCCGGCAACCGCAGGGCCGACCGATGTGTCAGCGCCTTCGGGTTGATTCCGATTCTTCGCCGCTTTCCGGGAAGATCGCCTTGCGTTCGCTGGGCAGCAGACTTCTGCTCGTGCACAGAAATCGAAATCCCTCCTTCACTCGGAGCACGTCCGGCACACAAACACAACGACATACAGCGGACATTCATTCGCAGACGGCCCGGGACCGAGATAGTGGGACGGCAAACTAAATATGAATGTTCAACTACCTCCCGTCCGGCATTACCCCGCCATGCGGCGGCGCGGCGGCGGCCGACCCGCCCATCGCGAGATCGGCGGGTCCGGCCCTCCGGCGCCCGCCCGGCCGACCGGAAGAGCGGCACGGGACGGTGCTCGCCGCCGTCCCGTGCCGCTCTTCCGGTCGGCCGGGCGGGCGCCGGAG
>NZ_QEIO01000184.1 GCF_003336425.1 Marinitenerispora sediminis | reverse complement strand
GAACTGCCGGGAGGGCCTGGGAGCGGGCGGCGGGGGGTCACGGCCGCTCCCGTCTGATGGCGGCGCGGCGGCGTTCCTCGTCGGCGACGACGTCACGGGCCGCCCGGAGGGTCTGCTCGGCCTCCAGGCGGGGGACGATGAAGATTCCGTCGTTGTCGGCGACGACGATGTCCCCGGTCGCGCAGACCGCGCCGCCCACCGCGATGGTTCCGCCGATGTGGCCGGGGCCGTCCTTGTAGGGACCCGCGGCGGAGATCCCCGCTGCCCAGACCGGGAAGCCGAGCTGGCGGATCTCCTCGGCGTCACGTACCGCCCCGTCGATCACCATGCCGCGGATGCGGCGGTTGAGCGCGCGTTCCGCGATGAGTTCGCCGATCAGCGCCCGTGAGGTGTCCCCTCCTCCGTCCACGACTAGGACGTCGTCCGGGCCGGCGGCACTGAGCGCCCGGTGTACGGCCAGGTTGTCGCCGGGACGGGTCAGGACCGTCAGTGCCCGCCCGGCGACCCTCGCGCCGGGCCAGATCGGGCGGATCCGGGCGGAGACGAACCCAAGGCGATCGCGTCCGTCGCCGATGGCGGCGGTCGGGACGTCGGTGAAGGCGTCGATGAGCCGCCGGGTGTCCCCGTGGTCCGCGCGGGCCAGGGCGAGGTGGCGGTCGGCGGCGCCCCGGCTCACCTGCGCGCCGACTCCCAGGGTGTCGAGGAGGTCGATGCTGGCCTGGAGTTCCTGGGACCGCCGCAGCGCGTGCCGGCGCGTGCCGCTGTTCAGGCGGTCCAGCGCGTCGGGGCCGTCGGCGAGCGCGTCGGCGATCTGGCGGCGGATCCAGTTCTCCTCTCCGGCCGCGGCTCCGGCGTCCACCGTCTCGGTGATGAGCGCGCCAAGGCCCTTCATGAAGACGCTGCGCAGGAGTTTGCGCCGCGACGCCGCGCCGACCTCACCGCCGATCGCCTCCGCGTCCGCGCCGACCTCGCCGAGGAGGCGGGCGGCCTCGCCGGAGGCCGGGCCGGACAGCAGCACGTTGGCCCGGGGCCCGAACTTGCGTACCGATCCGATGATCGCGCCGTCCACGACCTGGGCGGACGTGCCGATGATACGTGCGACCTCGGCCTTCGTCTCCGGCGCGGCGGCGTTCATGTCCACGTAGACGGCGCCGGCTCGCAGTTCCGGCAGGGCGGATTCGGCGGCGGTGACCGCGTGCGCGCCCGTCGTGAGACTGAGCACGAGTTCGGCGCCGGCGACGGCCTCCTCCGCCGAGGCGGCACGCGTCACGCCGGCCGGGGTTCCCGTGGCGACCGAAGGGTCGAACCCCACGGTGGTCCAGCCAGCCTCGGCGAACGCGCCAGCGTAGACGGCACCGGCTTCGCCGAGCCCGAGTACACCTACCTTCATGCCCCACCCTCTATCATCTGATGATAAGATTTATTGCTGAATGGTAGGCAGTGTGACCTGCGACGCTCCGAGGTGTCAACCTCCCGGAAACACGTCCGATACGTTGGGAGGACCGGCTGGACGCTCCGAACCGCCGCGGGCGGCAGGGTTCTCGCCCATCCGGAGACGGCGGAAGAACGGATGCGGGCCCTCGCGGTGAAACGCGCGGGGACGGAGATGGGGAGCCACGGCTACCAACGGGAACCAGGGGCGTACGCTCGACCGGGCTCTGGACGTTCTGGAATGCCTGGAGCGGGCGCGCGGCCCCATGCGGCTCAGCGACATCGCCCGCGAGAGCGGCCTGCATGTGGCCACGGCGCAGCGCACGATCAACCAGCTCGTGCGGCGCGGCTACATCCTGCAGCACCGCCTCGGGTACTCGCTGGGGCCGGTGATCCTGTCACTGGCGCACGCGTTCGTGGTCAACGACCGGCTGAGCACCGTGGCGACCCCGGTCCTCACCGAGTTGTCGGCGACCACCGGGCTGACCTCCTCGGTGTTCGTCCGGTCAGGGGAGGAACGCATCCTCATCGCCCGGGCCGACGGCACCGATCCGATCCGATACCAGTTCCCCATCGGCCGCCGCGTCCCCCTCAACGTCGGCGGCGGCAAGGTGCTGCTCAGCGGGTTCGGCGACGAGGAGCTCGACGACTACCTCACCAGGCACGGCCAGGTCCGGCTGGCCACCGGCCGGACGCAGAACGCCGACGACCTCAGGGCCGAGATCGGGCGCATCAGGCAGGTCGGCTACCACCTGGCCGAATCCGAACGTGAACTGGGAGCGCTCAGCCTGACGCGCGCGATCCACGACTCCGACGGCACCCTTGTGGGGGCCATCAATCTGGTCACGACCGGGGAGCGGACCCGCGTCGAGGACCTGCTTCCGCTGCTCCCCGAACTGTCGAGAGGCGCCAACGCCATCGGCGTCCGGGTCTGAGGGCCCGTTCGGACCCGAAGGGCCGGCGTCAGGTGCGCGGCGGTCGGCCGCGGCTGGCGAGCACGCGTCCCATCCTCGCGAGGGCCGCACGCAGGATCGCCGGCGACGTCGCGAAGTTGAGGCGCACCCATCCCGCGCCGCCGGAGCCGAAGACGTGCCCGGAGCTGAGTGCCACGCGCGCCTCGTCGAGGAACACTTTCGCCGGTCCGGCGAGGTCGCTCACGGCACCGGGGACGGCGGACGCCCCGTCGTACAGCTCCGTTCCGGTGCAGTCCAGCCATGCGAGGTAGGTGGCCTGCGGCGGCGTGTACCCCACCCCCGGAAGGTGCTCCCTGACCAGGCGCCCCAGCAGGCTCCGGTTGGCGTCGAGCCCGAGCAGGAGTCCGTCGAGCCAGTCGACACCGTCGCGGAACGCCGCCGTGTGGGCGATGACGCCCAGGTGGCTGGGACCGTGGCCGACTTCCTCGGGCATCTGCCGGAGCTCGGCCGCCGATTCGGTGCCGGCGAGGGCCAGCGCTGCCTTGAGACCGGCGAGGTTCCACGCCTTGGACGCGGAGGCCAGGGCGAAACCGTTCTCGGATCCGGAGACGCTGAGAAAGGGGGTGAAGACGGCGCCGGGCAGCACCAGGGGCGCGTGGATCTCGTCGGAGACCACCCGGACACCGTGCGCGCGGGCGAGCGCGGCGATCGCTTCGAGCTCCGCGCGGGTGTGGACGACACCGGTCGGGTTGTGCGGGTTGCTCATCAGGAAGGCCGCCCGGCGGCCGTGGCGCCGCGCGCGGACGAACGCGTCCTCCAGCGCGTCGAGGTCGACCCGCAGGTCCGGGCCCAGGCGCGCCTCGACGACGTTCCGGCCGGCGTGGGAGACGAACGCGTAGAACGGCGGATAGACCGGCGAGCAGACGACGACCGTATCGCCGGGGCCGGTGATGAGACGAAGGATCTCGACGATGCCCATCATGACGTCGGGCACGATCGCCGTGTCCGCGACGCGCAGGCCGCCCCACCGCCACCGCGCGGCGGCGAACGCGGCGAGGGCCTCGGCGTAGGCGCTACCGTGGGGATACCCGGTGTCCCCGAGGTCGACGGCTCTGTGCAGGGCCTCGGCGACGGCCGCTGCGAGCGGGACGTCCATCTCCGCCACCCAGAGCGGAAGGACGTCCTCGGGATAGGTACGCCACTTCATGCTGGTGCGCTCTCGCAGCCGCTCCAGGGACAGCCGCACGAACGGATCCGCGCGTCCCTCGTCCGTGTCCTCATGGGGTGCCTGGTTCGCGGCTTCGCTCATGCGGTGCTCCTTCGCCCGGAAGGGCATGGCCGGGGTGACGCGGACCCGGTGGACTCGACGACCGTGCCCGCGTACTGGGGCCAGCCCATCATCGCCCACGCCAACGCCAGCCCGACCTGCTGGTCGCGGCGGTCCGCCACCTCGGCGGTAGCGGTTCCGTCTCCCCCTCCCTGCCCGCCGGATCCTCCGCGGGCGGCACCGGCGCCTGACCCGCCAGCGGAAGGCCGGGGCCGCGCCGATGTCCACGCGCCGAGGGGGAGCGCCGCACCGTCCCCTCAGCACCACCCCAGCGGGCACCGGCCGTGATCACCGCTCTCTCAGACGACCAGGGCGAGCACGTCGGCGAGGGCGAGTGATCCGGCCACCATGCCCACGGCGGCGATCACCGTCGTCGCGACCGTCGGCGCCGTCCAGCGCACGGGCGGGAGTGACCGCACGGTCAGCAGCCCGACGGGGAGCAGGACCAGGACCCCCGTGACCACGCCGGGCATCAGGCTCCACGACGCCGCGCTCAACACCAGGTGGCCGGCACCGTTGCACATCAGCGCGTAACTAAGGCAGCCCAGTACTTCGGGGCTCCAGGCCGGCCGGGAGACCACCGCGACGGCGGCGATCAGGAACACCGCGGTGGTGACGATGGCGAGGGCGAGGGCGAGCTGGGTCGGGTCGGCGTGCAGTGAGCTGCCCGGCAGCCAGGGGTGGGCGGATATCCACCCGCCCATGCCGAACCGCCATTCCTCGGCGTTGTGGCCGGCCAGCGCGGCGACGGCGAGGGCCCAGAGGGCCGCGAGGCGGCCGGGGGCCGGCGCCCTGGCTTCCGCGAGCGCCGCTTCGTCCGCCTCGGGCATCCCGCACTCTCCTCTTACGATCGTATGAATCCCATACGATCGTAAGATGGAGGTGTGGAACGCGCAACGGGGAGCGGGAGACGCCGGGTGGCCGAGGCCCTGTGGGCCACGATCGTCCGAGAGGGCGTCGGCGGCGTCAGCGTGCGGGCCGTGGCCGCCGAAGCCGGGGTGACCGGTGGCACCGTGCAGTACTACTTCCGCACCCGCGCGGAGATGCTCCGCTACGCGATGGAACTCATCGCCGAGCGCGTCGAGCGACGGCTCTCCGCGATGCCGCGGTCGGGACCGGCGCGAGAGTGGACCCGCGCGATCCTGCTCGAACTCCTCCCGCTGGACGCCGAGCGCCACCATGAGTTCAGCGTCTGGCTCGCGTTCTCCGCCTACGCCGGCACCGATCCCGCTCTGGCGGACCTCAAACGGCGGACGGCCGCACGGCAGCGAGAGCTGTACCGCCATCTCATCCGCGCGAGGAGAGCATCGGCCGAGCATCCGGAAACCGGCTCGCGCGCCATCTCGGACGCGGTGGAGGAGGCGGAGGCGGCGATCCTGCACGCCGTCGTGGACGGACTGGCTCTCCACCTGGCCGACCTGGGCATCGACGAAGCGGCCGCCCTCGGTCCTCACCTCCTCGACCACCACCTCGCGCGCTCCATCGACGCCCCGCGTACGCCGGAGGGGTTCCGGCCGGAGGGGTGACCGAGACGACAGCCCGTGGCTCTGTGCCGCCAGGCGGTCGCAGCGGGCGCGCGGGCTCCCGGCGGTCGTTGCGCGGCGGCCCGTCCGGGGCCGCGCGCAGCGGGACTGCCCGGCCGGTGCCCCTTATCCCGGCGGATCCGCGGGCGGCATCGCGGCTGGTCCGTCCTCGGGCCAGGCGTGCAGGCTGAAGGTGCGCCCGTCGAGGTAGGCGGCGAGGGCCTGGGCGCCGTAGGGCACCACGTCGTCCGGAAGCCGGTGCGCGGGCGCCCACGCCAGTTCGCTGTGCTTGCGGGGTTCGGCGTTGCGCGGCGCGCCCGCCCGCGAGGCGTCGCGGAGGAGCTGCACGCCGGGGCAGACGGGAACGAGCGGTCCGGCGCGGGCGGCGGTGTCCGGGCCGGGGAGTTCGCCGGCCTGGCCCGCTCGGCGACCGCGCACCACCTCCGGCGGTCGCGGAGGTCGTCCAGCCGGCACACGCGTCGGCCGGACGAGCCGGCGATCGGCGGTCCGGACCGTCGCAGGGTCCGCGAGGTCCGGGAACACGAGCCCGATCCATGTGGTCCAGTGGCTCACGACGCCGCGGCGTGGTCCTGGTAGGCGGTGCTATCGGTGAGGGACGCGGCGAGTCCGCGGACGGCGGCGATGCCCTCTTCTTCGGCCTGCCGCGCCGCTCCGGGGGCATGCGGCTGGTAGCGGCGCGCCCGCGCCTCGCCCGCCGCGAGCAGCGGCAGAATCGCGGTGACGGGCGACTCCGGGATACCCAGCGCGGTGGCGGCGTCCACGCCGTGGTAGGCACGGGCGAGTGCGTGCAGCAGGTCGCGCCAGCCCTGTGCGTCCATCGGCGACCGCGGTACAGCGGCGAGGTTGGCGGTCGCCGCGTCGAACAGCGCCCCGACCAGTGCCCTGCTGTTCTCGTCGGGCGGGCCGGACGTCGAGTCGAGCAGATCGAGCAGCGCACCGGCCTGCTCGTGGTCCTCGATGCCGAGGAAGGACTCCTCGTCGAGGCCCAGCAGGTGGCCCACGTACCACCAGTAGCGGTAGAGGCGGGACTGCTCCTCTTCGGTGAGCCGGTAGCCGATGCCCTCCAGGAACGTGAACGGCACGACGGTGAAGTCGAGCCATGTGCGCGCGACGTCGGCCTGGTTGATCGGCACCCCCCACCGGTCGGCGTCCCATCCGTGCGCGACGGCCGAAGCCCGGACGCGCGCGTGCAGCAACCGGACCTGCACGCTCTGCACGTAGCCGGGAGCGCCCCGGAGCAGGCCGCCGGGCAGGATCGTCGAGCCGTTCCACAGACCGGTCTCGGCGAGGCGGCGCGGTGCCGTCGAGGTCAGCCGGCCGGTGCGCACGAGGAGTCGCGCGATCGAGGGAGAACTGTAGGTGTGGGCCAGCGAACCGCCGGCGAAGGCCAGGTTGCCCCAGGGGAACGGCACCGCGAGCGAGATGCGGTCGCCCTCGGCCAGACGCTCTGGGGAGACCCAGCTGGGCACGGTCTCCGCGTGGGCGAGCAGCGCATCGACGGCCGGCGGGGCGTCGGGCACGCTCGCCCGCCCCTCGGCGAGACCACGCTGGAGCGCGGTGCGGGCGGGACGGCCGAGTTCGTCGAACTCGGCGATGACGGCGTCGGCGAGCGGGTCCCCCATCCGCAGCGCCCGCAGCAGGAAGTCGACCCGGTCGCCGTGGCGGGCCCGGGCGGCGGCGAGGTCGGCGACCCGCTCGGGCACCGGTGAACTGTTGATCGGAACTGTCATGACGTCGTTCCTATCTCTCCCGCCCGCCGGCAGCCACGGCTCGCTGATCCCCCCTTCCCGCGGCGGAGGGGCGGCCCGCTGTGCCGCGGATCGGCGGGCCGAGCGCCGCTCCTCGGAAGGGCCGGGGGCCGGGTCGTGCGGCGCGGGTGAGCGCTGGTGCCGCTGCCCCGGACGGCCGTCGGCGGGAGGCGGGCCGCGGCGAGGCCGCGGACCCGGTAGTCGAGCGCCACCCGCGGCCCGAGGTCGGAGCCGACGCCGACGAAAGGATGGCGCCGGTACCCGGTCGTGGCGGTCGGACGCGGGTCCCGGCGGTGGACCGGATGGAGCACCTCTCCGCGAACGCCTGGTCGGCCCCGGGGTGCGCGGTGCGGGTCCAGCGGTCGCACAGGTCGCGCGCCGAGTCGTCAGGCAGCCGCACGCGCCGCTTCTGGATCGTGGTTGACGCACCAGTTGACGATGTACATACTTCACAATGTTGTATGTTCATTAAAACCGTGTCCCTCCAGACAGGAGCGCGCATGACCGGCACGACCGACACCGACCTGATCCGCTCGGCCTTCGACGCCTTCAACGCCGACGACGTCGACGCCCTCCTGTCCCGGATGGCCCCGGACTTCGTCATCAACCTCGCCGGCGCGCCCCAGCAGCGCGGCCTCGACGTGTGGCGGCGCGGCTACGACGCCATGAGGCACGGCTTCCCCGACATCAGGGCCGAGATCGACGACGTTGTGGCCGCGGGCGGCCGGGTCGCCCTGCGCCTGACCTTCCGCGGGACGCACACCGGGACGTTCCACGGCATCCCGCCCACGGGACGCGCCGTCGAGTACACCAGCCACGAGTTCTACCGCGTGGCGGACGGCGTCATCGCCGAGGAGTGGATCTGCTCCGACCTGGCGACGCTGCTCCGCCAGCTCGGCTGACCCGGCGGCCCCGCACCCCGGCCGGGTGGCCGGATCCCCCACGCACCTCCGCCGGTGCCCGCTCGGGCACCGGCGCCGGTCAACTCGGGGCGGCGCCGTCCGCGGCCCGCGCCTCCTCCGCGACGAGGGTGTGCAGGCGGCGCAGCACGTCGTCCAGGCCGGCCGTGAAGGCGTCGAACCGCGTCTCGGGCATCGCGCCGAACAGGTCCCGGGCGAGTTCATCCCGCTGGCGCCGCAGCCTCTCGACCACCGACGCGCCGTGCTCCGTGAGCGTCACGAGGCTCGCCCGGCGGTCCGCCGGATCGTGCTCGCGGGTGACGAATCCGGTCGCCTCCAGCGCGTCGACGAGGCCGGTGACATTGCGCGGGCTCACGTCCAGCTCCTCGGCCAGCCGGCGCTGCGGCGCGGGACCGATCTCGCGCAGTTTCCACAGCAGCGTGGCGCGGGAGGTGGTGAGGCCGTCGCGGGCGAGACCGCGCGCGGCGTCCTGGTGCAGCAGGACCGTGAGTTCGAGTATCCGCTCAAGCGCCCGCGTCCAGGACTCCTCCACCGCACTCATCGTGAAGAAGCTACACCAACCTGCGCCCGGGCCCGCCGCCGAAGGCCCGGCCCCGGCCGGGCGGCCGGAGCGGCCCGGCTCCCCTGGTCAGCGACGCCCGGCAGCGCGCCCGGCGCGGCACCCGTTGGCGGAGCCTGCTGCCCGGTGGCTGCCCGGCGGCCGGTCCGGTGCGGCCCGGCCAGCCGTCAGGCGGACTCCCGGCGGGGCTCACCGCCCGCGGGCCGGTCGCGCGGGACCAGGGTCGGGTTGACGTGGTCGAGGACGGTGTCGCGGCCGACCACGACGCGGGCGACGTCCTCCCGGCCGGGGAGCTCGTACATCACCGAGAGCAGAACCTCCTCGATGACGGCGCGGGCGGCGCGGGCACCGGTGCGGCGCAGCAGGCACTGCTCGGCGATGGCGTCCAGCGCGTCCGCACTGAACTCCAACTCCACATTGTCCAACTCGAACAACCGCTGATACTGCTTCACCAACGCGTTCCGCGG
>NZ_QEIO01000183.1 GCF_003336425.1 Marinitenerispora sediminis | reverse complement strand
CCCCCGTGCCGTTCCCCGCCCGTCATCGGCCGGCCGGCGCCCGGCACGGGGAGTGACGGCATGCCGACGCATTGACAGCACCACCCGCGCGTCCATCAATGAACTCAGCAACTGAGTACAGCCTCAGCGCCTCATCCCCCACCCCCTTGGAGGCTCTGTGAACGGACGCAGGCTGGTCACGTGGCTCGCCCTGACGTCGCTCTTCCTCGCGAGCGGCGCGCACGCGAGCGCCGGTGCCGACGAGTACGGAGCGGCGGAGCCCGCCGCGCGGCAGTACCGCGTCGTCGGGCCGAGCACGCCGCAGGAGCGCACCGAGGTCTCCCGCACCGGCGCGGCGATCGACGGCGTCGAGGACGGCGCGCTCGTCATCACCGCCACGGAGCGGGAGGCGGCCGCCGTCGGACGGCTCGGCTTCCCGACCACCGAGATCGCGGAACCGTCCCCGATGGACTTCCCGCCCAGTGACTCCGACTACCACGACTATGCCGAGATGATGGCCGCGATCCGCCAGGCGGCGGCCGACCACCCGTCCCTGGTACGCACCACCGTCATCGGGCGCTCCTACGAGGGGCGCGACATCGTCGCGGTGAAGATCAGCGACAACGCCGCGGCCGACCAGGACCGGCCCGAGGTGCTGTTCACCCACCACCAGCACGCACGCGAGCACCTCACGGTGGAGATGGCCCTCTACCTGATCGACCTGTTCACCGACGGCTACGGCACGGACTCCGAGATCACCCGGCTGCTGCGCTCCCGCGAGATCTGGATCGTGCCCGACGTCAACCCCGACGGCGGCGAGTACGACATCGCCACCGGCTCCTACCGGAGCTGGCGCAAGAACCGCCAGCCGAACTCCGGGGGCAGCGCGGGGACCGACCTCAACCGCAACTGGGACTACCGGTGGGGCTGCTGCGGCGGCTCCTCCGGCACCCCGTCGAGCAGCACCTACCGGGGCGCGGCGCCGGAGTCGGCACCCGAGGTGCGGGTGGTCGCCGACTTCGTCCGCGGCCGGGTGGTCGGCGGCGAGCAGCAGATCGAGATCGCGATCGACTTCCACACCTACGGCGAGCTGATCCTGTGGCCCTACGGCTACACCTACGCCGACGTGGCACCCGGCATGACCCGGGACGACTACGACGCGCACGCGGCGCTCGGCCGGCTCATGGCGGAGTCCAACGGCTACACGCCGCAGCAGGCCAGCGACCTGTACATCACCGACGGGTCGATCGACGACTGGCTGTGGGGCGACCAGGGCATCTTCGCCTACACCTTCGAGATGTACCCCGCCGGCGCCGCCGGCGGCGGCTTCTACCCGCCCGACGAGGTCATCGGGCGGGAGACGGCCCGCAACCGCGAGGCCGTGCTCGAGCTGGTCGACCACGCCGACTGCCCGTACCGGGCCATCGGCAAGGAGGCGCAGTACTGCTGACCGGGCTCCGCGGCGCCTGAGTGGCGCGGGCGGTCCGCCGGCGGTCCCCCGCCGGCGGACCGCCCGTCGGTGTGCCCGCGTCCGGGCCGCCGCCCGCCGCCGGCGGAGGAGTCCCGGCGCGCTGTCCGCGCCAGCCCGGGAGCGTTCCCACCCGTCATCAGGGCCGCGAGCAGGGTTATCGGACGCGCTGCGAAACCAAGCGTTGACAGCGGGTTGACACGGACGTAACTTGCTATTCGGAAAGCGCTTACAGCACTCGATCGAGTCCGCCGCCGGCACACCGGGTCGCGACCGGCCCCGGCGGCACCACCTGGCGACGCGGCCAGGTCCGAGCACCGCGGCGGCGCGGCCGAGTCGCCGGCAGGTGTCCCCCGCTCAACGAGCTCCTTCCGAGTGAGCCTTCCCACCGAGGATCGACACACCATGCGAAAAGCGCAGCAGTCCCCCACCTCCCGCCGTTCCCGCGCCGCCGTGCTGCCCGCCGCCGTCGCGGCCCTGGCCGCCGGAATCTCCCTGGCGGCCGCCGCCCCCGCGGCCCCCGACACCGCCGACACCCCGCTCGCCGACGGCCTGACCGGCTGGGCCACCCAGAACGGCGGCACCACCGGCGGAGCCGGCGGCGGCACCGTGACCGTCACCTCCGGCGCCGCACTCGTCGACGCGCTGGAGACCGAGGGCCCGCTGACCATCCGGGTCTCCGGCACCGTGACGCTGGACGGCATGAACGACATCACGTCGGACAAGACGCTCATCGGCGTCGGGTCCAACGCCACCATCACCGGCGGCGGCATCGACGTGGACGAAGCCCACAACGTCATCATCCGCAACCTGCACTTCCGCGACTGGGACGACGACGCGATCAACCTGCAGGACGGCTCCACCAACGTCTGGGTCGACCACAACAGCTTCACCGGCGGAAACGACGGCGCGGTCGACGTCAAGCGCGAGTCGGACTTCGTCACGATCTCGTGGAACCACTTCTACGACCACGACAAGACGTCCCTCGTCGGCCACAGCGACAGCAACACCGCCGACGCCGGCCACCTGCGGGTGACCTACCACCACAACTTCTTCGACGGCACCGAGACCCGCCACCCGCGCGTGCGGTTCTCCGCGAGTGTGCACGTGTACAACAACTACTACCTCGACAACGAGGAGTACGGCGTCGCCTCGACGATGGACGCCCGGGTCCTCGTCGAGAACAACTACTTCGAGAACGTCGACAACCCCACACACGTCGGCTACGCCTCCTCCGACCCCGGGCTGCTGACCGCGCGCGGCAACTTCCTCGACAACTCCGGCGCGGTGGAGACCGACGGCAGCGTCGCCACTCCGCCCTACTCCTACTCGCTGGACAACGCGGCGGACGTCCCGAGCATCGTGCGCGGCGGCGCCGGCGCCGGCAGGATCTGACCCGCCTCCGGACCCCGCCGGGACCGTGGGCGCGACGGACTCGCCCCGCCCTCACGGAAAGCGCTTCCCAAACTGGGCGGCGCACCCGGCCCCGGAACACGCACCGCGCGCCGGCCGCACCCCGGCCGGCGCGCGGCCCCGTTTCGCGACCGGTTCCCGCTCCCCGGGCCGCGGCGCGGGAACCGGCGGAGCGCGGCGGTGCGTGCGCGCCCCCGGTCGAGGGGGCGGGCGGAGGAGGACCTCCTTGAGCGGGTACGTCCTTCCCAGGCTCATGGGCCGGTGCCCCGCGCCCGCCGGGGGCGGCCGGGCGCCGCCGGGGGACGCTGGGTCACCGGCCGTCCCACGGGGCGCCTCCCCTCCACGGGCACGCGGTCCTCCTTCCACTCGTGCGGGCCGCCCGCGCGGCCTCGGGTGCGCGGCCGGCGCGGCCCCGCCGTCCGGGGCCGCTCACCACCGGACGGGGATCCGGGCCGGCATGATCGCCATGCGGTCCGGGCACCACGGGATCTGCTCCGGGGGGACGGCGAGCGCCACGTGCGGCAGCCGGTCGAGCAGGACCCCGAACGCCAGCTCCGTGACGCGGCGGCTGAAGTACGCGCCGGGGCAGTAGTGCGGTCCGTGCCCGAAGCGCATGTGCGGGTTGGGCGCGCGGTCGGGGTCGAAGTCGTCGGGGCCGGGGAACGCCTCGGGGTCGAAGTTGGCGGCGTCCGTGGACAGCAGCACGAGGTCGCCGCGGCTCAGGGCCGCCCCGCCGAGTTCGGTGTCCTCGGTGACGATGCGGGCCAGGCCGTTGCCAAGGACGACGCTGACCCGCAGCAGCTCCTCGACGTGGCGGGGCATCCGGTCCGGGTGCTCGCGCAGGTCGCGCACGGCCTCCGGACGGCGCAGCAGGTTGATCGCCGCCACGCCGAGCAGGCTGGCCAGGTCCTCGTACCCGGAGACGAACAGCACCGCGGCGATGTTGGCGAGCTGGCGGTCGTCGAGCCGCCCCGGCCCGGTGTTGCGGTCGGCGAGCCGGAACAGCAGCCCCTCGTGCGGGAGGCGCGAGCGGTCGGCGGCCCGGTCCAGCAGGTAGTCCCGCAGGCGGGCCCAGTTCTCGGCGACGACCTCCGCGGGGATGCACATGGTGAGGTCGGTGTCAGCCCATTCCGCGAGCCGGGGCAGGTCATCCGGGGGCAGGCCGATCACCCGGCACAGGGCGCGGCCGGCCACCCACTCGGCGAAGTGCCTCTGCAGGTCGCCGGGTTGGCCCGTCCGCACCATCGCCTCCAGCCCCTCGCGGGCCGTGGCCCGGACCCACGCATCGGGCCAGTCGGGCTGCTCGCGCCCCAGCGCCCGGCGCACCTCGTCGAGCAGCCCGGCCCGCCGGAGGTAGTCGAGGGCGCCCATGAGTTCGGGCGCCAGGATGGGGGTGTCCTGCACCGGGCTGCCAGGGTCGCCCGCCTGGCTCCGGGCGAACCGCGGACTGCGCGTGACCTGCCGGATCTCGGCGTGGCCGGTGACCAGCCACGCCGGATCCCCGGAGTTGGTCCGCACCCGGGCCACGGGGCAGGTGCGGACGAGGTCGGCGAGTTCGGGGGCGAGCCGGTCGCCGCGGTCGCTGAAGGGGTACCGCGGCAGGCGGTCGGTCGGTCGCACGGGGGTCGGCTCCTCGGAGGGTCGGGGGTGTTCGGGCTACCAGCGGACGGGGAGGGCGAGCGGCGCGCGCAGCGGGTTCTCCTCGTCCCAGTCGAGGCGGTCGGCCGGCACGGCGAGCTCCAGCCCGGGGAAGCGGTGCAGCAGCGTGGCCAGGGCGACCCGCAGTTGCAGGCGGGTCAGGTGGCCGCCCGGGCAGTAGTGCGGGCCGTGGCCGAACGCCAGGTGCGGGTTGGGGGTCCGTTCGAGGTCGACCCGGTCGGCGTCCGGGAACACCGCGCCGTCCCGGTTGGCGGAGGCGATCACGGGCAGCACCGCCTCGCCGGCCCGGATCCGGCGTCCGCACAGCGTGAGGTCCTCGGTGGCGACGGTGACCACGATGGCGTTCATCAGCGGGACGTGGCGCAGCAGCTCCTCGACGGCGGACGGCAGCAGCTCCGGCGCCTCTCGGAGCCGGCGCGGCCGGCCGGGGTCGGCGAGCAGCGTCAGCAGGGCGTTGCCGAGGTGCTGCACGTTGGTCTTGTAGCCGGCCATCAGCACGCTGGCGGCGAAGCTGACCAGCTCCTCGCGGGTCAGCCCGGTCTGGGTGCCGACCCCGGCCAGCAGCTCGCCGAGGAGGTCGTCGCCGGGGTCGGTGCGGCGGCGCTCGATGAGCTCGGTGACGTACTCCTGGAGCGCCGCGAGCGCGGCGAGCACCTCGTCGAGCGGGAGCGCCGTGGCGCGCAGCACGGCGTCGGTGAGCGGAAGGTAGCGGTCGCGCTCCTCGTAGGGGAAGCCGACGACGTCGCACAGCACCATGAGGGGCAGCGGTTCCGTGAAGCCCGCGACGAGGTCGGCCGGCGGTCCGGCCGCCTCGACTCCGCCGGCCAGCCGTTCGGCCAGCGCCCGCACCCGGGGCGCGTAGCGCGCGACCCGGCGCGGGCTGAACAGCGGGGCGATGATCCGCCGCACCCGGGCGTGCTGGTCGCCGGTCATCTCCAGCAGCGTGCGGACCCCCAGGCCGGCGTGCTCGGCGGCGGGCCGGCCGGGCGGCCACTCCGACATCAGCGGGCGCACCAGCCTCGGGTCGGCGAGCACGGCGCGCACGTCCTCGTGGCGGGTGACCAGCCAGGCGCTGTCCCCCCGGGGGGTACGCACCCGGGCGATCGGCTGGTCGGCGCGCAGGGCGGCGTAGGCGCACGGCGGTCCAGGGGTGCCGGGCGCCGGTGCGGGCAGCTCGATGGCCGTGTCCTGGGGGGTCATGGCGCGGGGTCCTCCTCCGGGCGGCGCGGCGGCGCGGTCGGCGCGGTCCGGGCAGGGCGTTCGATGTAGCCGGACGCGAAGAGGTGGTCGAGGTAGCGGTCCAGGAGGGCGGCGTCGACGGGCGGGCACTCCAGGCCGCTGCCGGCCAGGGCCCGCTCGGCGTTGGTCCGGTCGAGGGCGGGAAAGACGCCGTCGAGGTACATCTCCTTGACCGAGATGTCGGCCTTGTTGCCGCGGTCGACGCACAGCGAGACGAAGGGGGCCGTGGGGGTGGTGGGGTTGCGGGCGACGTGCCGGACGAGTTCGGCGACCCACTGCGGATAGGGCAGCGTGCGGACGCCGCAGCCGGCCGCGCGCATCCGCTCCAGCACGTCGGCGAGGGTGCCGGGACGGGGGTTCGTGAGGTGGTAGACGCGGCCGTCGGCCCGGTGGCGGGTGGCGATGTGCACGACGGCGTCGGCGAGGTGGTCGACGGGGACGAAGTCCATGGGGAGCGCGATGTCGGGGGCGACACCGGTCTCGGCGATCATCTTGAACAGCGAGCAGATGGCGGTCTCGGTGTTGCAGGCGCCGCGGCTGCGGTCGCCGGTGACCTCGTAGGGCCGGTGGATCGCGACCGGCAGCCCGCGGCGGGCGGCCTCGGCCAGGAGGCGTTCGGCCACCCACTTGCTCTCGGCGTAGCCCATGGTGAGCCGGTCGGCGTGGTCGAGGGGGCGGTCCTCGGCCACGTGCCGCACGCCCGCGGTGCCGAACCCGGCCAGCACCGCGACCGTGGACAGGAAGTGCACGGGCACCCGGCGCGGGGCGGCCAGCCGGACGATCTCGCGGGTGCCCGCCACGTTGGCGGCGCGCAGCGCGGTGTAGGGGTACAGGAAGTTGACCTGCGCGGCGGAGTGGACGACGAGGTCGAGCCGTCCGGCCAGGTCGGCGGCGTGCGCGGGGTCGAGCCCCAGGCCGGGGGCGGTGAGGTCGGCGGGGAAGCAGGAGAGGCGCTCCTCGGCCCCTTCGGCGGACAGGCCGTAGCGGGCGAGGTTGCCGAGCACCCGGCGGCGGGCGTGCTGCTCGGTGCGGGCGCGCACCGGGCAGTGGATCCGGGCGCCGGTGGCGCGCAGCAGCCGGTCGAGCAGGAAGGCACCGACGAAGCCGCTCGCACCGGTGAGCAGGACGTCGGCGGGCCGGTCCCACCGGGGTTCCGGGCCGCGCGCGGGCGGCGGTTCGAAACCGAGCCGCGCCTCGCTCGCGAAGTCGATCCGGGGTTCGCCGGCCCGCGCGGCCGGTCTGCCGTCGCGGACCCGGCGCACCGCCGCGGTGAACCCGTCCAGCGTGGGGTCGTCCAGCAGCGCGCGGACGAGGGCGCTGCCGTGCTCGGCACCGACGCCGAGCACGGCGAGGGTGCGGGTGACCGCCTCGGCGGCCAGCAGGGAGTCGCCGCCGAGCCCGAAGAAGCCGTCGCCGGGATCGGGGCGGACGCCGAGGGTGAGCCGCCAGATCTCGGCGAGCGTGTCGCGCAGCCCCGCGACCTCCGCCGGCGCGGCTCCCGCGGGGGCCGCGCCGGGGGCGGGGAGCAGCCCGGCGAGCGCGCGGCGGTCCACCTTGCCGGCCGAGGTGACCGGGAAGCCGGTGAGGGCCGTGATCCGGGACGGGACGGCGGCGGCCGGCAGCCACGCGGCGCACGCCCGGCGCAGCGCGACGGTGTCCACCGGGTGGTCGGCGCGCGCGGGGGTGACGTAGGCGACGAGGGCGCCGCCCCCGTCGGGGGCGGCGGCGAGTTCGACGACCGCCTCGCCGACGTCGGGGTGCGCACGCAGCCGCGCCTCGACCTCGTCGGGTTCGATCCGGTGGCCGCGCAGCTTGATCTGCCGGTCGACCCGGCCCAGGTACTCCAGCGCGCCGTCCGGCCGCCAGGCCGCGCGGTCGCCGGTGCGGTAGAGGCGCTCCCCCAGCGGGGTCACCACGAACCGCTCGGCGGTCAGCCGGGGGTCGCCGAGGTAGCCGAGCGCGAGGCCGTCGCCGCCGACCAGGAGTTCGCCCGGCTCCCCGACCCCGGCCGGGGAGCCGTCGGGGCGCAGCACGAAGCAGGTGGAGTTGGCGAGCGGCCGGCCGATCGGCACGGTGCGGGCGTCGGCGGGCAGCCCGCGCACGAAGTGCAGCGTGGAGACGACGGTGTTCTCGGTGGGGCCGTAGAAGTTGACGAGGTCGGTGCCGGGGCAGGCGGCCAGGACGGCGCGGGCGAGGTCGGGATCCATCGCCTCGCCGCCGGCGGAGACGAAGCGCAGCCGGTCGAACGCGCCCGGCCGGGTGCGGGCGACGTGGTGGAAGACGCTGGTGGTGAGGTAGGCGATGCTCACCGCCTCGGCGTTCAGCCGGTCCGCCAGGGCGGCGGGCGACAGCAGCTCCTCGCGGTCGATGAGGACGAGGCTGGCCCCGCCGAGCAACCCGGACCAGATCTCGATGGTGGAGGCGTCGGAGGACAGCCCGTAGGCGTGCAGCACCCGGTCGTCGGGGCCCGGGTGCGGGAGGCCGGGGTCGGAGAGAGCGAGCCGGACGACGCCGCGGTGCGGCACGGCGACGGCCTTGGGGCGGCCGGTGGAGCCGGACGTGAACATCACGTAGGCGGGGTCGGTGGCGGCGGTGCCGGACGGCGGCGCGGGCGCCGGCGCCGGCGGGCCGGCGGGCCGGCCGCCGGGCGCGAGGTCGACCCGGGCCCGCAGCCGGCGGAGCCGGCAGGTGCTGCCGGGCAGGACCACGGCGGTACGGACGTCGGCGTCCTCGGCCATGGCGCGCAGGCGGGCGGGCGGGTGGTCGTCGTCCAGCGGGACGTAGTACGCGCCGGCCTTGAGGATGCCGAGGAAGGCCACCAGGGCCTCGATCGACCGCCGCCCGCAGACGCCGACGGCGGATCCGGGGCCGGCACCGGCGGAGAGCAGCCGGGCGGCGAGCGCGTCGGAGCGGACGCTCAGCTCCCCGTAGGTGATGGCGGCGCCGTGGTGGCGGGCGGCGGCCGCCTCGGGCAGCGCCCGCGCCCGCTCCTCGAACAGCTCGTGCAGGCATCGGTCGCGGGGGTAGGCCGTGGTCGCGGAGCCGGGCCGGGCGGTCACCGGCCGGCACTCGGCGCCGTCTGCACCGAGGTCGGTGGTCGTCATGCGGTCGTTCCCTTCGTCGCCCCTGGCGGGGCGGGGGGGTACGGAGGTACGGAGG
>NZ_QEIO01000182.1 GCF_003336425.1 Marinitenerispora sediminis | reverse complement strand
AGATGTGTATAAGAGACAGGCGGCCCGACCATTCCGCGGCCCCCGCGCCACCGCGCAGGGCTCGCACCGAACCAGCAGCCGAAAGGTAAGGAGTCCTGATGACGGCAGCCGCCGGATCGGCGGGGGAACCCGCCTGGAAGGTCACCCTGGCCGACAGCACCATCGACGTCGAGGAGATCGAGGCGGTCACGGAGGTGCTCCGGTCCCGCTGGCTCACCGCCGGGAGCGTCACCCGCGCCTTCGAGCGGGAGTTCGCCGCGGCGCTCGGAGCGGCCGACGCGGTCGCCGTGAGCAGCGGCACCGCGGCGCTGCACCTGGCGGTGCTGGCGCTGGGCATCGGGCCCGGCGACGAGGTCATCGTGCCGTCGCTGAGCTTCGTCGCATCGGCGGCCGTCACGGCGCTGAGCGGCGCGACACCCGTGTTCGCCGACGCCGTCTCGCCCGACGACCTCACCGTGGACCCCGGTGACGTGCGCCGGCTGCTCACCGCCCGAACCAGGGCGATCGTCGCCATGCACTTCGGCGGCCACCCCGCCCACCTGGACGAACTCGCGGCCATCGCCCGCGAGCACGGCGCCGCGCTGATCGAGGACGCCGCGCACGCGCCCGTCGTGCGCACCGACGCCGGGGCGCTCGGCACGGTCGGCGACATCGGCTGCTTCAGCTTCTACTCGTCCAAGAACATGACCACGGGCGAGGGCGGCATGGTCGTCGCCCGCGACCCCGGCGTGCTCGACCGCATCCGCTCCCTGCGCTCGCACGCCCTGTCCACCTCCACCTGGGACCGCACCCGCGGCGGGGTCGCCGGCTACGACGTGGACGGCCTCGGGCTGAACTACCGGCCCACCGAGATCTCCTCCGCGCTGGGCCGGGTGCAGCTCGGCCGACTGCCCGAGGACCGCGTCCGCCGCCGCGAACTGGTCGCCGAGTACCGCGAGGCGCTGGCCGCGGAACCCCGCGTCGGGCTCCCCTTCGCCGAGCGCACCGGCGACAGCGCCCACCACCTCATGGCCGTCCTGCTCCCGCCGGGCGTGCCCCGCGACCAGGTGCGGGCGCACCTGCGGGCGGCCGGCGTCCAGACGTCCGTGCACTACCCGCCCACGCACCGGTTCAGCCACTACCTGCGGGCCTTCGACTCCGCGCGGCGCGCGCTGCCGGTCACCGAGGACGTCGCGCCGCGGCTGCTCTCGCTGCCGCTGCACAGCCGGATGAGCGGCGCCGACGCGGTGCTGGCGGCCGACGCCCTCGTCACCGCGGTGCACCGGAGCGGGGAGGAGCGGGCGTGACGTTCCAGGTCGTCGAGGGGCGGCTGTGCCGCGACGGGCGGCCCTACACCGTGCTCGGCGTCAACTACCACCCGAGCGAGGCCGGGTGCCGGATCTGGACCGACTGGGACCCCGCCGCGCTCAAGGCGGACTTCGCGGACATGGCGGCGGCCGGCCTGAACACCGTGCGGCTGTTCGTGTTCTGGCGCGACTTCCAGCCCGAATCCGGGTACATCCGGCCCACCCTGCTGGGCCGGCTGCGGGCGGCGGTGACCGCCGCCGGCGACGCCGGGCTGGCGTGCGTGGTCTCGCTCTTCACCATCTGGATGAACGGCCAGCGGCTCGACCTCCCGTGGCGGCACGGGCGCAGCCTCTGGCGGGACCCCGGCATGCTCGACCAGCAGGAGGCGTTCGCCCGCGCGGTCGCCCGAGAGCTCGCCGACAGGGACAACCTGCTGGCCTTCGACCTCGGGGACGAGATCGGCAACGTCGACCCCGCCGAGGCCGCGGCCCTGCCGGCCGCCGACGTGGCCGGCTGGCAGCGGCGGATCGCCGCCGCCCTGCGGGGCGAACGGCCCGGGACGCTCGTCACCCAGGCCAACGACGCGTCCGGCGTCCTCGGCCGGTCGCCGTTCGGCCCCGACAACGCCGACGGGCTCGACCTCGTCGCCACCCACGGCTTCCCCACCTGGGCGCCGGGCTCGATCGAGTCCACGCTGGCGGTGAAGGCGACGCACCTCGCGCCGTTCCTCGCCCGGACGGCCGGCGCCTACGGGCCGGCGGTCGTCGACGAGCTGGGCAGCTACGGGGTGGACGACACCACGGCGGCCCACTACCTGCGGGCCGCGGCGGCGTCGGCCCTGGCCAACGGAGCCCAGGGGATCATCCCGTGGTGCTGGCGCGACATCACGTCCACCGCCGAGCCGTACCACGACCGCCCGATGGAGCGCCTCGTCGGGCTGCACACCGCGGGCGGGCGGACCAAACCGGCCATGGCCGAGTACGCCCGCGTGGTCAGCTCCGCCCCGGCGCTCGCGCTGCGGAGGCCCCGGGCGCCCGTCGCGCTCTACGTGCCCGAACGCGCCCGGCCCAAGGGCGGCGGCTACCTCGACGCCGAGATCGGCACCCTCGCCGTCTTCTACGCCTACCTGCTGCTGAAGCGCGCCCATCTGGACTTCGACGTCGTCGCGGGCGATCCCGCGGGGTACCGGCTGGTGGTCTGCCCCTCCGTCACCCACCTCACCCTCGCCGACATCGGGCGGATCGGCGCCGCAGCCCACGTCGGCGCCAGCGTCTACGTCTCCCTCGGCGACCACCTGCACGGCTTCCCCGGCGAGGAGATCGCCGGTGCGCGGCTGGTGGACTTCTCGCTGGAGGCCGACGGCCGTTCGGCCTTCTCGTGGGGCGGCCGGAGGTGGGAGATCGACTGGGCCGCCGCCGCGGCGCCGCCCGTGACGGTGCGGCCCACCACCGCGGCGCCCGTCGCCTGCTACGACGACGGATCCCCCGCGCTCCTGGCCCGCCGGCACGGCGCCGGGCGGGTCCTGTTCGCGGCGCTGCCCCTGGAGCGCCAACTCGACCGCCCGGGCCGGCTCACGTCGGCCCCCTGGGAGGACCTCTACCGGCGCGTCGCGGACTGGGCCGGCGTGCCGCCCGGCACGCGGTGCGACGTCCCGGACGTCGAGATCGTCACCGGCCGCAGCGAGGGCCGGCGGCGGGCGGTCGTCGTGAACCACCGGGCGGCTCCGGTCGAGACGGAGCTCACCGGAGGCGACGGGCGCACCCGGCGCGTGGCCCTGGCCGCGAAGGACTGGCGGGTGCTCGACCTCGACGGCGACCATGGCGGCCAGGGCGGCCAGGGCGAGGAGGGCGCGCGGTGAAGGGGGTCGTCTACACCGGCCCCGGACGGGTCGAGGTCGACACCGCCCTGCCCGAGCCGCGCGTCCGCGGGCCGCGCGACGCGGTCGTGCGGGTGACCCGCGCCGCCATCTGCGGTACCGACCTGCACCCCTACCGGGGCGAGATCCCCGGCTTCGCGCCGGGCACCGTCCTCGGCCACGAGTTCGCGGGCACGGTCGTCGCCGCCGGCCGCGAGGTCCCCTTCGCGCCGGGCGAGCGGGTGTTCGCCTCCGACATCGTGGCGTGCGGGCGCTGCGCCCGCTGCGCCCGGGGCTGGCACTACCACTGCCCGGAGGCGACGCTGTTCGGCTACTCGACCGTGGTCGGCGCCGCCGTCGCGGGCGGCCAGGCCGAGTACGTGCGCGTCCCCTACGCCGACGTCGTACTGGCCCGCACCCCGGACGGCGTCACCGACGAGCAGGCACTCTTCGCCGGGGACGTGCTCACCACGGCCTACGCCGCGGTCGCCGACGCCCAAATCCGCCCCGGCGACACCGTCGGCGTGGTGGGCGCCGGACCGGTGGGCCTGCTCGCGGGCTCGTGCGCGGCCGTCGCCGGCGCCTCCACCGTGGTGGTCGCCGACCCCGACGCGGGCCGCCGGGAACGGGCCCGCGCGGCTGGCCTGACCGCCGCCGCCCCCGAGGACTTCGCGGGCGTGCTCGCGGTGGCGGCGGAGGCGAGCGGCGGCATGGCGATCATCGAGGCCGTGGGATCCGAGAGCGCGCTGCGCCGCGCGCTGGACAGCGCCGGACCGCGCGCGACCGTGGTGACGGTCGGCGCGCACGCCTCGGACGCGCTGCCGTTCCCCGCGGCGCGCGCGTTCGCCGGCGAGCTGACCCTGCGCTTCACGGTCGGCGACCCCATCCGGCACCGCGAACGCGTCCTCGCCCTGATGACCGGCGGCCGGATCGATCCGTCCCTCGTCGTCTCCCACCGCCTCCCGATCACCGAGGCAGCGCACGGCTACCGGCTGTTCGACCAGCGGGAGGCGTTCAAGGTGGTGCTGGTCACCGACGGAACAGCGGACTGACGGAGAGCGGTCCGACCCGGCACCGGCGACGCACGCCGCCCGCGGACCCCGTGGCGCGCCACCGCGCGAGCGGCCAGGGGCAGGGGCAGGGGACCGGGCGGAACAGAAGGGGCCGTCCTCCGTCCGCAGGCGGAGCACGGCCCCGAACTCCGCCGTCATGCGAGACGAAGCCCTCTCCCGTGGCGAGACGAAGCTCTCTCCCGTGGCGCGACGGGCAGCCCTCCCGTGGAACGGGAAACAGGTGCCGGGTCTGGCGGCCGCGGACCTGCAGGCGCGCGAGCAGGTACTCCCGCCTCCCTTGCGCCCGCCCCGGAGGGCGCCCACCGGCCGGACACGTCCGTGCCGGTCCGAGCCCCGGCATCCGCCGTGCCCCCTACGGCGGCCGACGCCGGCGGAGCACTCCCGCATGCGCGGGAGGCAGGTACCTGAGCGGATGACCCCGGAGCCTCAGCGGGAAGCACCCCCCGCGAGGGGAGCAGTCACTTTCCCGATGACGCACCACGTCGCATGTGGGAGCACCCCCGCGTACGGGGGGAGCATCCAGTGAACGGGCCGCCGCCGAAGTACTGCTCGGGAGCACCCCCGCGGGCGCGGGGAGCAGGGTCGCTGAGCTGGGACGCTATCAAGCCGCAGGGCGGATTTCGACGGCTTCGTGAACCCCGTGCTCGACGCTCGCGCCTCGCGTTGGGCGCGGACGGCTCCCGTATCGCCGCGTCCGGCCGGTGTCGGCCGCTCCGGGGGTGCGGCCGCCGAGCGCAGGGCCGGACTCCGCCCCCGTCCAGCGGTACAGCCTCAGCTGGAGCCGCCTGGTCTCCACGGGGCACGGGCTCGACCCTGGCCGATCGGGTAGGTCGTTCGTGCGGCCGTCGGAGTCTTCTGCCGGCCGCGCGCAACCGGGAGCCTGAGTCATGCTGCCGCGGTCGCGAGTCCGGCGTGCCGTCGCGACGACCGAACGTCCCCGTCTGCGCGGGGCGACCACGATGCGGAGATCACATGACCTGTCTGGAAGCGGTCGCCGGCTACCTGCCGTCGGAGAGCACGCCCGTCTCCGAGATCCTCGGCAAGCTCGGCGTCGAGGGCTCGCAGATCGCGCTGTACGAGCGCTTCTACGGGTTCTCCCAGGTGCGCCGCGCCCCCGGGGCGGGCCTGCGCGACCTCATGCTGAGCGCGGCCGGCCGGCTCGACGCGCTGCGTGGCGCGGAGCACCGCGTCCGGTACGTGCTCTACCCGCGCACCATCCAGTTGTGCGCGCCCTACCCGATCAACCCGCTGCACGACGTGTGCGCCGAACTGGGGCTGCGCCACGCCACCGCCTTCTCCGTCACCCAGCACGCCTGCGCCTCCGGGCTGCTCGCGGTCGACATCGCCGGGCGGCTGCTCGCGGCCGACGGCGATCCCGACGCCCTCGCGCTCGTCTTCGCCGGCGAGAAGGCGTTCACCCCGTCGGCGCAGCTCATCCGCGACACCGCGATCATGGGGGAGGGGATGGCCACCGTCCTGGTCAGCGCGCACGGCGACCGCGACCGGCTGCTCGGCTACGCCACCCAGACGAAGGGGCAGTTCCACGGTGCCCCGTTCCTGCCGGTGAAGCTCGACGCGGAGTTCGAGGCGGTGTACCCCGCGACCCTCGCCGAAGTGGTCCTGGCGGCGGTGCGGCAGGCGGGCCTGCGGCCGTCCGACATCGACCTCGTGCTGCCGCACAACGTCAACCTGGTCTCGTGGCTGCGGGTCGCCAAGATGACCGGCCTGCCCCGCGACCGGATCTTCCTCGACAACCTGCCCGTCACCGGGCACTGCTTCTGCGCCGACTCCTTCATCAACCACCAGTCGGCGCGCGAACTCGGCCGGCTCCGGCCCGGCGACCACTACCTCATGACCGCGGTCGGCCTCGGCGCGACCTTCTCGGCCATGGTGTTCCGGCACTAGAGAGGCGGACTCGTGACCCTCCGCGCCACCTCCGGCCGCGGCACTCCCACGGCAGCCGCGCCCCGCGCAGCGGTGCCCGACGGCGACGCCTCCGCGTTGCCGCACGGCTTCACCCGCCGGCTGAAGTCGGCGCTCGCCGGCGCCGCCGACACGCCGCTGGTCCACCTCGGCAACTTCGAGGTCGAGGAGCAGTGGGCGGCCGGCGAGTGCGGCCTGCCCCGGGTGCGCTTCGCCGCCGGGCGCGCGGTGGTCCACCGGATGGACCAGTTCGCCCTGCTGCTCGCCGACGGCGACGACCACGTCGTGCTCAAGACCCCGCCCGACCCCGACCACCTGGACCACCTGGCCGGCCTCGGAATCGACCTGCCGCGGGTGCTCGTGCCGGCCCGGCAGCGGGCGGAGCGCACCGTCACCCTCGACGTCCTGGAGGACCCCGCGCTCCTCGCCGAACTCGGCCGCCTCGCCGCGGCCGGCCACCGGCTCATGCCGCACGGCGTCTCCCGGCTGGAGGAGCGGCTGGCCGAGCGCTGCTCGCTCCCGCCGCTCCCGCCCTCCTCCGCGGTGTGCAAGGCCGTCAACAGCAAGGTCTACAGCCGCCGTACCGCCGACGCGGTGGGCCTGCGCCAGCCGGCCGGCCGCGCCTGCGACACGCCCGCCGAACTCGCCGACGCCGTCGCCTGGGCGCGCACCGTACTGGCGGCGGGCGGCACGGTCGTGGTCAAGGACGCGTTCGGCGTCTCCGGAAGCGGTCTCTCGGTGGTCACCGAGGAGCGCCGGCTGGACCGGGTGCACCGCATGATCGGCGACCGGGCGGCGGCCTCCGGCGACCGGGTGGCGGTGGTCGTCGAGGAGTGGGTCGCCAAGAGCGCGGACCTCAACTACCACTTCACCGTCGCCCGCGACGGCACGGTGCGGTTCGACTTCGTCAAGGAGGCGCTGACCAGTGGCGGCGTGCACCAGGGACACCGGACCCCCGCCCGGCTCACCGCCGCGCAGCGCGCCGAACTGGCCGAGGCCGCGGTGCGGCTGGGAGCCCGGCTGTACACCGACGGCTACCACGGGATGGTCGGCGTCGACGCCCTGGTCGAGCCGGACGGCCGGCTGCACCCGGTCATCGAGATCAACGCCCGCAACAACATGTCCACCTACCAGGCGCGGGTCCACGAGCGCCTCGTCGGCCCCGACCAGGTCACCCTGGCCCGGCACTACCCGCTCCGGCTGCGGACGCCCGTGCGGTTCGCCGAGCTGTGCGAGGCCCTCGGCCCGCTGCTACTCACACCGGGCGCGGCCTCCGGGCTCCTGGTGACCAACCACGCGACCGTCAACGCGGCCGCCCCGCCGGCGGGGAGCCCGCCCGGTCCCTCCTTCGACGGCCGGCTGTTCGGGCTGGTCGTCGCCGACACGGCGGAGCGGCTGGCCGCGATCAACGCCGAGATCGACGGCCGGCTGCACGCCCTCAGCGCGAGGAACACGGCGTGACCGACGAATCCGGGGTGCAGTCCATCCCCTTCACCGAGCTGGCGCGGCGGTTCGGCACACCGCTGTTCGTCTACGACGGCGACGTGCTCGCCGGGCAGTACCGCGGCCTGCGCGCGCGGCTGCACCCGGCGCTGGAGATCCGGTACTCGCTCAAGGCCAACCCCAACGTCTCCATCTGCGCGCTGCTGCGCTCGCTCGGCGCGGGTGCGGAGGTGTCCTCCCTCGCCGAGCTGCTGACCGCCCGCCGCGCCGGGGTGCCGGCCGCGGAGATCATGGTGCCCGGTCCGGGGAAGAGCCGGGCCGAGTTGGCCGCCTGCGTCGACGAGGGCGTGCACGCCATCCTGTGCGAGTCCCTGGGCGAACTCAGCGACATCGACGAGCTGGGCCGTGCGCGCGGCGTCCGGGTGCCCGTGGCGCTGCGGGTCAACCCGGCCTTCGAGGCCCGGGGCGCGGGTCTGGCCATGGGCGGCCGGCCCCGCCAGTTCGGCATCGACGAGGACCAGCTCGCCGACGCGGTCGGGCTCGCCCGCGGCCTCGCCGGCGTGCGCCTCATCGGGATCCACGTCTACCTGGGCACCCGGATCCTCGACGAGGACGTGATCGTGGCGAACACCCGCAACATCCTGGAACTCGCGGACCGGCAGGCCGGCCGGCTCGGCCTCCCCCTGGAACTGGTGGGGGTGGGCGGCGGCCTCGGCGTCGCCTACTTCGACGGGGAACGCGACCTCGACCCCGTCCGGCTGGCCGAGGGGCTCAACCCGCTGGTCGCGGGGTTCCGGGCGGCCCACCCCGCCACCCGGCTGGTGCTGGAGCTCGGCCGCTACCTCACCGCCCCCTCGGGCACCTACGTGGTGGGCGTCCGCCACACCAAGCGGTCCATGGGCGAGCGGTTCGCTGTCACCGACGGCGGCACCCACCACCACATGGCGGCGGTCGGCATCGGGTCGTTCGTCAAACGCAACTTCCCCATGCGGCTGCTCAACCGGACGGCCACCGAACCCGCCGAACCCTGGCACGTCACGGGGCCGCTGTGCACCCCCAACGACACACTGGGCCGCAACGTCGCCCTGCCGCCACTGCGTCCCGGCGACCTGCTGGGGGTACTCCGCTCGGGCGCCTACGGGCTCACGGCCTCCCCCACGCTGTTCCTCGGCCACGGCCGGCCGGCCGAGGTCCTGGTGCACCAGGGGACGCCGTACCTCATCCGCGAGCGCGACCGGCCGGAGGAGCTGCTGCGCGGCCAGCTGCTGCACGACCTCGCCCCCGAGCCCGGCCCCGCCG
>NZ_QEIO01000181.1 GCF_003336425.1 Marinitenerispora sediminis | reverse complement strand
CCGCCCCGTCGTATGAGCGGATCCGCCGTCAGGCGTTCACCCGGTCCTGCGCGCCGCCCTCCGCCGGCGGGGTGGCCGCGCTCTCGGCGGCCGCGGGCTGCGCCGCGGCGTCGCGGCGGCTCTTGGCCAGGCTCGCCACCGTGGTCCCGGCCAGCGTCAGCACGATGACGACCAGCGACAGCCAGGTGGGGATCTCCGGCACGTGCAGGTCGGTGGTCTCGTGCAGCGCGTGCAGGATGAGCTTCACCCCGATGAACCCGAGGATGAACGCCAGGCCCTTGCTCAGGTACACCAGCTTGGTCAGCAGCCCGCCGATCAGGAAGTACAGCTGGCGCAGCCCCATGAGGGCGAACGCGTTCGCGGTGAACACCAGGTAGGGCTCCGACGTGATCCCGAAGATCGCCGGGATGGAGTCCAGCGCGAACAGCACGTCGGTCATCCCGACCGCGACCATCACCATCAGCATCGGCGTGACCAGGCGCCTGCCGTCCACCTTCACGGTGAGCTTGGCCCCGTGGAACCGGTCCGTGGCCGGCAGGACCCGCCGCACCATCCGGACCGCCGCGTTCTCCTTGTACTCCTCCTCCTCACCGCCGTCGGCGACGAGCTTCCAGGCCGTGTACAGCAGGAACGCCCCGAACAGGAAGAACACCCCGGCGAAGGCGTTCACCACGGCCGCGCCCAGGGCGATGAACAGCCCGCGGAACACCAGCGCGAGCGCGATCCCGACCAGCAGCACCCGCTGGCGGTGCTCCGGCGGCACCGCGAACGAGCCGAGGATGAGGATGAACACGAACAGGTTGTCCATGCTCATCGAGTACTCGACGATCCAGCCGGTGAAGAAGTCGAGGCTCTGGTCGCCCCCGGCGAACACCGCGATCCCGATGCCGAAGACGATCGCGAGCGACACGTACACGGCGATCCAGATCCCCGCCTCGCGCATCGAGGGCTCGTGCGGTCGGCGGGCGATGATGATGAAGTCGAGCGCGATCACGCCGAGCAGGACGGCGATGGTCACCCCCCACACCCACGGTTGAATATCCACGTTGTCCCACTCCTGAAGAGGTCCGAGGCACGGCCGGCCGTGCCAGCCCCGGGCGCCGGACGGCGCCCGGGGCCGAGGATGTGCGGTTGCCTAGGTCTGGCCGGGACGGGGTCACCGTCCGCGGTCGGCCGCCCGTCGGGGACGGGCGCGCACGGAACTCACGTGCTCGACGTAACGCGCGACGAGAGTTGCGGCCACGTCATTATGGCCGGTGATGCGCAGTAGCCAACGGGGGGCCAGCCGTTCGTGCAGCCAGAGGAACCCGATCGCGTACCCGAGGCTGAGCATCGCCTGGAACAGCAGGAAGGAAAGCAGCGGCTCCCGCAGCACCGACTCCTGGCCGAGCACCTGCGCCACGACGAACTCGTCGGCGAGCCGCGACAGCGGGAACCCGACCAGCCACAGCAGCGCCACCGGCCCCACCGCCCCGACCCCGATCCGGCCGGCCGCGAGCAGGACGCAGTACAGTCCGCCGAACAGCGCCAGCGGCGCCCCGAGGCCGACGGCGATCGCGGCGACCATGGCCGCCGGCAGGCCGGCCAGCGAGGCCACCCCGCCGGCGAACGCCCCGCTGAGCAGCCCGATCGCCGCGCCCGGTACCGCCACTTCGGCGTAGCACGCCGCGCGGGAGCGGCCGCGGGGCCCGGGGTGGAGGGCGGCGCCCATCAGCTCACCACCACACCGTAGGCGAACAGCGAGTAGAACAGCGCGCCCAGGTAGAAGACGGCCGCGAACCCGATGATCACGTTCGACACGATCCCCGGCCGGATCGGTCTGGGCAGCGTGATGTTGTTGACCAGCAGCAGCACCACGCAGTAGGCGCCCATGGCGAACGTCGAGAGGAACGCCAGCACGTCGAGGATCGACGCCGGGCCGTCGGCCGGCCCGAACAGCAGCACCAGGATGCCGAACGCGATCAGGCCCCACAGGAAGAACGCGTACAGCTTGGAGATGCTGAACCGCTTGGCACCCGGCACGAAGTAGTAGGTCATGTCGGCCTGGCCGCGCGAGAAGGAGTCGAACAGCCCGAGCGTGGCGTTGAGGCCGATCAGCGCGATGAAGCAGAAGAACACCGTGCCGAACACCGGGCTGCCCGCCGCGGCGAACGAGTTGGCCATCGCGTCCAGCGCGGCCTCCCGCTCCCCGTCGCGGATCACGTCGGCCACCCCCGGGTCCAGCCGCGCCGACGCCTGCGCCAGCACGGTGAAGGACACCGTCACCAGCATCGTGACGCCCCAGAACAGCAGCAGCGCGTCGAAGGTCACCCAGCGCCGCCAGCCCTTCCACTTGCGCATCTCGTCGGGGTCGGAGGTGTCGAACATGAACCCGCGCGAGGGCATGCTCTCCTGGTCCTCCGCGTGCCGCAGGCCGCGGATGCGCGGGACGTGCGCGCCCATGCCGGCGCCCTTGTCGCGCAGGTGCAGCGTGTACCACATCTGCTGCATCCCCGAGGGTCCCGCGAACGCGATCGACCCGACGATGATGGGGAACCAGGCCGGCGACAGCGCCTCCTCCGGCAGGTACCCGAAGTGGAACATCCCCGTGATGGTCGAGCTGAGGTCGGCGAAGCTGCCGACCATGGCCGCCACCACCGACGTCCCGACCACGAGGACCCCGATGCAGATGGAGAGCACGTTCTCCAGCAGGTTGTACACGACCTTGGCCAGGGTGAAGACCACGCCCACCAGCAGCATCCCGGCGACCGCCGTGGCCTGCCAGGGGATGCCGGTCACCCGTTCGAACGCCGAGGCCCCGGCGGACAGGTGCCCCGGCCAGATGTAGACCAGGATGGCCGTCACGAAGAAGAACCACATCAGGGGCTTGAACACCCGGGCCGCGCCGAAGAAGATGCTCTCCCCGGTGGCCATCGCGTAACGCGACATCTCCAGCATCACCACGGCCTGCAGGGTGACGCCGATGAGGAACAGCCAGCGGATCTCCGGCCCGAAGATCAGTACCAGGCGCGGCCACATGTAGGACTCGCCCATGCCGACGCCGAGCGCGACGAGGAAGACGGTCGGGCCGAGGATGTGGATGGAGGGGGGCGCCTCGGGAAGCGGGCGGATGGGTAACGGCTCCAGCCTCCCGGCGCGCCAGAAGCGCTCCGCGGGCTTCGCCTTCGCCGGGGCCGGCCCGGTGGCGGCGGAACCGCCGGCCGATTCGTCGGGGGTGGGACGCCGCTGACGGGGGATCAGCGGTTTCGGGGTCTCAGGCGGTACCCCTGTGGGGGTGGTGCCGCTGGGGTTGACGTCAGAGGAATCCATCCGTGGATCTCCCTCGGAAGAAGAGTGGATGTGAGCTGGTGGCCCCCTATGCCCCCGTGCTCCCTGGTCACCTCCCTCGCGAGTCGTCGTGGTGGCGCGCGCATCTGGTCGCTGGCGGGACGGCCGGTGCGGCGGTCCCCGGGCGGCCGTCGGCGGCGGCTGCGCGACCGCCCGGGGGTGACGGGCGTTGGATCAGAGTAGTCCCGCGGCGCGCGCCCAGCGATACTTGGCGCCGAGCACCTGCACGGGCTTCTCGGTGGTGTAGGGGTAGGCCACGATGCCGCGCTCGAAGAGGTAGGCGCTGGCCTGCTCGACCTCGGTGTCGCCGGACAGCGACGCCACCACCGGCTTGTCGATGCCCCGGGCCCGCGCCTCCTCCACCACCCGGGAGACCACCTCGGCGAACACCATCGGCGGCGTGACGATGGTGTGCCAGTAGCCGAGGATCAGCGCGTGCACCCGCTCGTCCTCCAGGCCGAGCCGGATCGTCTTCTCGTAGGTGGCGGGCGGCTCGCCGCCGGTGATGTCCACCGGGTTCCCGGCCGCGCCGAACGGCGGGATGAAGGCGCGGAACGCCTCGTCGAGGTCCGGCGGGATCTCGTACAGCGACATGCCGTTGTCGACCACCGCGTCGGAGAGCAGCACGCCCGACCCGCCGGCGCCGGTGATGATGACGACGTTCTCCCCCTTCGGCGCGGGCAGCACCGGCAGTGCGCGGCCGAACTCCAGCAGCTCGTTCAGCCCCGGCGCGCGCACCACGCCGGCCTGGCGCAGGATGTCGTCGTAGACCTTGTCGTCGCCGGCCAGGGCGCCGGTGTGCGACCCCGCGGCGCGCGCCCCCGCGGAGGTGCGGCCGGCCTTGAGCACCACCACCGGCTTCCTCGGCACCACCTCGCGGGCCGCCTCCACGAACGCGCGGCCGTCCTTGAGGTCCTCCAGGTGCATCGCGATGGCGTTGGTGTTCTCGTCCTGGCCGAAGAAGGTCAGCAGGTCGTCCTCGTCGATGTCGGCCTTGTTGCCGACCCCGACGATCGCCGACACCCCGGTGCTCGTACTGCGGCTGTAGCCGAGGATGGCCATGCCGATGCCGCCGGACTGCGAGGTCAGCGCGGTCCCGCCGGCCACGTCGTAGGGCGTGCAGAACGTCGCGGACAGCCGCTCCGGGGTGTAGTAGTAGCCGTAGATGTTGGGGCCGAGCAGCCGCACGCCGTGCTTGCGGGCGATCGCCAGCACCTCGGCCTGCAGCTCGTGCTCGCCCGTCTCGGCGAAGCCGGAGGGGATGAGGATCGCGCCGGCGACCCCCTTGCGGCCCACCTCCTCCAGGGCGCCCGCCACGAACTTCGCCGGGATGGCGAAGATCGCGACGTCGACGTCCCCGGGCACGTCGGCGATGCTGCGGTAGGCCTTGCGCCCGTACACCTCGTCGGCCTTGGGGTTGACGGGGTGGATCTCGCCCGCGTAGCCGCCGTCGACGACGTTGCGGATCACCGAGTTCCCGATCTTGCCCGTCTCGTTTGACGCGCCGATGATGGCGATCGAGCGCGGTTTGAAGATCCGGTTCATCGCGGTGAGGATCTCCGCGCGCTCGAAGCGCTTGGGCCGCGGCGGCGGCGCGAAGTCGAGGACGAAGCGCAGGTCGGCGGCCACCGCGTCGGTCGCGGTGGCGAACACCGGGTTGAGGTCGGCCTCCGCGATCTCCGGGAAGTCGGTGACCAGGTCGGAGAGCCGGCTCAGCACCTCGGCCAGCCGCTCGCGGTCCACGCCGGCCTGGCCGCGCACACCGCTCAGCACCTCGGCGGCCCTGATGTCGCCCACCTGGGCGAGCGCCTCGGCCGGGGTCACCGGGGCCAGCCGGAACGTGACGTCCTTGAGGACCTCGACCAGGACGCCGCCGAGGCCGAACACCACGAGCTTGCCGAACGTCGGGTCGGTGGTGGCGCCGATGATGACCTCCTGCCCGGCGCCCACCTGCTGCTGGATCTGCACGCCGGTGATGCGCGCCGCGGGGTCGTGCGCGCGGGCGTTGGCGACGATGCGGTCGTAGGCCGCCGCGACGTCCTCGGGCGAGGACAGGCCGACCGCCACGCCGCCGGCCTCGGTCTTGTGCAGGATGTCCGGAGAGACGATCTTGGCGACCACGGGCAGCCCGAGCTCGGCCGCCAGCGCCGCGGCCTCCTGCGGCGAGGTGGCCAGGCCCTCCCGCGGCGTGGGGATGCCGTAGGCGGTGGCGACGGCCTGCGCCTCGGGAGCGGTGAGCGAGCCGCGTCCCTCCTCGCGGGCGCGGTCCAGCACGGCGCGCACGGTGTCGCGGTCGTAGCCGTCCGGGCGGCCGGCCGGGGCCGGGGCGGTGGCGGGTGCGCTCTGGGAGGCCAATCAGATCACTCCGTTCGACTTGAGGGAGGCCAGGTCGTCGGCGCCGAGGCCGAGCTCCCCCTGGTAGATATCGGCGTTGTGCTCCCCGAGCAGCGGGGAGCGCTCGATCTCGGCGCGGGAGTCCGAGAGCCGGATCGGCAGGCCCACCGTGGTGTAGGAGCCGCGCTCGGGGTGCGGGACGGTCACCACGATCCCGTTGTCGCGCAGCGTGCGGTCCTCGATGATCTCCCGGGTCGACAGGATCGGGCCGCACGGGATGTTGTGCGCGTTCAGGGCGGCCAGCACCTCCCACTTGGGGAGCTGGCTGGACCACTCCTCGATCAGCGCGAACGCCTTGTCCAGCTTGTCGAGCCGCGCCTCGGGGGTCGCCCACCCGGGGTCGGTGGCGAGCTCGGGCCGCCCGATCAGCCGGGTGATCGGCTCCCAGCCGGGCGGCTGGATGATCACGTAGACGTAGTCGTTCGGGCCGCCGGGGGCGGTGCGCACCGCCCAGCCGGGCTGGCCGCCGCCGGAGGCGTTGCCGGACCGCGGGACCTCGTCGCCGAAGCTCTCGTTGGGGTACTCCGCGAGGGGCCCGTGCTCCAGTCGCTGCTGGTCGCGCAGCTTGACCCGGCACAGGTTGAGCACGGCGTCCTGCATGGCGACCTCCACCCGCTGGCCGCGCCCGGTCCGGGTGCGCTGGAACAGCGCCGCAAGAATACCGGCTACTGTATGCATTCCGGTACCCGAATCGCCGATCTGCGCGCCGGTCGCCAGCGGGGGCCCGTCCTCGAAGCCGGTGGTGCTCATGGAGCCGCCCATCGCCTGGGCGATCACCTCGTAGGCCTTGTACTTCTCGTAGGCTCCGGGCCCGAAGCCCTTGATGGAGGCGTAGACCAGCCGCGGGTTCGCCTCCCGCAGCACCTCCCAGGTGAAGCCCATCCGGTCCAGGGCGCCGGGCGCGAAGTTCTCCACCAGCACGTCGGAGCCGCGCACCAGGTCGAGGAAGATCTCCTTGCCCCGGTCGGTCTTGGTGTTCAGGGTGATGCTGCGCTTGTTGGAGTTCAGCATCGTGAAGTACAGGCTGTCGACTCCGGGCAGGTCGCGCAGCTGCCGCCGGGTGATGTCGCCGCTCGGCGCCTCCAGCTTGACCACGTCGGCGCCGAGCCAGGCGAGGATCTGGGTCGCCGACGGCCCGGACTGCACATGGGTCATGTCGAGGACGCGAACGCCGTCCAGTGCCTTCGTCATGGTGCTTCTCCCGGACTCAGGGGATCACTTGTACATGGTCTGGTTGCGGGTGCCGGGCGCGTAGACCTCGGGGTCGATCCAGACGTTGATCAGCGAGGGCTTGCCGGACTCGCGGGCCCGCAGCAGCGCCGGGCCGATCTCGGCCGGGTCGTGCACCTCCTCGCCGTAGCCGCCGAGCATCGTGGCGAACTCGGAGTAGCGGACGTCGCCGAGCGTGTTGCCGACGTTGCCGCGCGCCTCGCCGTACTTCGCGATCTGGCCGTAGCGGATCTGGTTCATCGAGGAGTTGTTGCCGATGATCCCGACGAAGGGCAGGTTGAAGCGGACCAGCGTCTCGAAGTCCCAGCCGGTGAGGCTGAAGGCGCCGTCGCCGAACAGCGCGACGACCTCCTTGTCCGGGCGCGCGTACTTGGCCGCCATGACGAACGGGACGCCCACGCCGAGCGTGCCGAGCGGGCCCGGGTCCAGCCAGTGGCCGGGGGACTTGGGCTGCACGACCTGCCCGGAGAAGGTGACGATGTCGCCGCCGTCGCCGATGTAGATGGAGTCCTCGGTGAGGAAGTCGTTGATCTCGCTGACCAGCCGGTAGGGGTGGATCGGGGTGGCGTCGGAGCGCAGCAGCGCGGCGCGCTTGTCCAGTGCCTGGCGCTCCTGGGCCCGCAGCTCCTCCAGCCAGGACTTGCGGCCCTGCGCGCCGTTGTCGCCGTAGCCGGAGGTCGCCTGCAGCACCGCGGACAGGATGACGTCGGCGTCGCCGACGATCCCGAGGTCGATGTCGCGGTTGCGGCCCACGGTGGCGTAGGACAGGTCGATCTGCACCACGGTGGCGTCCGGGGAGAGCCGCTTGCCGTAGCCCATGCGGAAGTCGAACGGGGTGCCGACGATGATGATGAGGTCGGAGTTGGTGAAGGCGTAGCGCCGCGACAGCTGGAAGTGGTGCGGGTCGCCGGGCGGCAGGGTGCCGCGGCCGGCGCCGTTCATGTAGGCGGGCACGTTGAGCGTGCGCACCAGCTCGGTCGCGGAGTCGGTGGCCCGGGTCGTCCAGACCTGGTTGCCGAGCAGGATGCTCGGCTTCTCCGAGCGCACCAGCAGCTCGGCCAGCCGCTCGATCGCCGCGGGGTCGCCGGCCTGCCGGGTGGAGGCCCGGTAGCGGCCGGCCTCGGGGATCCGCGCCTTCTCCACCGGGACCGAGGCGTCGAGGATGTCGCGGGGGATCTCCAGGAAGGACGGTCCGGGAGCCCCGTTCAGTGCCTCGCGGAAGGCCATGGAGACCATGTCGGCGACGCGCTCGGTGTGCGGGACGGTGGCCGCGAACTTGGAGATCGGGTTGATCATGTCGACGTGCGGCAGGTCCTGCAGCGAGCCCATCTTGTGCTGGCTCAGGGCGCCCTGGCCGCCGATGACGAGCAGGGGGCTCTCGGCGCGGTAGGCGTTGGCGATGCCGGTGACGGCGTCCGTGGTGCCGGGGCCCGCGGTGACCACCGCGCAGCCGGGCTTGCCGGTCACCCGCGCGTAGCCGTCGGCGGCGTGCGCCGCGACCTGCTCGTGGCGGACGTCGATGACGTCGATGCCTTCGTCGACGCACCCGTCGTAGATGTCGATGATGTGGCCGCCGCACAGCGTGAAGATCACGTCGACGCCTTCGGCCTTCAGCGCCTTGGCCACCAGGTGGCCACCGGAGATGGTCGTCGCGTCGCTCTTGTGGTCCGCCATATGCCTGCTCATCTCCTCCAGCGGCGCGCCGGAGCCGGCACGCACCACGGGTTGAATACTGCATACCGTATGAGTTCCATTGCTACATGACGTCGCGGCGCGTGTCCAGAGTGCGGCGGTGGGCGATCGGGAGTGCGGGTCCGGAGCCTCGGAAAGAGATATTGCATACTGCATACGATCTGACGTATGACAGAGGGAACCGAGGAACACGACCCCGAGGAGGCCCGGTGGACCTCTACGAGCACGAGGCGAAACAGCTGTTCGGCGAGCACGGCGTGCCACTGGTGGAGCGCCAACTCGCCGGCACGCCCGAGCAGGCGGCCCTCAGCGCGCAGCGGCTGGGCGGCCGTGTCGTCGTGAAGGCGCAGGTCAAGACGGGCGGCCGCGGCAAGGCGGGCGGCGTGAAGGTGGCCGACGGTCCGGAGGACGCCCGGGCCAAGGCCGCCCAGATCCTGGGCATGGACATCAAGGGCCACACGGTGCACCGG
>NZ_QEIO01000019.1 GCF_003336425.1 Marinitenerispora sediminis | reverse complement strand
GGGTCCGCCTCGGGCCAGCGGGCCGCGGGGGAGGGGCCGGTGCGGCCTCCGAAGCCGGGCTGCGCCCCCGAGGGTTCGGCGCCCGGGGCCCGGTGCGCGCCGGTGTCGGACCGCGGCACCGGCTGGCCGGCCGCCGGGGTCGCGGGGCCGTAGTTCGGCGGGGGCGCGGGCTGCACTGCCGTGGGGTCCACGGTCACCGCGACCCGGATCTCCCTGCCGAGCGCGGCGGACAGCGCCTGGCTGATGGCCGGGCGCAGGCGGGTCTCCAGGATCTCCTTGGCGAACTCGTTCGGGGCGGCCAGCAGGGCGGTGTCCTCGATCAACCCCAGGGGCCTGGTCTGCGGCAGCCAAGCCCGCTGCTGCGGAGGAAGGGTGCTGTTGTCCAGCGTGTCCAGCACACTCGTCCACACCATTGCGAGGTTGACCGGTGCCTCAGACACGGTGACCTGCCATGGTTCGCCCCCTTCGTACGGTTTCCTGCTCCAGTTCGCGATGGCCGGGGCCCCCGGCCCGTCGGCTCGCCCGCCGGGCGGACGCGGCCGTACCGCGTCCCGACCCCGTCCCGTCAGGCACGTGGCCCGGGTGATGCTGTCCCGTCACACCCCGGCGCCCCATTCTCCCCGCATTCGCGGTGGGCACGCGCGGAGCCGTCCGCCGGGTGGGGCACACCGGCGTCGTCCTGTGGACGGCCAAGGGTATTTCTGTGGAGCGCATGTGCATGACCAATCAGCGGCGGTCGAGGACGGTGTGCCGGGGCCCCACTCGGATGTCCACAGGTTTGGGGGTTCTTCCACATGTTTTCCACGAGGTTGTGCACAGCTTCCCAGATCCATCGCCGGCACGGTTCAGTTATCCACAAATCGCAGGTCAGAGTGGTTGTGGCTTGGGGGTAACTGGCAGAGATGCGCGCGGTCGCCGCCGACGGCCGGGCTGTCGGTCGACTCCGAGGCTATCCACAGCTTAGGTGGCCGCGCCGCAAGCTCACCGCCTGTGGAGAACGAGTTTCCAGGTTATCCACAGGTTGTCGGCGAGATGCGCGGGGAACGGGGCGAACGGGGAGGGGTGGACGGGTGCGGCGGGCGCATGGCAGCGCACTCGCGCCGACGGACGACGGTGACCGGGGAGGAGAGCAGGCGCAGGCAGGCGGCGGCACCGCGGACGCCGCCCGCGGCCGGTCCCGGCCCTGAGCGGACCGCCGCGGCACCGGCACCGATTTGACCCGGCCACAGGCAGCCCGTATGTTCATTATGCTTAAGTCGCTATCTCTCTGTGCGACCACTGCTACGGGCGACCGCGGAGTCCCGCCCGGCAGAGTCAGGGGGAGCGCGGCCCGAGCGGGCGATGTTCCAGCTGAGCGTCCCCGCGACAGCAGCAGGAACAGGGTCCCGCCTCGGTGGGGCCGAAATCGGTTGTACTTCTTTTAACGCCCTGGAGCCCAGCAGTGAGCAAGCGTACCTTCCAGCCGAACAACCGGCGTCGCGCGAAGACCCACGGTTTCCGGTTGCGCATGCGCACCCGCGCGGGGCGCGCGATCATCGCCGCGCGCCGGCGCAAGGGGCGCGAGCAGCTGACCGTGAGCCACTAGTCGCTACGAGTCGATCGTCACAGCGGACCGGTCTGCCCCTTCTGGCAGCCGGTCCGCTTGTTGTGTCCGAGGACTGAACCGATGTTGTCCCCTCAGCACCGCATGCGGCAGAGCGCCGAGTTCGCCCTCGTGCTGCGCCGCGGTCGGCGCGCGGGACGTGACGGGCTCGTCGTCGGCTACCTGCCGCCCGCGGCGGCCGCGACCGCCGAACCGCGGGTGGGTTTCGTGGTCAGCAAGGCGGTCGGCGGCGCGGTGGTGCGCAAACGGGTGCAGCGCCGACTGCGGCACCTGATGCGGGAACGGGTCCGGCGACTTCCGCCAGGTAGCCTGCTAGTAGTGCGGGCGAAGCCCTCGTCCGCCGACGCAGCACACACCACGCTGGCCGCGCAGCTCGACAGTGCCCTGGAGTCCGTCCTCAGCCCCCGCGGTGGCGGCGGGCGCCGTCGCCGGGACCGGGAACGCGCCACGTCCGGCAGGGCATCGGACGGAGCAGGCGGGTCCGGCGCGGCCGAACCGGCCCCGACCGGCGCGCGGCGGGACCCCGGAGAACGGGCGACACCATGACCGACGGCAGACCCACCCTCGCGGCGCGGACGCTGATCCTGCCGATCCGCGGCTATCAGCGGTTCATCAGCCCGCTCTTCCCACCGGTCTGCCGGTTCTATCCGTCGTGCAGCGCGTACGCGGTGGAGGCACTGCGGGTGCACGGCGCGCTCCGGGGACTGTGGCTTACCGTGCGCAGGATCGGGCGGTGCCATCCATTCCATCCCGGAGGCATCGACCCGGTGCCACCTCGTAAGGGCGAGAGCGCCCGGAAAGCGAACGACTCGGGACCCGGGACCGGCGGGGACGTCGCTCCCGGCCCGTCGGGCCTGTAGCTGGACTGAAGTAAAGGGAGTTGGCCGGTGCTGGACTGGCTGTACAACATCGTCGCGTGGGTGCTGATCCACATCCATTCGGGGCTCACCTACCTGGGACTGGATCCCGACAGCGGCTGGGCGTGGGGCCTGTCCATCGTCACGCTGACGGTGCTCATGCGGCTGATCATGGTTCCGCTGTTCGTGAAGCAGATGCACACGCAGCGGAAGATGCAGGAAATGCAGCCGCAGATGATGAAGCTGCGTGAGCGCTACAAGAACGACAAGCAGCGCCAGCAGCAGGAGCTGATGAAGCTCTACCAGGAGAGCGGCACCAACCCGGTCATGGGCTGCCTCCCGCTGCTCCTGCAGATGCCGGTGTTCTTCGCACTGTTCAGCGTGCTGCGCAGCGTCGCCCAGGGCAACGCCCAGTACGGCTTCACCGAGGAGCTCGTGCACAGCGCCCAGGGCGCGCTGATCTTCCATGCTCCCCTCGCCGCGCAGTTCACGAGCTCCACGGAGGAGCTCGCGCAGTACGGGGCCGACCCGATCATGGCGAAGATCGTCATCGCGATCGCGTGCGTGATCATGGGCAGCACCACCTTCATCTCCATGCGGCAGAGCCTGAAGCGCAGCTCCGTGCAGATGGCCAGCATGGCGGACAACCCGATGGTGCAGTCGCAGAAGATCATGATGTACATGGCGCCGGCGTTCGGGCTCTTCGGCCTGGGGATGCCGATCGGCGTGCTGATCTACTGGGTGAGCTCCAACATCTGGACCATGGGCCAGCAGCACTTCCTGTACAAGATGCACCCGGCGCCCGGTGAGGAGCCCGCGGCCAGCGGCGCGGCCAAGGGGGGACTCGGCAAGGGCAAGGATACGCAGCCGGAGGCGGGGGAACAGCCTAAGATCGAGCGTAAGCAGCCGAAGAAGCAGCCGCGGTCGAAGCGAAGCGGCGGAAACCCGCAGAATCGGCACTAGAGACCACTGATCACGGGAATCACCCCTGCGGGGGTCGGTGCGCAGGCGTTCGCCCCGGACGCGCGCCGACCGCAGGATCGCGACCGAAGGAGACATCCGCCTGTGAGCGACAGCAAGACCGACAGCGTGGCGGAGAGCCGCGCCAGCGTCGCCGTGGTCGACGCCCCGGAACCGGATGACGCGGCTGAGCCCGGTACCGACATCGAGGCGTTGGAGAACGAGGGCGACATCGCCGCCGACTACATCGAGGGCCTGCTGGACATCGCGGACTTCGACGGCGACATCGACATGGACGTCGAAGGCGACCGCGCGTTGGTCTCCGTGGTGGGGGCCACGCTCGATGAGCTGATCGGTGAGCGTGGCGAGGTCCTGGAGGCACTGCAGGAACTGACCCGGCTCGCGGTGCACCGCACCACCGGCACCCGCAGCCGGCTGATGCTGGACATCGGGGGGTACCGGGAGCAGCGGCGGAAGGCTCTGACCCGAATCGGGGCCGACGCGGCCGAGGAGGTCAAGAAGACCGGTGAAGTCAAGCCGCTCGCGCCGATGACGCCCTTCGAGCGCAAGGTGGTGCACGACGCCATCGCCGCGGCCGGACTGCGCAGCGAGTCCGAAGGCGAAGAGCCGAACCGCTTCGTGGTGGTCCATCCCGTGGACTAGTGGCGGTGTTGTGCACAGCCGCGGTTTCACGTGAAACATTCGGCGCCCCTCACGCATAGGATCGTGAGGGGCGCCGTTCTGCGTGCTGCGACGGTCGCCCGATGAACGCGGTCTCGGTAACAGTAGCGGTTTCTCGTGGTCGCGAAGGCGGCTTCTCGACGAGTCGACCTACTGACATGGAGATCAGTCGACCTGCAGATCAGGCGATGTACGCGCCAGTCGATCTGGATAGAAAGGGCCTGGGTGGTAGCCGATGACCCCTCGTCGAGACTTCGCCGCGCGAGATCTCGGGGCGGGCTCCCACCAGCGGGACGACGAGCCGGCCGGCCGGGACGAGCAGGCGGCCGCACCGGAGCCGCGGGGCGATGACGCACCGCGGGATGACGCTCCCCGCGAGGGTGCTTCGGCCGACGCGCCCGACCCCGGCCCGGCGCCCGAGGCGGCGCTCGCACTGTTCGGCCCGGCCCTGCCGCTCGCCGAACGCTACACGGCGCTGCTGGCCGACGCCGGTGTCCGGCGCGGCCTCATCGGGCCGCGCGAGGTACCGCGCCTGTGGGAGCGGCACGTGCTGAACTGCGCGGTGGTGGCGGAGTTGATCCCCGAGGGCGCGGACGTCATCGACATCGGTTCCGGTGCCGGGCTCCCGGGCGTGGTTCTGGGGCTGTTGCGGCCCGATCTGTCGATCACGCTGCTGGAGCCGCTGCTGCGCCGAACGGTCTTCCTCGACGAGTGCGTCACGGCGCTGGGGTTGGAGAACGTCACCGTGCGGCGCGGGCGTGCGGAGGAGATGCGCAGGGAGCTGCGTGCGGACGTTGTCACCGCCCGAGCGGTGGCCCCGCTGCCGCGGCTGGCGGGGTGGGCGCTGCCGCTGCTGCGGTCCGGGGGCAATCTGCTGGCGCTGAAGGGCGAGCAGGCAGAGGCGGAACTCACGGCTGCGCGGTCAGATTTGGCCAAACAGCGTCCTTGCGTCGCCGATGTGATCCGGGTGGGGCACGGTAAAGTCGATCCGGCTACCACGGTCGTTCGTGTCACGGTCACAGCCGAGAGCGACTCGGCCGCCTCGCCCAGGTCGCAGCGTGCGCCGGGTGGGAGGAAGAAGCGCGGACGGAAGAGGTGAACTCATTCGTGCCCCAGAACCAGTCCGATGGCGCCTATGTTTCACGTGAAACCAGCCCGGTTTCCCGTGCGGAATTCTCGCTTGGCTCGCCTCCGGACCCCTATGTTTCACGTGAAACCTCGCACTGGGACGGTGCGCCTTCGGTCGAGGTTTCACGTGAAACCACCGTCGAGGAGGGCGGTGCAACTTCCGAATCGGGGTACGGTGTGGAGCTCGACACTCCCATCGCGCGAGCGGCTCGGGCGGCCATGTCGGTCCGCGGGCGCGGTGAGGAATCCTGGCCGCGCCCCGACCGCTGCCGGATCATCAGTGTGGCCAACCAGAAAGGCGGGGTCGGGAAGACCACCACCACGGTGAACATCGCCGCCTCGCTGGCCATGCACGGCAACCGGGTGCTGGTGGTGGACCTGGATCCCCAGGGGAATGCCTCCACGGCTCTGGGCATGGAACGCAGTACCGACTCGCGCTCCATCTACCACTGCCTGGTGGAGGACGAGGAACTGCGCGACCTCGCCCGGCCGGTCCCCGACATTCCGAACCTGTGGTGCGTCCCGGCCACGATCGATCTCGCGGGTGCCGAGATCGAGCTGGTCTCGCTCGTAGCGCGCGAATCGCGGCTGAAGCGCGCCTTCGCGGCCTACGACTACAGCGATCTCGACTACATCCTCATCGACTGCCCGCCGTCCCTCGGTCTGCTGACCGTGAACGCCATGGTCGCGTGCGAGGAGGTCCTGATCCCCATCCAGTGCGAATACTACGCCCTGGAGGGGCTCGGCCAACTGCTGCGGAACGTCGAGTTGGTGAAGTCGCACCTGAACCCGCACCTCGCCATTTCCACCATCCTGCTCACCATGTACGACGGGCGTACCCGCCTGGCCGCGCAGGTCGCCGACGAGGTCCGATCGCACTTCGGCGATCTCGTGCTGAACACGATGGTGCCCCGGAGTGTCCGTGTGTCGGAGGCCCCGAGCTACGGCCAGTCGGTGATGACGTACGACCCGGGCTCCACCGGTGCGGTCGCCTACATGGAGGCGGCGCGGGAGATCGCCTATCGGGCGAAGGCGGTTGTCGGAAGCTGATGTTGCCTTGTGAAGGGAGTCGGTGGTGAGCCAGCAGCGGCGCGGTCTGGGTAAGGGACTGGGCGCGCTTATCCCCCAGGGACCGGTGGCTGGGAACGGAGCCGGGCCGGTGCAGTCCGGCCCTGTGCACGCGACCGTCCCCGAGCCGGTCGACGGTGCGTACCTCGAGGAGATCGCGCTCAGCTCGGTCACTCCGAATCCGCGCCAGCCACGCCAGCACTTCGACGAGGAGGCCCTCGCCGAGCTGACCGCGTCTATCACCGAGGTCGGGTTGCTGCAGCCGATCGTGGTGCGCAAGCTGGACGGTGACCGCTACGAACTCATCATGGGGGAGCGGCGCTGGCGGGCCAGCCAGGCGGCCGGCCTACCGCGGATTCCGGCCATCGTCCGCGAGACCGGCGATGACGACCTGCTGCGGGACGCGCTGCTGGAGAACCTGCACCGCCAGCAGCTCAACCCCCTGGAGGAGGCAGCCGCCTACCAGCAGCTGCTCGACGATTTCGGCGCCACACACGATGAGCTCGCCAAGCGGATCGGCCGGTCCCGCCCGCACATCACCAACACCCTGCGCCTGCTCAACCTCTCGCCGGCGGTGCAGCGGCGGGTGGCGGCGGGCGTCATCAGTGCGGGCCACGCGCGGGCACTGCTCTCCATCGAGGACACCGAGGCCCAGGACCGCCTGGCCCAGCGGATCGTCGCGGAAGGTCTCTCCGTGCGCGCACTGGAGGAGATCATCACGCTGGGGGATGACGACCCCAAGCCTGCTGAGCGGCGCAAGGTCGCGCGGCAGGAGACATCTCCACAGATCGAGGAACTGGCAAGTCGACTTTCCGACATGTTCGACACCCGGGTGAAGGTCAACATGGGCCGGACGAAGGGCAAGATCGTGGTGGAGTTCGCGACGATGGACGACCTCGAACGCATCATCGCCACCATGGCTCCGGAGAGCCCGCGTGGCTGAGGCGCGATAGCGACCTGTCGGCAGGTCGCCATGCCGACATACCACCACGCACAGCCGCGCGCCAGCGTGTCCACGTCCGGAGGGGCGCCCCGCCTTGGGTGGCGGGGCGCCCCTCCGGACGTGTGCCGGGACTGGCGCCGCTTCCGTGGCCGAACCGTCACACAACGCCGACATCCTTGGCATGGGCTCCTGCTCCCGAGAGAAGCCGGGGCGCGGCCCACACGACGGCGGTGCTCGTCATCCTATTCTGCATACCGCGACAGAACGGATTCCAGTGAGACGACGACAGTTCATGACCCTCGGAGCGACGGCGGCGGTGCTCGCGGCCGGAGGCGGTATCGACCTGGCAGGGGCTCGCCCGGCCGCGGCGGCGGGGCCATCCAGCCGTGCCTTTCCGCGGACGGAGGTCGAGCGGCATGCCGCCGGCTCCGGCTGGGTCCGTCCGGCGGCCGCGTTCGACCACGTCGCGGTGCGGGCCGACGTGCCGGGCGAGGAGGGGCGGATCCGCTTCGAAGGGGTGGACGGGCCGGGGGAGTGGCAGGCGCTGCACTTCGGGGAGCACGGCCGCGACGACCTGCCGGCGGCACCCGCAGCCCTGGTCGCGGCGCCGGCCGGCGCGGTGGCCTACGAGGTCCGGCTGCCGGGTGGCCGGACGGCCGAGACACTGGCCGTCAACACTCGCGACGGTGCCGCGCTCCGGGTCTCAGGGGAGGCGACCGGTCGGATGACGATCGCAGGCGGGAACAGCGCCAGGGGCGGGTTCAGCTACCTGACCCGAGCCGGCTGGGGCGCTGACGAGTCCCTCCGATACGACGAGGCGGGGCAGGAGGTGTGGCCCCGGGAGTACTATCCGGTGCAGGCGCTGACCGTGCACCATGCCGCCATGCCGGTGGCCGCAGACCCGCGGGAGACCGTGCGGGCCATCTACGACCTGCACGCCGTGCAGCAGACGTGGGGCGACATCGGCTACCACCTGCTCATCGATCCCGCGGGAACGGTGTACGAAGGCCGGTACACCAGGGAGAACGGGCTGCCGATCTTCGAGGGCCTCCCGGTGCCGGGGAGGGCCCGGTCGGTGACCGCCGGGCACGTCGGCGGTTACAACAGCGGCAACATCGGCGTCTGCCTGCTGGGCGACTTCACCGACTCGATGCCGACTCCGGCCGCCCAAGACAGCCTGGTGCTGGTGCTCCGCGTCCTCGCGCGGCTGACCGGAGTGGACCCGGTGGCTCAGATCGAGTACGTCAACCCGGTGAACGGCGCCACCTGGACGGGGCAGGGACTCTCCCGGCACCGCGACTGGCTGGCGACGGAATGCCCCGGCAACACGTTCGCGGCGCGGTTCGAGGAGATCCGCAGCCGCGTGGCGGCCGACTGACCGAGAAGCGGGCACGATGCGCCGTGCGGCAGGAGCCACGCGGAGCCGGCCGCGGTGATGCTTGTTTCACGTGAAACATCGAGCTGTCGGCGAGTCGACTCACCGATCTGCCGACCGCGCGGGGTCGGTCAGATGAACTCCTCAAGCGCCTTGAGGAGCTGCGCCTTGGGGCGGGCGCCGGTGATCTGCTTGACCACCTGGCCGCCCTTGAACACGTTCATGGTGGGGATCTGCATGATGCCGTATTCGCGGGTCACGTTCGGCTGCTTGTCGGTGTTCAGCTTGACGATCGTGATCTTGTCACCGTGCTCGGCCGCGATCTCCTCCAGGATGGGGGCGACCTGACGGCACGGCCCGCACCAGTCAGCCCAGAAGTCGACCAGCACGGGCTTGTCGCTCTTCAGGACGTCGGCGGCGAAGCTTTCGTCGGTGACCTCTTTGAGGTTGGCCACGGTGATTACTCCTCATAACTGGGTGGACGTGGACGGGTGGTCCATTCCGAACCGGCGGCGCCGGCCGGGATGTCTGCGGTGGGTCAGCCGGCGAGTTCGGCGAGGTGCTTCTCGGCGTCCAGGGCGGCGGCGCACCCGGTGCCGGCGGCGGTGATCGCCTGGCGGTAGCGGTGGTCCACGACGTCGCCGCAGGCGAACACGCCGGCGATGTTCGTACGCGTAGTGGGCGATTCGACGGCGAGGTAGCCGTCGCTGTCGAGGTCGAGCTGTCCCCGGAACAGCTCCACCCGGGGGTCATGTCCCACCGCGATGAACAGCCCGCCGATGTCGAGCGTGTTCTCCTCGCCGGTGAGTCGGTTGCGCAGCCGGACCCCGGTCACCTTCTTGTCGCCCAGGACCTCGACGACCTCGCTGTTCCAGACGAACGAGATCTTGTCGTTGTTCATGGCGCGCTCCTGCATGATCTTGCTGGCGCGCAGCTCGTCGCGGCGGTGGATGACGGTCACGGAACGCGCGAACCGGGTGAGGAACGTCGCCTCCTCCATGGCGGTGTCGCCGCCGCCGACGACGGCGATGTCCTGGTCCCGGAAGAAGAAGCCGTCACAGGTGGCGCACCAGGAGGTGCCGCGGCCCGAGTACTCGTCCTCGCCGGGCACCCCGAGCTTGCGGTGCTGCGATCCGGTGGCGACGATCACGGTGTGCGCGAGGTAGGTCTCGTCGCCGACCTTGACCACCTTGGGGGTGGCGGTGAGGTCGACCTCGGTGACGTCCTCCGGCAGCAGCTCGGCACCGAACCGCTCGGCCTGCTTGCGCATGTTGTCCATGAGGTCGGGGCCCATGATGCCGTCGGGGAACCCGGGGAAGTTCTCCACCTCGGTGGTGTTCATCAGGGCCCCGCCCGCGGTGACCGAGCCCTCGAACACCAGCGGCCGCAGTTCGGCACGCGCCGCGTAGACGGCGGCCGTGTATCCCGCGGGCCCCGAGCCGATGATGATCACGTTACGGACGTCGCTCACGTTCGCAGGCCCCTCATTCGTACGGTCGCTCGGACGAGCGACGGGAAAGTCGTTCACTACCAACAGATGGTAGGTCCCGGCCATTCCCGCGTCGGTACGGGCGGGAGAACACGACCGGGCGACGCAGTACCGCCGCGCCACCGGAGGCCGGCCACCGTCCGCACGCCCGCCAGGGCCACGGTGCCGGGACCGCGTCGGGCGGCGGCCACCCGGGGAGGGGGGAGCGCCCCAGCGCCGTACAGTAGCGGCCAGGCGGCCGTGTCCGCAGCAGCGCCGCCGACCAGGCGGTCGGCGGCGGTACGACGATCCGGGCGCACGCTCGTGGGACCGGGCCTAATGGCCGGGAACGACCGCCTCGGCCACCACGGCGTCGTCCGAGGAACCCAGGCTCCCGCACTCGGGTGTGACGACCCGCACGGTGTACTCGACCGGCGTCCCGGTGCCGTCCGACGGGGTCCCGAAGACCATGACCCACGCGGTGGCGCCCTCATAGGTGGCGAGGTCGATCACCTTGGGCCGCTGCTGCCCGTCGTCGTCGATGTGATGGACGCAGGCGGAGAGGTCGGATGGGAGCGCGGACGGGGATGGCAGCGGGGCCGCCGCGGCCGCGTCGCCGTCCGCGCCGGCGGCGTTCTGGATGCCCGCGCGCTCGATCAGCACCCGCCCCTGGGCGGCGAGTCCGTCGGCCGTGTAGTCCGTGCCGCTCGCGACGACCACGGGATAGTAGGACAGCGCGGCGTCCGGCCCGGGAGGGCCGTCCGGCTGCGGCGCCGTCAGCGGCGCGGCGGTCTCCTCGGCGGAGGGAGCCAGCACCTCGCGCAGTACGGCGGTCCCGCCGCCGATGACGAAGACGGCCGCGGCAGCGGCGGCCAGGTAGGGCAGCCACCGTGCGGGGCCGCTCCGGCGGCGGAGCGGAACGACCGGCGCGATGTCGTCCTCCGGCGGAGCCGCGTCCTCCTCGGGAGGGGGCGCCTGGCGGCTCTGGAGCTCGGCACGGAGCGCGTCGTCGATGCGGGCCGTCACGGCGTCGGGAAGTGGCGTCGCGGGCACCTCCGCCAGCACTCGTGAAACATCGGTGAGCGCGCTCAACTGGTCGGTGCACTGCTCGCAGTCGCCCACGTGAGCCTGAACGGAGTGCTCCTCGTCGCCCTCCAGCAGTCCTTCAGCCAGTAGTGCGAGGGTCTCCGTGTCGACATGAGACGTCACGATTTCCTGCCACCTCCTCTCGGAGATGTGACGTCTTGGGGCGGCTCTGGGTTCCGGAGATGGGCGAGATATGGCAGAAGCCGAGCCCGCCCGCGGGCGCATCTGCTCTTCACGGTGCCGGCCGCGATCTCCAGAATCGCGGCCGCCTCGTCGACCCGGTACCCCAGCATGTCGACCAGGACCAGGGCCAGGCGCTGCTCGGTCGGCAGCCGCTCCAGGGCGGCGTGCACGTCGAGGGCGGCGTCGGTGCGGCTGGTGGGATCGGGAGTGGTGCCCTTGTAGCGCTCGTTGGAGAGGACGTCGAGGTTCACGTCGTCGGTGGGGATCGCGGGACGCACCATCTTGCGGCGCATGCGGTCGTGGCAGGCGTTGATGACGATGCGGTGCAGCCAGGTGCTCACCTGTGCTTCGCCGCGGAAGCGGTGCGCACCGCGGAACGCGGACAGGAAGGCGTCCTGCAGGGCGTCGGACGCCTCCTCGGGGTCCCCCAGGACGCGGATGGCCACCGCCCACATGCGCTCGCGATGGCGCCGTACGAGCTCGCCGAACGCATGTTCATCGCCTTGTGCATGTCTGGACAACAGCTCCTTGTCGGGGAGCTCCTGAACCGCGTCCATCACCGTTGTCACGTATTCCCGCGCAGCTCGACCTCGTTAATGGTGCCCCGGTACGCGCCGCCACCGTCGGGGGGTAGCTCATTAGTGAACCACACCACGACATACTGTCCCGTAGTGGGCTCGGCCAGCCTAACGGTAACCTCCCCCGACGCCCCACTCTCGGCCGCCGCGGGGGTGAGCGCGCTCTGCTCCGCCTGGTCGCCCACGCGAACCTCGAAATCGTAGGGACCGCCGCCGAAGTCGATGGTGACCTCGTGGAGCTCGACGGGCTCTCCCATGTCGAGGATGAGACCGACCCCACTCTTCAGACCGCCGAAGTCGGGCTGCGCGTACCCGGTGGTGTTCCACCGAGTGCTGGGGTCGCCGTCGATGGCGTTGGGTGCCTTGTCGGAGTGCTCGTCGTCGCCGGTCTCGGGGTTGAAGCCCGCGGCGCCCTGGGGCTCCAGTACGACGAGCTCCGGCTCGTTGTCGGTCGACGCCTGCTGCTGGTCCTCGCCCGTGCCGGGGTCGGACCCCGCCTCGTTGCTGTCGCTCATCACGCTGCCGAGGGTCCAGGCGCCGAGCACGACCGCGACGAACACGAGGAGTGCGACGACGCCCACGAGGGCCTTGGTGATCCTGGACGAGGACGGGCTGGGGCGCAGAGCGTCGCGGTGGGACCGCGGCGGCGGGGCGGCACGGCGGGGAGTCGGCAGCTCGCCGGTCTCGCGGGAGGTGCCCTGCTCCCGGGGCGGGGCCGCCGGAGTGCCCGTGGGGGCCGTGGGCATAGGGACCAGGCGCGGCACGTCGGCGAGCGCGTCGGCGATAGCCTGCGCGCTGGCCAGCGGACCGCTCCGGCCGTGCGTCTGGAAGGCGGCGCGGCAGGCGACGTCGTTGAGGCGGCTGGGGATGCCGGCCCGGATCTGACTGGGTTCGCAGGGGCGGCCGGAGACGAGCGGGGCAGGTCGCAGCCCGCTCTGCTCGCCGCCCGGCCAGTGGGCGGTGAGCGCGGCGTACATGAGGCGGCCGAGCCCCTGGGCGTCCGCGAGAGCGGGCTGGGGCGCGGTGATGCCGCGCAGTGCGGCGTCCACCCCGATGCCGGTGACCTTCACCGCGCCGCCGGCGCTCCACATGAGCTTGCTCGGGGAGAGACTCAGGTGGTAGATGCCGGTGGCGTTGGCCGCCGCGACCGCCTCGGCGGCCTCCGCGATCAGGCCCGCCGCGCGCTCGGGCTCCAGGGGGCCCTGCGCGAGCAGCTCGGTGAGCGACCGGCCCACGACCCACTCCTCGACCACGTAGGCGGTGGGGCCGGAGTCGTCGGCGTCGAAGACCTGGGTGACCCGGGCGTCGGCGACGCGGCTGGCCGCGCGGGCGGCGCGCACCACTTCACCGGTCCGGGGGAATCCGTCGGCGAAGGTCCAGACCGCCACCAGGCGGGCCAGCGTCTCGTCGGTCGCCTTCCACAGTGCGGCGCCGCTGGTCTCGCTCACCAACTCGTCGAGTCGGTAGCGGCCGGCCAGCCGCGCACCTGGCTCAATCATGAAGGTGCTCATGCCGGGAGTGACGGACGCGAGGGCTGGGCATCATGAGCGGGGGGAACGGTGGGGTCCGTCGTACCGGCCGCCATGCACTGCTCAGCCATGTCGCCTGTCCCCAACCTCCCTTCGGGCAGCTCAGAAATGAAAGATGTGGGCGATGCGGCAGAGATTTGCCGTTCCATGCTAGGACGCCTGACCGACGCCTCCGGAGGACAAGGGGTTCGGACTTCACCTGCATGGCCATCCTTTCGATGGTTACCCACGGTCATGCGTTCCTGGTGATCAGCGGCGTAGCAGCCGGGTTCGGACCATATCGAGGAAGGTTGTGACTTCAGTCACACCCAGGCGTTGGGCGACCAGGATGAACAGCACCGCACCTCCGGTACCGCCGGCGAGCATCGCGAGCACCGAGGACCACACCACGCCCGGCAGCAGACCGAAAGCCAGCACCATGGCCACCCCGAAGAGCGCGCTGGGGATGGTGGCCGCGTGCAGCAGCACGAGGGTGCGCAGTGTCCGCCGGCCGTCCAGGCCGTTGAGCGGCCGGCGCAGCATCCACCAGGCGAGGACCGCCCCGACGATGTAGTACAGCCCATAGGCCACCGGGAGGCCCACGACGATGCGCTCCGGCGGCGCCCAGAACAGCAGGGCGATGGCCGTCGCCGCGTGCGCGAGCTCGGCCGGGATCGCGATCAGCGACGGCGTCCGGGTGTCGCCCAGCGCGTAGTAGACCCGCATGAGCAGCTGGAACAGCGTGAACGGGATGAGCATCACGGCGAAGACCATGAGGATGAGCCCGATCGCGCGGGCATCCTCGACGGACGTGCTCCCCCGGGCGTAGACCAGGACGCAGAACGGGATGGCGAACACCATGAGGGCGACCGAGATCGGCACGATGAGCACCGCGGACAGCCGGAAGCCGCGGGAGAAGTCCGAGCGCACCAGGTCCCTGCGCCCCTCGGCCACGTGCGCGCTCATCCGCGGCAGCAGCGCGGTGATCACGGAGACGGCGATGATGGCGTACGGAAGCTGGAACAGCTGCGACGCGTACTGGTAGGCGGTGATGCCGGCACCGGACACCGACTCCCCGGCCTCGGCCGCCCGCACGCCGGCGCGGGTCGCCACGTTCGTGGTCACCAGGAGGCCGGCCTGCGCGATGCCGATGTAGACCATCATCCACGAGGCGGTGCGCAGTGCCTCGCCGAGTCCGGAGCCGCGCAGGTCCAGCCGCGGCCGCCAGCGGAACCCGGCTGCCGCCAGCGACCACACCAGCACCGCGCACTGCGCCAGCTGACCGGCGGTGGTGCCCAGCCCGAGGAGCGTCAGGTCCGACTGGGTGACGGAGTCGGGGGTGCTGCCCGGGCCGGCCACCACGAGGAACAGCACCCCGACCGCGATGATCGCGATGTTGTTGAGCACGGGCGCCCACATCGGCGCACCGAAGTGGTTGCGGCTGTTCAGCATCGCGCTGGCGATGCCGCTCACGCCGATGAAGAAGATCTGCGCCAGCAGGAAGCGGGCCAGCGTCACCGCCACCTCGTGCTGGGCGGTGGTGAACTCGCCGGCGTACAGCCGGATCAGCCACTCCGCCGCGAGGATCGCGGCCACGCTGAGCAGGAAGAGCGCCAGCACGGTGATGGTGAACAGCCGCTGCTCGGTGGCCGCGCCGCCGTCGGCGTCGAGTCTCTTGCGCTTGACCAGGAACGGCACGAAGACGCTGGCCAGCAGGCCGCCGATCAGCAGGTCGTAGACGGCGAACGGCACCATGTTCGCGGTCTGGTAGGCGTCGCCCAGCAACTGGGTGCCCAGCGCCGCGGCGAGCACCACCGTGCGGATGAACCCGGTCGCGCGGGAGACCACCGTGCCGACCGCCATGATGGCGCTGGAGCGCATGAGGTCGGCGGGCGCGGCGTGGGCGGCGCCGCCGATCTCGTTGCCCTCCTCGCCCGGGCGGTCGGCGGTGCCGAGGTCGCCGACGTCGCTGGGATCGCGGCGCGGGACGAGGCCGGGTTCGGGATCGGTGGCCGGTTCGTCGCGCTCGACGGCGTCCAGGACCTCCTCGGGGGTGAGGAGGCGTCGCCTGCGACGGGATGCGTCGGCGGGGTCGGTGGAGGGCGGAGGCGTGAGGGGATGGTCGTTCGGCACCGTGTGCATCTTCCTCTTGGGACCCCCGGCGCCGTGTCGCGGGGACAGGGGAGTACGACGGCGCCGGTGTCGGCGGGGAGTCGGGAGCGGGTTGTCGTCCGAGCGGGGGTGGCGCCATGACCACCGGTAGCGGGTGCGCCGTGCCGTGGCGCACCCGCTCGCGTCGGTGCCGGACGAGCCCGAGCGGCTAGCCGCGCCGAAGCACGCGGGCGCGCACCAGGTCGAGCACCGCCCGCAGCTCCTGGATGCGCAGCAGCCAGGCGAAGAGCACGAACAGCAGCGCTCCTACCAGGCAGCCGGTGATCGGGGCACCGAGGTTCGTGACCAGCCCGTCGCCGAACCGGTCCGTGAAGAACCACAGGATCCCCGCTCCGGCCACGGCGCTCGGAACCGCGGCCAAGTGCAGCCGCAACAATGTGCCAACAACCCGGCCTCCGTCAAGCCCGCCCAGGCGGCGGCTGAGCACGAAGCCGGCGATCAGCAGGCCCGAAACGAACGATGCCATGAAGCCCGCGGCGACGCCGACGACCACCTGGCTGGGCGGGAGCACCAGGTAGGCGGCGGCGGCGAGCGCGCCGTGCACCGCGACGTTGGCGATGCTGATCATGGCGGGCGTCCTGGTGTCGCCCATGGCGTAGAACACACGGAGCATGAGCTGGAAGATGGTGAACGGTACGAGGCCGAGCGCCATCACCGCGAGCACGACGCCGATGTTGCGGGCGTCGTCGGCCGAGGTGTTACCGCGGGCGAAGACCAGCACCGACAGCTGGGTGGCGTACAGCGCGATGGCCACCGCGAGCGGCACCAGCACCAGCGCCGATACCCGCAGCGTCCGGGAGAAGCCGTCGCGGACCTCGTCCCAGCGGCCGTCGGCGGCGTGCCCGCTCATCTGCGGCAGCAGCACGGTGATGAGTGAGACGGCGATGATCGCGTACGGCAGCTGGAACAGCTGGTAGGCGTAGTTGTACGCGGTGATGCCCGCGCCCACGGCCGCGCCGCTCTCCACACTGGCCACGCCCGCGCGGGTCGCGATGTTCGTGGTGATGAGGAAACCGAGCTGCGTCATGCAGGTGTAGAGGAACATCCACCCCGCGGTACGCAGCGCCTCACCGAGTCCGGAGCCGCGCAGGTCCAGCCGCGGCCGCCAGCGGAACCCGGAGCGCCGCAGCGAGGCCAGCAGCACCACGGTCTGCAGCACCATCCCGCCGGTGGTCCCCAGGCCCAGCAGCATGAGCTCGCCCTGGGTCACGGTGTCGGGGGTGCGGCCGGGGCCGGCCACCCACAGGAAGGCGACGCCGACCGCGATGATCACCAGGTTGTTCAGCACGGGGGCCCACACCGGGGAGCCGAACCGGTCGCGCGTGTTGAGCATGGCGCTGACCAGGCCGCTCAGCCCGACGAAGAAGATCTGCGCGAGCAGGAAGCGCGCGAGGTAGACCGCCACGGCCCCCTGGGACGGGGCGAACTGGCCCGCGTACAGGCGGATGAGCAGCTCGGCGGCGACGATCGCGACCACGGTCATCGCGCCGAGCAGCAGCACCGCCCCGGTGAACAGCCGGTTCTCGGTGGCCCGGCCGCCGTCAGCGTCGCGCTTGCGCCGCTTGACCAGGAACGGGACGATGACGCTGGCCATCAGCCCGCCGATGAGCAGGTCGTTGATGATGAAGGGGATCGTGTTGGCGGTGTTGTAGGCGTCGCCGAGCAGCTGGGTGCCCAGCGCGGCGGCCAGCACGATGGTCCGCACGAATCCGGTCACCCGCGAGACCAGCGTGCCGACGGCCATGACGGCGCTGGAGCGCATCATGCCGCCGCCGGACCGCCGCCCGGTGGCGGCGGCGCGCGGCTCGGCGTCCGGGCGCGGGGGACTCCCGGGTCCGGCGCCCTGGTCGCTGCCGTCCGTGGTCTCGGTCGCCACCGGCATCGGCTCCCTTCGTATTCGGTGGCGTCCGCCGGCGCCTTCGCCGCCTACGCCTGGGGGTGGGGTCATGCGTCGTCCGTCTCGCTCGTGCGTCACCCCGCGGTCGTCCGGTCACGGCGGGCGGCGGGGACGCGTCTCGGGCGGCGAACGCGTGGCCGGGGACGACTCAGGACCGGGATCCGCCCGCGGCGTCGCCGTCGGTGCGGCCCTGGTCCGTGTCGGCGCCGACCGGTTCGCCGGGCCGTCCGGCACCGGTCGGGCCGGCGGCGTCACCGCCGGTGGACTCGGTGGGGCCGTTCGGCCGCTCACCGGACGGGCCACTGCCATTCTGCTGCATCCGGTCCGGTGCGCCGTCCCGGCCGGCGACGATGATGGTCGCGGCCTGGTACGGGGCGGAGTCGGCGCCGCCGTCGGCCGCGTGCTCGGACGCCTCGCCGGCCTCCGGCGCGGCCCCGGCCGCCTCCGCCCGGCGGCGGGCCCACTTGCGCAGCGCCCGCGGGGCGAGGGCGACGATCAGTACGAGGGCGGACGCCCCGCTGATGAGCAGCGCCGTGGTGCCCAGACCGGTAACGTTCACCGGGGTCATGGTCTCCTCGGCGCTGATGGGCTCGCCACGGGAGTTGTGCAGGCTCATGTGCAGCACGGTGCGGCCGTTGATCCGGGCCGAGATCGGGACGTAGACGGTCGTCTTGCCGCCCGGGCCGATCTCCATGATCTCGGGTTCGTCGCCGACCGAGAGGCGTTCGGAGTTCTCCGAGAAGATCGACAGGCGCACGGTGACCGAGTGGTCCGGCAGGTCGTTGGCGACCAGGATGCCGAGCGTGCCGCTCTTGCTCGCCAGGGTCACCGGCTCGCCGGGCATGATGCGGACCATCCCCGTGGTCTCCTCCACCGCGGTCGCCACGCGGCCGCGGATCCGGGCCGCCAGGGCCTCCTCGTCACGCCAGGCGGCCGACTCCAGCCGCAGGACGGCGGGCCGGAACGGGTCGTCGTCCTCGGTGAGCACGCTGTTGAACAGCCGCACGTCGCGGCGGATCGCCCGGAGCTGGTCGAGATGGGGGCCGGTGAGCTGCGAATTGGCACTCCGGTCCGGGTAGGTGAGGCCGCGCCGCTCCGCCGCGGCGTCGTTGTCGGCGTCGATGCCGTCCAGCGCCACGGGGTCCAGCCAGGACAGGCTGTCCGTCGCCTCCAGCAGGCCCTGCGCCAGCTCCGGGCTGGGGTCCCAGTCGCGGGGCGGGGTCACGACGAGCGTCCGGGACCCCCCGGGCTGCTCGGCCGCGATGAGCGCGGTCTCCGCGACGAACCGCTGCTGGGCGAGCGTCGCGGCGCCGGGGGCCCAGCTGTCCGCGTCGAGCGCCCGGGTGAGCGCGCCGTCGGTGAGCAGGGCGGTGCCGTCGGCACCGTCGGGGAGCGGCAGCGGCGCTGCCGCGCTGGGCGTGTGCGTGACGTAGGGCTGCGCCGGCATGGCGGAATCACTGAGGACGAAGGACGTGGCGCCGTGCTCGGCGAGCAGGTCCCGCGTGGGGTTGTTCATGAGTCCGCCGGCCGGCCAGGCGAACGCGGGGTCGGCGGAGCGGCCGAGGACCCGCTGGACGGTCTCGTCGCCGATGGTGAGGGCGGCCTCGGCGTCCTTGTCCAGGTCGGCGTCGATCAGTGCGGGGAGGTCGGCGTCGGCGTAGGGGGTGGCGATCACGTGCGCGTCGTCGTCGCCGACGATGGCGCGGGCCTGCCCCAGCCACGTCTGCGCCTCGGTGCTCGCCTCGCGGTCCTCCAGGACGTCGGCGGAGTCGGCGGAGTCCGCCGACTCGGGGTCCGGCATGACCTGGTAACCGCCCTCGGCCGCCAGCCGCTCGACGTCGTCGAGTAGGCCGGGGTCGACCGCCCAGGTGATGGGCACCGCGTCGTCGGACGGAGCGGGTTTGGCGGTGGGCTCCGCGTCGGGCTCTCCGGGGCGGCCGGCCTGCCGGGGGTCGCCGGTCTGCGCGCCGGCCCAGAGCAGCCGGTCGAGCCGGCCGTCCGCTGCCACGTCCTCGGCGAGGTCGCCGTCCAGGAAGGTGTCGTCGTCGGCCCGCTGGGGGTGGTCCATGAGCGGCCAGATCCACGCGATCCGGACGGGGTCGACGTCTTTGGCGCCGGCGGTGTAGGGGAGGAAGGTGTACTGGATGCCGACGCGGGAGCCGGCGCCGTCCACGGCGTCGACGGCCAGCGGGTAGACGCCGAACCCGTGCAGGCCCAGCTTCTCGGCCTCGACCTCCAGTTCGTACTCGGCCGACGCGCCGGGGGCGAGGTCCTCCTCCAGCTTGACCGTGGGACCGAAGGACTGCGGGGCACCGCCCTCGCCCTCGGCGTAGGCGGCGAGTTCCGTCCGGCTGCCGAAGGCCGCGGCGGAGTAGCGGAACCGCACGGTGACGTCGGAGAGCGGCCGCTCGGTGGTGTTGGTGATCCGGCCGGTGACGGTGATGGTGCTCCGCGCCCCGACGGCCTCGGGGCTGATGCCCTCGACGACGAGGGGGGCGGCGCCGGACGCGCCGTCACCCGCCGAAGGGTCGGCGGCGATGGTGCTCGCCGGCGCGACGGCGGCCGCGGACTGGGCAGATGGGCACGCGGCCACTGCCGGTGCCAGTGCTACGGCCGTGGCCACGACCGCGCCTAGATGAGCAATTCGACGCACGCCTCTGGGCTTCCGGGTCGGGTTCGACGATGACCAGCCGACGGTGTGGCGGGTGACGAGACCGCTCTCCCCGAGCACGCCGCCGGCGGCCCGAAGGATACGTACACCGCCGTAAGACCGCCGTGAGCCGCGGGCGGGCCGGACGGGACGGTCGTCGGCTGGACGATCGCGTTGGAGTGGACAGGGCAGCGCGTCGGGCCTCTCCCCGCGGGCACCGGACGAGCACCGTGACGGCGGCTACCGCCGAGGATGACCACGGTCCGGGAACTCCGCGGGCCGATCGCGCCGGCCAGGTCCGACGATACCGCTTCGGCCGCGGTCATCCGAAGAGTTCTCGACTCGGCGGGTACCGGATGCCCGTCGATTCGCGCGGCGCCGGGTGGCGGGTACCACGGATGCGTCGGACTCGGGTCGGGCCGGGACGCCATCGATTCGCACGAGACCGCCCGGCCACCTAACCTCTGTGCCTGTGCCGAACAGTGTGTTTTCCGGGCAGGACCCCAGCCGTTCCACCGGTGCCGACGGCGGCGAGGTCGGGCTGGCCGACGAGCAGCGCGCGTCGATCGGCGCGCTGCTGAGCGCGGTCGACCCCATCACGGGCGAGTTGGGGCAGCGGTTCGCCGACGGCGGCCACGAGCTGGCCATTGTGGGCGGTCCGGTGCGTGACGCCCTGCTCGGCCGGCCGTCGCAGGACCTGGACCTCACCACCGACGCCGTCCCGCAGCGCATCCTCGAACTCGTGGAGGGCTGGGCGGACGCCGTCTGGACGGTCGGGATCGACTTCGGCACGGTGGGGCTGCGCAAGGGCGGCCAGCAGCTGGAGATCACCACCTACCGCAGCGAGTCCTACCAGCCGAAGTCCCGCAAGCCCGACGTCAGCTACGGCGACTCGCTGCACGCCGACCTGGAGCGGCGCGACTTCACGGTCAACGCGATGGCCGCCCGGCTCCCCGGCCACGAGTTCGTCGACCCCTTCGGCGGTCTGTCCGACCTCGCGGCCGGCGTGCTGCGCACCCCGGGCCGCCCGGAGGACTCCTTCAACGACGACCCGCTGCGGATCATGCGTGCCGTGCGGTTCGCCGCCCAACTCGGCTTCACTCTCGCTCCCGAGGTCCGCGAGGCGGCGGCGGCGATGGCCGAGCGGTTGACGATCGTCTCCGCCGAGCGCGTCCGGGACGAGCTCACCAAACTGATGCTCAGCCCGGACCCGCGGGCCGGCATCGAGCTCATGGTCGACCTCGGCATCGCGCGGCACGTCCTGCCCGAGATCCCCAAGCTTCGGTTGGAGATCGACGAGCACCACCGTCACAAGGACGTCTACGAGCACTCGCTGACCGTCCTCGACCAGGCCATCGAGCTGGAGAAGCGGCGCGGGATGCGGCCGGACCTCGTGCTGCGGCTCGCCGCGCTGCTGCACGATGTCGGCAAGCCCAAGACCCGCGCGTTCGAGGACGGCGGGCGGGTGACCTTCCACCACCACGAGGTGGTGGGCGCGTCGATGAGCCGGAGCCGCCTCGGCGCCCTCCGCTTCCCGAAGGACGTGGTGGCCGACGTCGGCAAGCTGGTCGCCCTGCACCTGCGGTTCCACGGGTACGGCAAGGGCGAGTGGACCGACTCGGCGGTGCGCCGGTACGCCCGCGACGCCGGACCGCTGCTGGAACGGCTGCACGTCCTCACCCGTGCCGACTGCACGACCCGCAACCGCCGCAAGGCCGCCGCGCTGGCCCGGGCCTACGACGACATCGAGCGGCGCATCCAGCGGCTGGCCGAGGAGGAGGAGCTCAACCAGATCCGCCCGGACCTCGACGGCAACGAGATCCAGGAGATCCTCGGCATCCCGCCCGGCCCGCTGGTCGGCAAGGCGTGGCGGTTCCTGCTGGAGCTGCGCCTGGAGAACGGCCCGATGGAGAAGGAGGCCGCGGCGGCGGAGCTGCGGCGCTGGGCGCAGGAGCACGCCGAGTAGCGGGCGCGCCGGGGGCCGTCTCCGAAGTGGAACCGGCCGCGGCCCCGCCGCGTCCCAGGGGAAGCGGGCGCGTCCGCGCCCGCGGCGGCGGTCGCCCGGCGGCGGACGCCGCCCCCTCACCTTCGGCAGAGAGGCAGGCAGCGCGATGGCGGACGACGAGCCCAAGACCGAGGTGGTCCTCCCGAAGGGCGCGCAAGCCGCGCCGGCCCCGGGCCTTACGCAGGGGTCCGCGGCCAGGCCGGGGACCGCGGACCGCCGTCCCCACACGCGCCTGACCGCGGCGCGGATCCGCGCCCGCCAGGCGGCGCGCCGCCGGGGCGCGGAAAGCCGGCGCTGAGCGGCGCGCCTGACCGGCGCCCGGGCCCGCCAGCGGCCCCGCACCCCAGAAACCGCACGCCAGGCAGCGTTCCCGTTCCTGACTGGCTGGACTGGCGCACCTGCCACCGACCCCGCACCGGAATCAGCGGCCACACCTCAGCCAGCCGCGTCACCGACCTCTCCGGACGACATGCCTAGGCCCGGCGTCCCGTGAGCGCGAACTGCGCCCCCAGTCCGATCATGAGCATCCCGGAGACCGCACCGGTCATCGCCATCCGGCGTGGCGCCCGGACGAACCAGCCCCGTACGGTGCCGACCAGCAGCGCGTAGCAGCTGTCGGAGGCCACGCCGATGGCGACGGCCAGTGTGCCGAGTACGAGCATCTGCAGCGACGCCTGGCCGGCGGCGGGATCGACGAACTGCGGGAGCACCGCCACGAAGAAGACCAGGGTCTTCGGATTCGTGGCCCCGACGACGAAGCCGTCCCAGACCGCGCGGCCGGGCCGGACGGCCGCTTCCGGCGCGGCGTCCAGCGACTCGGCCAGCTGGTGCCGGTGCCGGATCGCCTGCACCCCCAGGTAGACCAGGTACGCCGCTCCCGCCAGCTTGACCGCCGTGAAGAGCGGCGCGAACCGGGTGACGAGCGCGCCGAGCCCGACGGCCACCGTCAGCACCGGGACCATCCCGCCGAGGCCGTTGCCCACCGCGGTCCGCAGCGCCGTCCGGCGGCCCGCCACCATGGCGCGGCTGAGGACGAACAGCACGCTCGGCCCGGGGATCAGCACGATCACGAGGGAGGCCACTGAGAAGGCGAGTAGCGTGGTGGGTGTAGGCATGGCTCCTCCTTGTCCGGAGTGGAGCATAGCGAGGCGGGAACCGCCGCGGTGTGCGGTATGTCGACCTGGTGCCGTGTCGACCGGTCGACACGGCGGTGTGTCCACAGACCGGCATATCGCCTACCCGGTGCGCGGTCGCGGGGCGGCTGACGTCCATGTCCGAAATCCGCCAGTACCGCCCTTGGGTCATGGGCGAGGATGGGAGGCGTGATGGACGACGAGCACTGCTACCGGGCGATGAGCAGCAAGGACGCCCGGTTCGACGGGTGGTTCTACGTCGCGGTGACGAGCACCGGCATCTACTGCCGCCCGAGCTGCCCGGCGGTCACGCCCAGGCGGGAGAACACCCGGTTCTTCCCCACGTCCGCCGCCGCCCAGGCCGCCGGCTTCCGTGCCTGCAAGCGGTGCCGGCCCGACGCCGCCCCGGGGTCGCCGGAGTGGAACGTCCGCGCTGACGTGGTCGGCCGCGCCATGCGGCTGATCGCTGACGGTGCCGTCGACCGCGACGGCGTGAGCGGTCTCGCGGCCGCCCTCGGCTACAGCGAGCGCCAGCTCAACCGGCTGCTGGTCGCCGAGGTCGGGGTGGGGCCGCTCGCGCTCGCCCGGGCGCGGCGCGCCCAGACCGCCCGGGTGCTGCTGGAGACGACCGGCCTCCCGATCTCCGAGGTGGCGTTCGGCGCCGGCTTCGCGAGCATCCGGCAGTTCAACGACACCGTGCGGCGGGTGTTCGCGCACAGCCCCACCGAGCTCCGGCGCCGCGCGGGCCGGCACCGCGCGGCCGGACCGACCGGCGTGATCACGCTGCGCCTGCCCTACCGCCCGCCGATCGACCTCGACCTGCTGTTCGGCTACCTCGCCGCCCGTGCCGTTCCGGGTGTGGAGGAGTACACGGGCGGCCGGTACCGCCGAGTGCTCGCGCTGCCGCACTGCACCGGCATCGTGGAGCTGTCCGGCGGTGACGGGTATGTGTGGTGCACCCTGCGGCTGGACGACCTGCGCGACCTGGGCGCCGCCGTCGAGCGGAGCCGGCAGCTGCTCGACCTCGACGCGGACCCCGTGGCCGTGGACGCGCGGCTGGCCGGCTGCGCGGCGCTCGCGCCGCTGGTCGCCGCCGCGCCGGGCCGCAGGGTGCCGGGCGCGGTCGATCCGGCCGAGATCGCTGTGCGGGCGGTGCTGGGGCAGCAGGTCTCGGTCGCCGGTGCGCGGACCGTCGCCGGCCGGCTCACCGCCCGGTACGGCAAGCCGCTCACGGCGCCGACCGGGTCCCTCACCCATGCCTTCCCGACCGCGGCGGCGCTGGCCGAGGCGGATCCGGACGACCTTCCGATGCCGGCCGCGCGGCGGCGCGCCCTGCTGGCCCTCACCGACGCCCTCGCCTCCGGCGCCGTCGACCTCGGCCCCGGCGCGGACCGGGACGAGAGCGAGGCACGGCTCACCGAGCTTCCCGGGATCGGTCCGTGGACCGCCGGCTACATCCGCATGCGGGCGCTCGGCGACCCCGATGTCTTCCTACCGACCGACCTGGGCATCCGGCGCGGCCTGGAGCGCCTGGGCCGCGACGGCGCCCCGGCCGCGGCGACCGCCCTCGCGGAGTCGTGGCGGCCCTGGCGGTCCTACGCCATGCAGCACGTGTGGGCGGTCCCGCAGCCGGACGGCCGCGCCGCAGCCTCCCGAGTTCCGGCCATGAGGAGTTGACCGATATGCCGACCCACACCCGGCCGCCCGTCGCGGTCCAGGACGCGCTGCCGCTGGCGGTCACCGCGTCCGAGCCCGAGGAGGTCGCGGCGGTGGAGTTCGCCGCGCCCGAGGCCGGCCCGACCCGGTACACCCTCCTGCCCTCGCCGATTGGCGAGATCCTCCTCACCGGTGACGGCGCCGCCCTGACCGGCCTGTACATGCGGCCGGAGGCGGGATGGGAGCGGACCGCCGCGGACTGGCGGCGCGACGACGGAGCGTTCGCCGAGACGAAGCGGCAGCTCGCCGCCTACTTCGCGGGGGAACTCCGGGAGTTCTCGGTTCCGCTCGCGCCGAGCGGCACCCCGTTCCAGCTGCGGGTGTGGCGGACGCTGACCACGATCCCGTACGGGCGGACCACGAGCTACGGCGAGATCGCGGCCCGGCTCGGCCGGCCCACCGCCTCGCGGGCGGTGGGCATGGCGAACGGGCGCAATCCGATCTCGATCATCGTCCCGTGCCACCGGGTGATCGGGGCCAACGGCGCCCTCACCGGCTACGGCGGCGGGCTGCCCCGGAAGGAGCGGCTGCTCCGGCTGGAGCGCTCTACGGCCAGGACGGCAGCGCCCGGCTCAGCCACTGGGTGACGGCCGCGTCGACCCGTGCCGCGGCCGGGATGGCGGGAGCAGGGGCCACACCCGGCTCCTCGGCGAGCGCGTGGGCGAGCCCGGGAACCTCCACCACCCCGACGGGGTCCGCGGCGGTGCGCTGCCCCGCCAGGGCGTCGGCGAACGCCGCGAGGTCGGTCCGGAACTCCGCGGCGTCGTCCGCTCCGCCGACCAGCAGCAGGGGGCCTCGGGGTGGTGCCGGGCGATCTCGCCCGCGCGCGCCACGAAGTCGAGCCGGTCCGCGACGGCCCGGGACTCCTCGGTCCACGGGTAGCGCATGCCGAAGGCGCGCTCCCCGACGCCGATGACGGCGCGCGCCGTGACGGCCGGGTTGACCAGCGCCGCCGCGGCCACCGGAATAGCGCCGGCGGCCAGGACCTCCAGGGCCACCGCCGCACCGGCCGACGCGCCGACCAGGCCGACCGGGCCGTCGGTCACCGGCAGCACCGTGCGCAGCTCGGCGAGCGCGGCCGGGAACTCGGCGGCCGCCCCCCGCACCACCGGCGCGACGATGTCGAGCAGCGGGTCCGGGAAGGCCGCGTCGTCGGGTCCCGCCTCTCCGGCCGGCTGCCGCGAGCCGTGCATCGGCAGCCCGAGGTACACGCGCCACGCGGCCAGCTCCGCGAGGGGGAGCGCCGCCGCCATCGCCGTCTCCGTCCGCGGCGCGTCCATCATGTGCCAGACCGCGACCAGCGGCGCCGACCGCGCTCCGCCGGCCGGCGGCAGGGCCACGTAGGGCACTCCGGCCGCGACCCCGGTGCGGGCGTTCGGCAGCAGTTCATCCGTCATTGCGATCCTCCATCGTGCTCGGTCCGCCGGCTCTCGGCGCCGGGACGGGCCGTTTCAGGCGACACCTGGAATCTAGGATTAAAACCGGACAGAACCCGCCCGGTATACGGAAGTGATCCATGACACACCCGGTCACGCGCGTCCTCGCGCTCCTGGAGCTGCTCCAATCCCGGCCCGGCCTGACCGGGCGGGAACTGGCCCGGCGCCTCGACGTCGACGAGCGGACGCTGCGCCGCTACGCCGCCCGGCTGACCGATCTGGGCATCCCGGTCGAGGCCGCCCGCGGCCGGTACGGCGGCTACCGGCTGCTGCCCGGCTACCGGCTGCCGCCGCTGATGCTCACCGACGACGAGGCCGTGGCGGTCGTCCTCGGGCTGCTGGCCGGCGAGCGGCTGGGACTGGCCACGAGCTCACCGGCGGCGGCGACCGCGCTGGCCAAACTCGAACGGATGCTGCCGGCCGGCCTGCGGGACCGGGTGCGGTCCGTCCGCGACACCATCGCCTTCACCGTGCCCGCGCGGCCGGCCGCGGCGGCCGGTGCCGACGTCCTCCTGACGCTGGGCGCCGCGGTCCGCTCCCGGACCCGGGTCGTACTCCGCTACCGCTCGTGGAGCGGGGCTGAGAGCGAGCGCGACGTCGATCCGTACGGCATCGTCTTCCACGCCGGCCGCTGGTATCTGCGCGCACACGACCACCACCGGGCCGAACGGCGCACCTTCCGGCTGGACCGCGTGCTCTCGGCGACGGCCGCGGCGGAGTCGTTCACGCCGCCCGAAGGCCTGGACCCGACGGCCGAGGTGGTGGAGGGGCTCGCCACCACCCCCTACACCTGGGAGGTGGAGGTGGTGCTGCGCGCGACCCTGGCCGAGGCGCGCCGCGAGGTGCCCGCGGCGGTGGCGACCCTGGCGGAGACCAGCGACGGCGTCGTGCTGCGCGCCCGTGCCGAGAGCCTGGCCGGGGTGGCCCGCATGCTCGCCGGGACGGGTCTGCCCTTCGAGGTGCGCCGCCCCGACGAACTGCGGACCGAACTGGCGGCTCTGGCGGCCCGGCTCGCCGCCGCCGCCCGGCCGGGGCAGTGACGCGGTCGCCGCGGCGGCGGGGGAGTCCGGGCCCACCGGGCACGCAGCACCGCGGTCCCGACGGGCGTGCTCGGCGCCGGCCAGCCGCGGCCGGCGGATCAGCGTTTCCTCGTTCCCCGGGTTTCCCAGACCGCGCGGTGCCGCCGCACGTGCCGCGGCGGGGCCGGCGCGCCTACGGCGGCGGACCCCGACGCTTGGGCTTCCGGTGCCGCGGTGTGCTGCCCCGGGGCACCGATCCGCGCGTCAGAAGCTCCGCGCAGCGGGACGCGCCGCCAGCGGCCGACCGGGGACGCGGCCGCCGGGCTCGGAGGAACAGGCACATGAGCCGGGGGGCGAGCTCGGGGGCGACTCCGTGGCCCGGCAGCGGTGGTCGTGGCGACCGCCTCGCCGACCGTGGTCGGCGGTCGGGGGCGCGGTCGACGGGTCCGGCTCGGCGCGGATCACGTCGCGGGGGCGGCCGGCCGGAGGGCCCGCCGGGCGCGTGGCAGCCAGGCGGCGCTCAGCGCCGCGTAGCCGGCCGCCATACCGAGCACCGCGGCGGCCGACACCCCCGACGGCGGGACCACCAGCGCCGCCACGCCCGCCGCGGCCACGAACGCGGCGTTGAAGAGCATGTCGTAGCAGGAGAAGACGCGCCCCCGGTACGCGTCGTCGACATGTCGCTGTACCAGCGTGTCGACCGAGACCTTCACCCCCTGCGAGACCACCCCGAGGGCGAACCCGGCCACCGGGAACAGCGCGGGGGAGAAGGGCAGCCCGAAGAGCAGCAGCGCGACACAGCCGGATCCCAGGAGGCCGGCGATCCAGGTCTCGGTGCGGATCCGCGCGGTGGCCCACGGCGTGGCCACCGCGCCCAGGGCGTAGCCCGCCGCCGATGTCGCCAGCGTGACCGAGAAGCCGGCGAAACCGGCCACCCCGCCGGAGGTGAAGGTGTTGTTGTACAGCAGCAGCGTCATGATGGTCGAGACGCCGTAGAGGAAGCGGTGCCCGCCGATGGTGGCGAGAGCGCCGGCGGCGGTCCGGTGCCGCCAGACGTGCCGGAGGCCGTCGGCGAGGCCGGCCAGCACCCGCCGGACCGCCGCGCGGACCTCGGGAGGCTCACCGGTGAGGTCGGGGCCCAGTTCCGTGCGGCGCAGCGTCAGGGCTGTCAGGGCGGCCGCGGTGAACCCGCCGCCCGCGGCCAGCAGGATCAGCGCGGTACCGCCCGGCCCCTCACCACCGAGGAGCCGCAGTCCCGCGCCGAGCCCCGCGCCGAGGAAGCTCGCGAACGTCCCGCAGGTGGGCGTGACCGCGTTCGCCATCATGAGCCGGTCCGCGGGCACCACGTGCGGCAGCGCGGCCGAGAGCGCGGCGAGGAAGAACCGGTTGACGCTCAGCAGGCACAGCGCCGCCAGCAGGAATGCGGGCCCGTCGGCGCCGGTGGCCACAAGGGCGGCCGTGAGAACCGCGAGTGCGGTCTTCACCGCCGCCGCGACCACGAGCACCTGCCGGCGGGACCAGCGGTCGATGAAGACGCCGGCGAACGGCCCGACCACGGAGAACGGCAGCAGCAGCGCGGCGAACGCCCCGGCCACCGCGCCCGCGGTGGTGTGCTGCTCCGGGGAGAAGAAGACGTAACCGGCCAGACCGGCCTGGTACATCCCGTCGGCGCACTGCGACACCACCCGGGTGCCGAACAGCCGGCGGAACCGGGGGCCCCGGAGCACGTCGCGGAGATCTCGGTGGAAGGACACCCCGCCAGGGTAGGCCCGGGCCCGGGGTTTCACGTGAAACGGAAGCGGGGCCCGCCGGTGCCGGGACGCGGCCGCGGTGCGCCGACGTGGCGGTACGTCGATATACCGCCACGTCGGCGGGGCGACCTGTCGAGGTGGCAGCCCGCAGGCTCAGCGGCTCAGCTCTCGACCTCGCCGGCGATGAACCGCTCGACCAGGTCGTGGGCCTCGCTGTCGCTGTACTGGCGCGGCGGCGACTTCATGAAGTAGGAGGACGCCGAGAGGATGGGGCCCCCGATCCCGCGGTCCTTCGCGATCTTCGCCGCGCGGATGGCGTCGATGATGATGCCCGCGGAGTTGGGGGAGTCCCAGACCTCCAGCTTGTACTCCAGGTTCAGCGGCACATCCCCGAACGCGCGGCCCTCCAGCCGGACGTAGGCCCACTTGCGGTCGTCGAGCCACGGGACGTGGTCGGACGGGCCGATGTGCACCGAGCCCGCCTTCAGCTCGTGCGGGATCTGGGAGGTGACCGACTGGGTCTTGGAGACCTTCTTGGACTCCAGGCGTTCCCGCTCCAGCATGTTCTTGAAGTCCATGTTGCCGCCGAAGTTCAGCTGGTACGTGCGGTCCACCACGACCCCGCGGTCCTCGAACAGCTTGGACAGCACCCGGTGCGTGATGGTCGCGCCGACCTGGGACTTGATGTCGTCGCCGACGATGGGCACGCCCGCGTCGGTGAACTTGCGTGCCCACTCCGGGTCGGAGGCGATGAACACCGGAAGGGCGTTGACGAAGGCCACGCCGGCGTCGATCGCGCACTGGGCGTAGAAGCGGTCGGCCTCCTCCGACCCAACCGGCAGGTAGCTCACGAGGACGTCGGCCCGGGCGGCCTTGAGGGCGGCCACGACGTCGACCGCGTCCTCGGCGGACTCCTCGATCGTCTCGCGGTAGTAGTGCCCCAGGCCGTCGAACGTGGGGCCGCGCCGCACGGTGACACCGGTCGGCGGGACGTCGCAGATCTTGACGGTGTTGTTCTCGCTCGCGCCGATCGCGTCCGCGAGGTCCTGGCCCACTTTCTTGGCGTCGACGTCGAAGGCCGCGACGAACTCGATGTCGCGGACATGGTAGGGGCCGAACTCGACGTGCATCAGACCCGGGACCCGGGAGCCAGGATCGGCGTCCCGGTAGTAGTGGACGCCCTGCACGAGTGAGGCCGCGCAGTTTCCCACACCCACGACGGCTACGCGTACCGAACCCATTGGCCCATGCTCCTTCTCGTCTGCAGTCTTCACCTGTGCGGCGCGGCCGACCGGCGTGCGCCGCGGGGCGGAACCGGGACCGCCGCCGTGCACCGGGGCCGGCCGGGCAGGACGACGGGGCGGTTCGCGACGCCACCGGCCGTCCAAGGCACCTTCGGGCGCCGGTGGGCGAAGCGTGGTATTTACATGTGGTTTGTACGCTGATGACTCTATCGAAGCGGTTCTTCGCGTCCGGGAACTCCCTCGCGGCCGGCCTCGGACGGTCGGGCGGACATGGGAGTGATGTCGATCACGCTCAGCTGAGCAGGTGGAACGCGCACCCCTCCGAACTTCCCCGCGACCGGCTCTCGTCGGCCAGTCGACACGCCGTACGCTGGCACCCGTGGCTTCGCGGTCGGTGATCCCGGCCGAGGGCGCCGCGCGGGGCGGTACGCTCGCGCTGGGTTGTGCTATAAAGCGCGACCGCCCTAACGTAACGATCGCTTTCGTCGCGGCCCCACCCCCGGTGCGGACCGGGGTGCGTCGTCCGGCCGCGGCCGGACGGTCCGCCGTCCGGCGGAACGAGCCAGGAGGGAGCGACGACGACGCAACCGCGCCGGAAGTTGCCCTACCCCGGCGGAAGTTCCCGCACACCTGGCCGGCAGTCGGCCGGCGCGGGAGCGGGTGACGGTTCTCTCACCCACCTGGTGTGGAGCCGGCATATCGAGCAGTCCATCGACCATGGGGTCGGGAGTTCATCGAGGAGGCACGAGGAGCAGCCGCTCCGGCGGCACGGACAGTGAGGAGCACTAGCGCGCGGCAGCGGGGGCCACTCTCCCACTCACGAGGAAAACCCCCAGAGCGGGTGAGGCGTCTCTATAACGCCCCCGATTCCCCCATCCCCGGGGCACTCTGGCCGCATCGCCGCATTGTTCACCAATGGTCGGATCTGTGCCACTCGGGGCATACGCTGCCCCTTCCCCGCAGTCGAAAGGCCGATCGGCCGTAGCACTAGGTAACGAGGACGCGTGAGTACCGAAAGACGACGGAGCGCTGGCGGTCGCCGCCGGGCCGATGGCCCGGCCGGCGACCCGCGCGGCAACGGCGGCAGGCGCGGTCCGCAGGGCCGCGCCGAGGACGAGCGCGCTGCCGGTCGCCGCAGGACCAGGGAAGAAGACGGTTTCTGGGACGACGACCGCGAGCGTCGCCCGCGCCGGGCACGGGACGACTACGACGACGACTACCGCGAGCGGCCGCGCCGCCGCGCCGCCGCCGCGACCGCCGCGGCCGAGGGCGTGCGACGCCGTCCCCGCGACGACGAGGACGACGACTCCCCGCCCCGCCGGTCCCGCCGGGCCGACGAGGGCCGCGGTGGGCGCCGCCGCGCCGGCTCGCACGGTGCCAGGTCCGAGGGAGCGCGCCGCGCCGCCGGCGGCCGCCGGCGCGCCGACCGCGACGAGGAGGAGATCGACGAGCGCGGTCCGGTCCGCCGGTTCTTCGCCAAGGCGTGGAAGCCGGCCCTGGTCGTGTGCGGCGTCGGGTTCGTCGCGGCGGTGGTGGCCTTCGGCATCGCCTACGCGAACCTGCCCGACCCCAACGCCATGGAGACCCAGGCCAACGCCCAGACCGCGTCGACCGCGATCCGGTTCGCCGACGACGCCGAGGCCACCACGTTCGGTGAGGTCAACCGCATCCCGGTGACCAGCGACCAGCTCTCGGACAGCGTCATCAACGGTGTACTCGGCTCCGAGCAGCGCACCTTCTACGACGACCCCGCCATCTCGCCGACCGGCCTCGGCCGTGCCATCCTCTCGGGCGGCTCCGCGGGCGGTGGTTCCACCATCACCCAGCAGATGGCGCGGAACTACTACGACGGCCTGTCGCAGGACCGCTCCTACATCCGCAAGATCAAGGAGATCCTGATCTCGCTCAAGGTGGAGCAGTCGCTGGACAAGGACCAGATCCTCACCCAGTACCTGAACACCATCTACTTCGGCCGCAACGCCTACGGCATCCAGGCCGCGTCGCAGGCGTACTTCGGCAAGAACGTCGAGGACCTCGACGCCGCCGAGGGCGCGTTCATCGGCGCCATCATCCAGCAGCCGAGCAACTTCGAGAACGTGCAGGAGGGCTCCGAGATGGAGGCCATCCTGCACGAGCGCTGGGAGTACTCGGTCAACGGCATGGTCGAGATGTACGAGGACAACCCCGAGCGCGGGATCCCGCGGGAGGAAGCCGACCAGCTGGAGTTCCCCGAGACCGTCCCCTACGAGCCCGGTGACAACTACGCCGGCTACAACGGCTACATCATCGAGGCCGTGAAGCGGGAGCTGCGCGCCCGCTACGACCTCACCGACGACCAGATGGCCGGTGGCGGCTACACCGTCACGACGTCGCTGGAGCAGAAGTACATGGACGCCGCCGTCCAGGCGGTCGAGGAGGAGGTCCCCGAGGGCACCCCCGAGGAGACCAACTTCGGCCTGGCCGCGGTCGACCCCAAGACCGGGGAGATCAAGGGCTTCTACGGCGGCGACAACGCGCTCACCGACGCCGACAACTCGCTGATCCAGCGGGGACAGGCGGGTTCGGCGTTCAAGCCCTACGTGCTGGCCACCGGACTCACCCAGGGCATCGGCCTGCGGAGCACCTTCGACGGCGACTCCCCGCAGGAGTTCCCCGGTATCGCCGACCCCATCCAGAACGACAGCAACGAGTCCTACGGCACCGTCGACCTGATCGAGTCCACCGCGCACTCCATCAACACCAGCTTCGTGGAGCTGGCCATCCAGGTCGGCCCGGAGAACGTGGTGGACACCGCGCGGGCCTCCGGCATCCCGGACGCGCAGTTCGAGACCGCCGAACTCGGCCCCAACATCGCCCTGGGCACCTACCAGGTCACCGCGCTGGACCAGGCGGCCGGCTACGCCACGTTCGCCAACAACGGAGTGCACATCCCGCAGCACATGGTCACCGAGGTCCGCAACCGCGAGGGAGAGGTGATCGAGCCCAACGACGCCGACCAGCTCGAAGGCGCGCGCGCCTTCGACGCCGCCGTCGCGGCGGACTCCATCTACGCGATGCGCCAGGTGGTCGAGGACGGCGGTGCCACCAGCGCCGCGATCCCCGGCCGCCCGGTGGCCGGCAAGACCGGTACCTCCAACGAGGCGAAGTCGGCGTGGTTCGTCGGGTTCACCCCGCAGCTGTCCACCGCGGTCGGCCTGCACCGCAGCGACGGCCAGCAGCTGGTGATCCCCGGCGTGGAGGCGATCTACGGTAGCCGGACCCCCGCGGCCATCTGGCGCAACTTCATGATGCGGGTGCTGGAGGGCGAGCCGGTCGAGCAATTCCCCGAGCCGGCCTGGGTCGGCAACGAGCAGAACTTCGCGCCGGAGCCGTCCCCGAGCCCCGAGCCGGAGGTGTCGGAGTCGCCGGAGGTGCCGGAGTCGCCCGAGCCGACCAACTCGCCGTCGCCGGAGATATCGCCCTCCGACCCGGAGTCGCCGCCGGACGGCTGCGACCCGATCATGGGCTGCGAGGATCCGGAGACCCCCGAGAGCCCGGACCCGGGCGATCCCGATAATCCCGGGCCCGGCAACCCCTGGTGGGGCGACAGCGCTGACGAGCGGCCGGCACGCACCGAGAACGACTGACGGTCCGCGGCCGTGCCGACGAGGAAGTGAATCGACACGTGGTTCATGGTGAACCGGCGGGTGCCGGCGACGACTCCGTCGCCGGCACCTCGCGTATGTCCGCCTCCGCCGTCCCCTGGCTGCCGCTGCTCGGCCTCGCCCTGGTCGGCGCGGTGCTCGGCTACCTCGCCAAGTACCCGTGCCGGTTCGGCGAGGGGTGGGTGAACGGCACCCAGTTCCAGTACGGCTGCTACAGCGACGTGTTCCCGTTGTACTTCCGCGACGAACTCGACGCCGGCGTGCGCCCGTACCTCGACCGCGCGCTGGAGTACCCGGTCCTCACCGGCGTGCTCATGTACCTGCTGGCCGGAGCGGTCTCCTGGCTGCCGGATCCGATGGCCCGAGGGCTCGGCTACTTCGACGCCACCGCCGCGGTCCTCGGGCTCTGCCTGGCGGGCGTCGTGCTGGGCACGGGCTACCTGGCCGGGCGGCGCGGCCGCGACCCGTTCGACCGGCGGGCCGCGATCGCCGCCGGGGCGTTCGTGGCGCTGACGCCGCCCGCGCTGCTCACCGCCTTCATCAACTGGGACCTGCTGGCGGTGGCGATGGCCACCGCGGGGCTGGTCGCCCAGGCACAAGGCCGGCACGGGTGGGCCGGCGTCTGGATCGGCCTGGCCGTCGCCGCGAAGTTCTACCCGGTGCTCTTCCTCGGCCCGCTCCTCGTACTGGCCCTGCGCGACCTGCTCCGCGAGCGGAACACCGGCACGCTGCGGGCCTTCGGGCGGACGCTCGGCTGCGCCGCACTGGCCTGGGGGGCGGTGAACCTGCCCGTGTACCTGGCCGCTCCGGAGGGGTGGGCGACCTTCTTCCGGTTCAGCCAGGAACGCGGCGCCGACTGGGGGTCGGTGTACTACCTGCTGGGACTGGCCGACCTGCTGCCGAACCCCGACCTGGAGCTGCTGAACCGGCTGGGCACCGGGGTCCTGCTGCTGGCGTGCGTCGGTGTCGCGCTGCTCGGCCTGCTCGCCCGGCGCCGGCCGCCGCTGGAGCAGCTGGTGTTCCTGGTGGTCGCGGCCTTCCTTGTCACGAACAAGGTGTGGTCGCCGCAGTTCGTGCTGTGGCTGCTCCCGCTCGCCGCGCTCGCCTGGCCGCGCACGGTGCGCCCGGCGCCCGCGTTGGCGGTGTACGGGCTCTGGCAGCTCGCGGAGATCGGGTACATCCTGGGGGTGTGGCAGTACCTGCTCTTCGTCACGCAGCCGGCCGGGGCGACCGCCGCGGGCATCGGAGCGGGGACCTACGCGGTGCTCTCGCTCGGCCGGCTGTCGACGCTGGTCATGATGTGTGTCCTCATCGTTGTGGATTGTCGGCGAAACGGCGATTCCCGGCCTTGACGGCTGGTAGCCTTGGCTTTCGTCTGGCTCAATGCCCTCCTGCCATGGAAAGACCATGGCCGCGACAGTCCAGAGGAGGTACGAACGCCTATGCGTCGTTACGAAGTCATGGTCATCCTCGACCCCAGCCTCGACGAGCGTACGGTTTCCCCGTCGCTGGAGCAGTTCCTCGGGGTCGTCCGCAACGACGGCGGCTCGGTCGAGAAGGTTGACGTCTGGGGCAAGCGCCGTCTCGCCTACGACATCGCCAAGAACGCCGAGGGCATCTACGCGGTGATCGACCTCACCGCCACGCCTGCCACGGTCAAGGAGCTCGACCGCCAGCTCAACCTCACCGAGGCCGTCCTGCGCACCAAGGTCCTCCGCCCCGAGGTGCACTGACGCTCCCGGCGTCGCACCCCGCACGTGCCTTCCGACTCACCAACCGGAGCTAGCCAATGGCAGGCGAAACTCAGATCACGCTCGTCGGCAACCTTGTCGACGACCCGGAGCTGCGGTTCACCCCCAGCGGGGCCGCGGTAGCGAACTTCCGCGTGGCCTCGACCCCGCGTCAGTTCGATCGCCAGAGCGGGGAGTGGAGGGACGGCGAGTCCATGTTCCTCAGCTGCTCCGTCTGGCGGCAGTACGCGGAGAACGTGGCCGAGAGCCTGCAGCGCGGCATGCGCGTCATCGTGCAGGGCCGGCTCAAGCAGCGGTCGTATGAGACCAAGGAAGGCGAGAAGCGCACCGTCTTCGAGGTCGAGGTCGAGGAGGTCGGCCCCGCGCTGCGCAGCGCCACCGCCAAGGTGACGAAGACGCAGCGGCAGGGCGGCCCCGGTGGCGGCTTCGGCGGTGGCGGCGGCGGTGGTTTCGGTGCCGGCGGCGGTGGCGGCTACGGCAACCAGGGCGGCGGCTTCGGCGGCCAGCAGGGCGGCCGTTCCGGGCCGCCCGCGGACGACCCCTGGGCCACCGGCGGCGGCGGTGGCGGCGGCTTCGGGGGCGGCGGCGGAGGCTACTCCGACGAACCGCCCTTCTAGCCCCGCGAAACTCGTTAACTGTCCGAACTGACCATCCCCGGATGATCCGGGGCTCTTGCGAAGGAGCACCACGATGGCGAAGCCGGCAGCGCGCAAGCCGAAGAAGAAGGTTTGCCTGTTCTGTCAGGAAAAGCTGTCCTACATCGACTACAAGGACGCGATCCTGCTGCGCAAGTTCATCTCCGACCGCGGCAAGATCCGCGCGCGTCGGGTGACCGGCAACTGCACCCAGCACCAGCGTGACGTCGCCACGGCGATCAAGAACGCCCGCGAGATGGCGCTGCTGCCCTACACCAGCACCGCACGCTAACGGGGATCCGAGGGAGGTTTTCGTCGTGAAGCTGATTCTGACCCATGAGGTCAATGGCCTCGGCGCCCCGGGCGACGTGGTCGAGGTGAAGGACGGTTACGGCCGCAACTACCTGCTGCCGCGCGGGTTCGCCATCCGGTGGACGCGCGGCGGGCAGAAGCAGATCGACTCGATCCGCCGCGCCCGCGCGGCCCGGGACATCCGCAACCTGGACGACGCCAAGCAGATCGCCGGCCAGCTCGGCGGGCTCAAGGTGAAGCTCGTCCAGCGCGCCGGCGACACCGGTCGGCTGTTCGGCTCCGTCACCGCGGCCGACGTCGCCGAGGCGGTCAAGAGCTCCGGCGGCCCGCAGGTGGACAAGCGCCGGATCGAGATCCGCAACCCGATCAAGTCGGTGGGGGAGCACAAGGTCGAGGTGCGGCTGCACCCCGAGGTGAGCGCCACCATCGCGCTGGAGGTCGTCGGCGGCTGATCCGCCGAGCGCCTGGCTTCGATCACCCGGACGGTCCCGGTCCCCCGGTTGGGGGGCCGGGACCGTCCGTCGTTCCGCTGGGGACACGCCAAGTCGCGCTGCGTAATCATTTGATCACCGTTTGTCACTTATCTTGGCCAGTGGGCTTGTTACTCCACTGGAAGGATGAGGCCGGATGTCCACTCATGAGCAACCTGCGGCTCCCGGAGGGTGCAGCAGACGGAGCGTGGTTCGCGGGGCGATGGCGGTGGCCGGCGGAGTGATCCTCGGAGGCGCCATCGACCTGGGGCTGGCGGCGTCCGTGCACGCCGCCCCCGAGTTCCCGGTGTTCAACCGGCGGGACTGGGGGGCACGCGCCTACCGGCGCAGGGCCAAGGTGCTGGACAACGGACCCACCCACATCGTCGTGCACCACACGGCCACCACCAACAGCACCGACTACTCCGTGGAGCACGCGTTCGCGCTGTCGCGGTCGATCCAGCGCTACCACATGACCGCGAACCGCTGGGACGACACCGGCCAGCACCTCACCATCAGCCGGGGAGGTGTCGTCATGGAGGGCCGCAACGGCACGCTGCCCGCGATCCGGCGCGGCCGGCACGTCGTCGGAGCACACACGGCCAACCACAACTCGCACACCATCGGAATCGAGAACGAGGGCACCTACACGACGGCGCTGCCGACCACCGAGCTGCTGAACGCCCTGGTCGAGACGTGCGCGTGGCTGTGCGTGGCCTACGGGCTCAACCCCTCACTGGCCATCGTGGGACACCGGGACTACAACGCGACGGTCTGCCCCGGCGACGAGCTGTACGCGATGCTGCCGCAGCTGCGTACCGACGTCGGCGCCCGGCTCGCCCGGCTGGAGACCCGGCTCGCCCAGCTGGGCCCGGCGGAGATCCCCGCGGCCGATTGGCCGGCCTACCCCGAGGTCCCCGTCGGCGAACGCCGCGCGCCCTACTACCACGGTCCGGTTCTCAGCCGAGCCGAACGCACCGTGTGACGCTGGTCCACTCGTTCACGGGCGCGTGGCACCGGTGACCAGCCACGCGCCCCCACGGGCCCGCAGCCCCAAGGTGAGGCCGCGCACGAGCATCCACACTCCGAAGGCCAGCCACAGGCCGACGAGGCCGGGCACGGCGGTGCGCTCCGCCGCCCAGGGCAGCAGCAGCCCGAAGGGGACGAAGGCGAGCATCGTCCAGAAACTCGCCCACGCCAGGTAGCGCTGGTCACCGGCGCCCATGAGGATGCCGTCCAGCACCATCACCACGCCGCTCACCGGCTGCAGCAGGGCTACCACCAGGAGCACGCCCGAGAGCAGCCCGGCGACCTGGGGATCGGTGGTGAACGGCAGGGCGGCCCACGGGCGGACGAGCAGGACGAGGACGGCGAAGACGATCCCCAGCATGACGCCCCACTCGACCATGCGCCGGGTCGCCGCACGGGTCCCCGCGACGTCGGCCGATCCGAGCTGGCGGCCGATGATCGCCTGCCCGGCGACGGCGATGGCGTCCATGGAGAACACCAGCAGCGACCAGAGCTGGAACGCCACCTGGTGCGCGGCGATCTCCGGGTCGCCCAGGCGCGCCGCCACCGCCGTGGTCATCAGCAGCACCACCCGCAGGGAGACGGTCCGGACGAAGAGCGCGAATCCGGCGGTGGCCGAGGCGCGCAGGCCGGCCAGGCTGGGGCGGAGCACGACGGAATGCCGACGTGCCGCGCGGCCCACCACGGCGACGTACACGGCCGCGCCGGCCGTCTGGGCGATGACCGTGGCCCACGCCGACCCGGCCACCCCCCAGCCGAAGCCGATGACGAACGTCACGCACAGCACGATGTTGGCCAGGTTGGCGCTCACCGCGACGACGAGCGGCGTCCGTGCGTCCTGCAGGCCCCGGAGCACCCCGGTGCCGGCCATGATCACCAGCAGCGCCGGAATGCTCAGCAGGCTGATGCGCAGGTAGACCAGCGCGTGCGGCGCGACGGCGGGAGAGGCCCCGAGCCAGTCCACGAGCCAGGGGGCCATGGGCCAGCCCGCCGCGACGATGGCCGCGCCGAGCAGTACCGCGAGCCACATGCCGTCGACCCCGTGCCGCATGCCGGCGGTCACGTCCCCGGCACCGAACCGGCGCGCGACCGCCGAGGTGGTTCCGTAGGCCAGGAACACGCACAGGTTGGCCAGCGTCATGAGGACCTGGCTCGCGACTCCGAGACCGCCGAGCGGCGCGGTGCCGAGGTGGCCGATGACGGCGGAGTCGGTCAGTAGGAACAGCGGCTCGGTGATGAGCGCGAAGAAGGTCGGCACGGCGAGCCGCACGATCTCGCGGTCGTGGGCGTGCCGGAACGGCGGGGCGGACAGCAGGCGAGGCATGACCATGCAACGCTACCCGGTCGGTCGGCGGGCCACCGGCCCGGGCTGCTCCTGTGGATGCAGCTGTGGATAACTATCTGCGAACTTTCTTTCGTGCACAGCTGTGGGGAAGTGTTTTCGCAGGTGGGAGCCTGTATATGGAGAGGGTGGACAAGTTATCCACAGGCGTTGTGCACAAGCTATCCGCAGGAATCCGGCCGTCGTGCACAGGCTGTCCCCAAAGTTATCCACAGGCCGTTTTGCGCGGGACGCCGCCTAGCCTTCAGACTGGTGCGACGAGAGTGGCCGACGCGGCCTTCGATGTCCGGTGCGACGCCGCCCCACGCACGCCGCTCGACGTCCGTCCCCCAGCTGTCTTCGGCCGGTCGGCATCGCGGTCCCGCGCCGGTCGTCGCTGGTGGGTACTTCTGGCAGGGGTCGGCCGCGGCCGAGGGGGAGAGTCTGTGAGCGTCGCTGAACATCCGCCGCAGGAGAGCGGGTTCGAACGCACGCCACCGCACGACATCATGGCCGAGCAGTGCGTGCTGGGCGGCATGCTGCTGTCGAAGGAGGCCATCAGCCAGGTCGTCGAGATCGTCCGGTCCGCCGACTTCTACCGGCCGGCCCACCAGACCATCTACGACACGGTCATCGACCTGTTCTCCAGGGGAGAGCCCGTCGACGCCATCTCGGTCAACGCCGAGCTCACCAAGCGCGGCGAGATCACCCGCGTCGGCGGCGCCCCGTACCTGCACACTCTGACGGAGGCGGTCCCCACCGCGGCGAACGCCGGCTACTACGCCGGGATCGTCGCCGACCGTGCCGTCCTGCGCCGCCTGGTCGAGGCCGGCACCCGGATCGCCCAGATCGGCTACTCCGGCGACGGGGAGGTCGACGACCTGGTCGACCGCGCCCAGGCCGAGATCTACCGCGTTGCCGAGAAGCGCACCGGCGAGGACTACCTCCCGCTGAGCGAGATCATGCCGGGTGCCCTGGACGAGATCGAGGCCATCTCGGCCCACGACGGCTCGATGACGGGCGTCCCCACGGGCTTCACCGACTTCGACCAGCTCTCGAACGGCCTGCATCCCGGGCAGATGATCATCATCGCGGCCCGGCCGGCCGTGGGAAAGAGCACCCTCGCCCTGGACTTCGCCCGGGCCGCGTCGATCAAGCACCAGTTGACCAGCGTGTTCTTCAGCCTGGAGATGGGGCGCAACGAGATCGTCATGCGGCTCCTCTCGGCCGAGGCCCGGGTGCCGCTGCACACGATGCGCTCCGGGCTGATGACCGACGACGACTGGACCCGGCTGGCCCGCCGCATGGGCGAGGTGGCAAGTGCGCCGCTGTTCATCGACGACTCGCCGAACATGTCGATGATGGAGATCCGGGCCAAGTGCCGGCGGCTGAAGCAGCAGCACGACCTGAAGCTCGTCATCGTCGACTACCTCCAGCTGATGAGTTCCGGTGGCCGGGCCGAGAGCCGGCAGCAGGAGGTCTCCGAGATGTCGCGGTCGCTGAAGCTGCTGGCCAAGGAGCTCGAGGTCCCGGTCATCGCGCTGTCGCAGCTCAACCGGGGCCCGGAACAGCGGACGGACAAGAAACCGCAGGTGAGCGATCTCCGCGAGAGTGGATCCATCGAGCAGGACGCGGACATGGTGATCCTGCTGTACCGCGAGGACGTGCACGAGAAGGAGTCGCCGCGCGCGGGTGAGGCGGACCTCATCGTCGCCAAGCACCGGAACGGCCCCACAGCGACGGTCACCGTGGCGTTCCAGGGCCACTACAGCCGGTTCGTCGACATGGCGCCGGGCTGACATGTCGGCGAACCGGCGTGTCGCCTGATCGCCAGTGGGACGAACGGCTGCGGCCGGCCACCCGTCAGGTGGCCGGCCGCAGCCGTCGGGCCGTCGAAGTCAGCTCCACCGCGCCTCGGGGCGGGTGCGCCCGTCGGCGCCGGTGACCAGGACCCAGCGCAGCAGCGGGCCGCCGGGCGCGGCCGGCTCGGCCGCCGGCGGCGCCGCCACGGGGCGGGGCTCCGCCGGCGAGGTACGGACAGGGACGCGGACGGCGGTACCACGGCGCGATGCGGGTGACCGCCGGCGGCGGGGCGAGGCGGGGCGGGTGGTCTGCGGCGCCTCGCTCAGCTTGCGAGCCATGGCGGCACCCCCTTGGTTGATGATGTGAGGATCTCAGTTAACCTTGCGTTCACCTTCGAGTCAACTTGAATCCACCAAAGTCCGGATTCGGGCAGGGAGGCGGCGGGCTTTCGGGCGTCCGAGTCCCGGGAAACAGAAAAGCGCCCGCTGGTGGCGGGCGCTTCCCCTGGCGAGCTCGCGCAGGGCCTCTCCGTCAACCGTCTCCGGGGAAGATCAGCCCCACGACCTCCAGGTAAAGCTGTTCGGGGTAGGGAACGAAGTTGATCCGGCTGAGCGCCTGGTCCTGACCCGCGGACTCCATGACGAACGTGCCGTACCCGATCAGCCGCCCCATGAGCGACCGCTCGAACCGCATGTCGGTCACTTTGCCCAGCGGCATCATGTTGACCTGTCGGGTGATCAGACCCGAGGTGGCCAGCAGCCGCGCCGACGTGATCACGAAGTAGTCGACCGACCACTCCGCGACCCGCCAGACGAACCAGACGAGGACCAGCAGCCAGACCCACCAGATGACGGCCAGCGCGGTGGCGTTGGCTGCGAGGGCGGTGTTGCTGATGACTCCCGCGAAGATCAGGCTGCCCAGCACCAGAGCGACCGGCCCCAGGAGAATCGCGGGATGCCGGCGGATGGTGATGACCTGCTGCTCGTGCGGCAGCAGGTAGCGGTTGACCGACGCGGGTGCGGCATCGCCCGGGGTGACGAGCTTCATGCTGGGCCTGACCTGGTCAGACCGCGACCGCGTTGACGAAGCGGGACAGGGAATCGGCAGCGGACATCAGGCCGCCGAGACCGGCCTGGATGACACCCGCCGCGGATTCGGGCTGAGTGAGCAGATAGAAGGCGACGAAGGCGATAAGTGCATATTTCAGCCATTGTTTCAACTTCGCCATGACCGACTCCCCAAGAATGCAGCTGACCCACTAACCCATGCTGATTGTGGCATCGGGAATCGTCTTCGTAAAGACGACAGCCCGTTTTCGGCGTGCCGCCCCAGTTCAGGGCGTTGTGGCGCTGATCACGGCGATGTGCGACGGCCCTGGTCAGCCGTGCTCGGCGAAGGCCAGGGCCAGCACTCGCAGGTGCTGGCGGGCGATCCGCTCGACCATGTCCGCGGTGGCGCGGCCGGTGACCTCCAGGGCGCCCTGCCGGGCGGCCTTCACACACCTCAGGACGGTCTCCTCGCGGTGGACACCCTCGAACTCGGTCCGCAGCCGTCGGGTCACGGAGGAGAGCTCGCGTGCCGCGATGTCGGCGTTCTGGGACATGTCACTCCTCGGGGCTGTGGATGTTCGGTGGCAGTGCGTGCCGGTATCCCCGCTCGGTGTGACGGGGACAGCAAGTGCGGGGCGGCTGGGGGAGGGCGACGGCGGAGAAGTGGGTCGGAAGGAGTGGTGCGGCGTTCGTGCGGTGGTTTCGGGCGGGTCAGGGCTCCGGGTTAGGGAGCGCCTGCAACCAGGATCACTCTAATGTGTCACATCTTCATCTCGGGACGAATTCGGCTCGCACAAAAAATGCCGGAAGGGCCCGTTTTGTTGGTGGAAGGTGTGGAACCTGTCCCCGGGTGTCGCATTTCGGTCACGCAATTACTGGTAATCCCGTCGTGCCTTCAGAGATACCCCGCGGGTCCGGAGGCGGCCGGACAGGTACCCGTCGCACCCCCGGACACGGCCGCGCCCGGCCGGCGGACCGACCGGGCGCGTGCGGGCTCCTGCTACGTGACCGCTCCCGCCGTCACACGCACCCGTACAGCCGGTCGCCGGCGTCGCCCAGACCGGGCACGATGAAGCCGTGCTCGTTCAGCCGCTCGTCCACGGCGGCGGTGACGACGCGGAGGGTGGCCGCGTGGCCGTCCCCGAGGCTTTCGGCGAGCAGCCGCTCGACCGCCTCCAGGCCCTCGGGCGCGGCGAGCAGGCAGATGGCGGTGATGTGGTCGGCCCCGCGCTCCACCAGGAGCCGCATGGAGGCGGCGAGCGTGCCGCCGGTGGCCAGCATCGGGTCGAGGACGTAGCACTGCCGACCGGAGAGGTCCTGCGGCAGCCGGTCGGCGTAGGTCGCCGGCTGGAGGGTCCGCTCGTCGCGCGCCATGCCGAGGAAACCGACCTCGGCGGTCGGCAGCAGCCGGGTCATCCCGTCCAGCATGCCCAGTCCGGCGCGCAGGATGGGGATGACGAGCGGGGTCGGCCGGGTCAGCTGCACGCCCGGTGCCGGGGCCACCGGGGTCTCCACCGTGACGTCGGCCACCCGCACGTCCCGCGTGGCCTCGTAGGCGAGCAGCGTGACCAGCTCGTCGGTCAGCCGGCGGAAGGTCGGGGAGTCGGTGCGTACGTCGCGCAGCGTCGTGAGCTTGTGCGCGACCAGCGGGTGGTCGACGACGTGGATTTCCATCACAAGGACACACTCTCTGATGAGCTGGGGAAACGGGGGCGAAGTTCGGCGTCCGAGTCTAACGGCGGGCCCGCGGGGCCCCTCCGCCCGGTCGCCGGCGCGGGGCCGCGGCCGGGGCTCCACCCGGGACGCCGCGGCCGGCGGTCCGGCTTTCGGAGAAAAACACCATGCGGTCGCGCAGTGCGACCGCATGGTGGCGCAGTGCGTTGGCCACCAGCGGGTTTGCGGGCAGGGGCGGACCGCGGCGGTCGCCCCGCGTCACACCGACGGCCCTCCAGCGGGGGCGAACGGCGACGAACTTCGCGATCGCGTTCTGTTCCGGACGGGGCGTCCGTTCTAATAGGACGTGTGAGCGCGGACTTCTATCACGGAGACGGTTCCCCTTGGGGAGACCGAGTCACGGGCGAGAGCAGCCGTTACGATGACGCAGCCCCGCACGATCTGCGATCCTGGCCCGGCCAGATCCAATCGGGCGGGGTGACCATGGCGGGGCTCGAACACGATGACGACGGTTCCAACGATTTCGCCGCCGTCGCCTATCGGGAAGAGGACTACTGGGACGTCGACCTGCTCCCGGTGGCCGTGACCGAGGACCTCAAGGGGCTGCTGCACGCCCTCCGTCAGCAACCGAGCATCAGCGGAGCCATCGGCCTCGTCTCCATCGGCGACGACTTCTTCATCATCGCGCGGGTGTACGGGCGCGACGACGTCAGCCTCTTCCTCTCCGACGTCACGGCCTCTGTCGACTGGCCGGTGGCGCGCGAGGTACTGGAGTACCTTGACATCGACGTACCCGAGGACGAGGACCTCGACCAGGTCCTGCCCGCGGGCGACCTGTCGATCCTGGCCGACCTGGGGCTGGACGAAATGGAACTCGGCGCACTCGCCGGCGACCTCGACCTCTACCCGGACGAGGTGCTGGCCAGCATCTCCGAACGGCTCGGGTTCCAGCAGGCGTTCCAGCGGGCACTGGACGCATTGGGCTAGCAGGAGCGGTGCGGGACACCACCCCGCCTGACGCCCCCGAAGAGAGGACGGGAAGCCACGGTGTCGATCTTCTCAGCGGTCTTTTCCCGCTCCGCTGGTGCATGGAGGGGAGCTGAGGTCGACCTCGCGGATGTCGACGGAATCGACGACGTCGCGGATCTCATGCGCGACGTCGTCGGGGCGTGGGACCCCGCTGCGATCGAGGGCACCATGCTGCTGGTGCTGGAGGCCGACGACGAATGGTTCGGGATCGTGCGGGTCGACGACCACGCCGATCCCCGGGTCTTCCTCTCCGACCGGCGGGTGGTGCACGGCTACCCGGTGGTGGGGCTGCTGCTGGAGACCGCCAACCCCGACGTCGCGGAGGACGCCGAGGGCACCGGGCAGACGCCCTATCCGGAGCCGGTCGGCGACTCCGAGGTACTCGCCGACCTCGGGACTCCTGGAACGGACCTTTTGGCGCTCACCCACCGCGAGGGCGTCCTCCCCGCCGACGCGCTCGCCGCGCTGGCCGAACGGGCCGGGTTCGCCGACTCGCTGGACGCGCTGCGGGGATGAACGCGGCGGCCATGGACTCCCCCGGGGCGTGGGCCGGCCAGGACGCCGCGCTCCGCCTGGCCCTGGCGCAGGCTCAGACGACCGAGGCCACCGGTGACGTCCCAGTGGGCGCGGTGGTTCTGGACGCGTCCGGCACCGTCATCGGGACCGGCCGCAACGAGCGGGAGGCCACCGGCGACCCCACCGCGCACGCCGAGGTCGTCGCGCTCCGGGCGGCGGCCGCGCACCTCGGCGAGTGGCGGCTGACCGGCTGCACACTGGCCGTCACACTGGAGCCCTGCACCATGTGCGCCGGCGCGATCGTCCTCGCCCGCGTCGACCGGCTCGTCTACGGCGCCCGCGACCCCAAGGCCGGAGCCGTCGGCTCGCTGTGGGACGTGGTCCGCGACCGCCGCCTCAACCACCGCCCCGAGGTGATCCCTCCCGACCTGGTCGCTCCCGAGCTCGCGGCCCGCTGCGGCGAGGTCCTTATCGAGTTCTTCGCACGCCGTCGTCTCCGGTAGAGTGGCTCCCGGTGGAGTCGCCTAGCGGCCGAGGGCGCTCGCCTCGAAAGCGAGTGAAGGGCAACCTTCCGTGGGTTCAAATCCCACCTCCACCGCTTCCGGCCGGAGTCTGCGCAGGTAGACGCCTGGCCGAGCGAGATAGCAGAGCCGGTCGCCCGGTGCCGGTGCACATTTGATGCACACGGCTGAGGGTGGCCGGCTCTTCGCGTTACCGCTGGGGGCGACCCGGCTCGGGCCATGGCATCGGCCACCTCGCCCAGGCGGTCGGGAACATGAGGCGGACCCGGTGAGCCGCAACGAGGCGGCGGCTCCGAGGGTGGCTCTCGGCGGGCAGCAGGGCCGGGCGGAGCGGCTTTTTGTCAGTCGGGACGGATAGGAACAGACGACCCGTCCACCACCCATCGCGAGGTATCCCCGATGCGTCCTGCCCTGCCCCTGCCCCCGGCCGACGAGGGCAGCCGAGTGCCCGGCATGCTGCTGATCCGCACCGACCACGACGACGACGCCTGGCGCGACGTGCTCCACCGCATGGGCGAACTGCCCGGCATGGTCACGGCGCGCCCGGGCGGCGGTGCCCCCGCTCCCGCGCAGGAGGGGGGCACCGTTCCCCGGCGGCTGGTGGTCGTGGACGATCCCGCCTGGCGGGGCGCCGCCCCCGAGGAGGTGCGCGAGGCTTTGGGCGGGGACGGGACGTGGGTCCCCGACCTGGTCCTGATGGCCACCGATCGGACCGCGGCCACCCCGCACCTGCGCCCTTTGCGGGCGTTCCGAGGTGACGGTGACGGAGACGTCTACCTGTTCCGGATCACACCCCGCCAGGCCGCTCTGGCCTACCTGGTACTGCACAGCGACTTGGACAGCACCTTCGAGTACTTCGAGGAGTGGTCGCCCATCGCCCCCGAATGGGAGCCCGAGGAGGACGAGGACCTCGATGAATGGGAGGCGGGCCTGCCCGACCCCGTGGGCGCCTACCTGGAGAGGCTGGACCCCGTCCCGCGCTACACGCCGCCCAGCCCGGCCCTGCCCCTGCTCACCCAGGGAGACACCGACCTGATCGTCCGCACCGACTTCAGCGACGACGCCGCCTGGGAAACGCTCCTCGCCACGGTGTACCGGCCGGGGGACGGGGGCCCCATCGACGATTTCGGGGACTACATCGACGTGGTGGACGACCCGGTGTTCGAGGGCGCCACTCCGGAGCAGGTGATGGCGGTGCTGCGCGAATGGGGGGAGGTTGTGTTGATCGCGGACGGGGCCACCATGCGCGACCCCGGCCACCGCGTCCTGGCCGTGCCTCTGGAGGGCCGCATCGGGTGCGCCTTCCGGCTGGACCCCGACAAGGTCGGGACCATGGTGGCCAACCTGTCGATCGGCAACCAGGACGTCGAGGACTACATGGACGACGAGACCCTGAAGGCCATCGGCTTGGGGCGCACGTGGTGATCAGCCCGCAAGCGGCGACGAGCGGACCAGCATGCGCACGTCGACGCGGGGTGGCGGAGCGTTCTTCCCACTCGTGGGGAGACGGTCAGAAGCAATGGGACGGCACTGGGGGCGTTCTCCCGCACCACCAGCCATCTCGATCTCGGATGCGCTGATCGTGCGGGGACCGCGGTAGGGCGGACCTCCGTGGGCGCGGGCCCACCTCCACCGCCAGCGGCGGGCGTCCGTGACCGGCCACTCATCCGGCCGCGGCGGACACGGCGTCGGCGACCTCGCGCCAGGGCGGCAGCGGCCGGGCGGGGTCGTACAGGACGGTGACCGGGACCATCGACTCCAGGTCGGCCAGGCTGCGGGCGAACGCCGGGTGCCGGGCGAGCGGCGCGCCGGCCTTGGGAACGATGACCGTGGGGACACCGCGGCCGATCATCTCGCAGACCAGCGCCACGGCGAAGGTGTCGGCGATCCCGTGGGCGGTCTTGTTGGTCGAGTTGAACGACCAGGGGCAGGCCAGGAGGGCGTCGGCAGGGGGAAGCGAGGTACCGGTGCCGGGCATGCGGAACTCGCTGCGGACCGGCGTGCCGGTGGCCGCCTCGATCGCGTCGGGATCATGGAAGCGGACCCCCGTGGGGGTGGAGACGACGGTGACCCGCCAGCCGCGGGTGACGAGGAGGCGGGCCAGGTCCGGGACGGGTTCCGCCTCCGTGGTCGAGGCACCGGAGACGGTGAGGTAGAGCGTTCGTTCGGTCATGGGGCGCAGTCTTCCAGCCGGGGCGGCGGAGGGGCAGGGGTCATGCGTGCACGCGGATGGCGGACGTCAACGGACGGCCGCTCAGCGGCGTGAGTCGGTGGTGTCGCCGATCGCGATCCACGCCGCCTTCCACTGGGCGATGTAGGCACGGCCGGCGGGGCCGTGCGCGTCGAGGAGCAGCGCGATCAGGCAGGCGGTGACGAAGCCCTCCAGGGTCTTCCAGGACGGGAGTTTGCGGGCGTCCCTGCCTGGGTTGGTGACTCCGTGCAGGGACCCCGCCGAGGGCGCTCCCTGTACGTAGGAGGAGAGCTTCTCGTAGGGGACGTCGCCGGTGCGCCGGCGGAGGCGCCGGGCGATGAAGCGCAGCTCCGCGACCCCGTCGGCGGCACGGGGATCGGGAAGCTGCCGGTAGTCCACGGCGGTCGTGACCGCGGAGATGAGTCCGGGGTGCGCGGTGCTGGCTTGGGCGAGGACGCTGACCACCTCCTCGGTGCCGGCCGGGTGGGCGAGCATCCGGCGGAGCAGGGCGGCGAGGTGCTGGGCGTCCCGGGAGGGCGCCAGGGCGGAGCAGCACCGGCAGTGCGTGGCCGGTGGCCCCTGCTGCGGCACGGCGAGTTCGCGTTGCGGGTCCTGGCGCACGGTTCAACGCTCCGCACCGCGAACGGTCCGGCCGGCGCGGGAGGCGCCCCGGGGCGGCCGGCCGGCCGTCGTCGGACCGGAGCCGTGCGCGGCGGCCGGTCGGATGGCGCGGGGATGGGTGCGGCGTTCGGCAGGGGGCATGGGCGTGCGTTCCTCGGCGGATCGATGTCGGTGACTGGCGTACTCGTCCCGGGATCTCCCCCTGGAGCGGCCCGGTGTCGGTGCGCGCAGGGTGCGCTCTCGAAGGGGGAGATTTTCTCTAAGTTACCCGCATCTGTAATCAGAATTCGGGGAGTTCGCGATCGACCGCCGACGCGTGGTAAGTGATGGTCTTGGGGCACAAAGAAGCTTGTGCCAGTTCAATAAGATTCAGGGCTGTTCGGGGCGTTTTGGCAGGTAGTGGGGTGGTGTGGGGCAGGGTGTTGCGGATCGTATGCCCATCTTCAGAAATCTTCGCAGATCTTTGAATATCGACAATTGTTCCGAGGGGGCGGCTGCTGGCGGGGCCCCGGGATGCCGGTGGTGTTTTGCGGAAAAGGCGGCGGTTTGGCGGGGCGTCGATTTCGGGCGACGTGCGGCCCGTGCGGGGTGTCCGGGTTCGTGAGGGATGGCGGCCCGCCACATCGGATGGCGCCATGGCGCCAGTTACCGGGCTCTCTCCGAGCGGTAGCGTCACCTGCGTGCGGGTGGTGACGTGGAACGTCTGGGGCCGCTTCGGGCCCTGGCGGGAGCGCGCGCCGCAGCTCCGGGGGCGCTTGCCGGACTGCGGCCCGCCACCGTGTGCCCGCAGGAGACCTGGGCGGCACACGGCACCAGCCAGGCCGACCACCTGGCAGCGCGGATCGGCCTGCGGGCGGTCGTCGCCCGAACCCGTATGCCGACACCCGCTCCGGCGACCCGACCACGTCCCCGCCCGCTCCGGAATGGTGACCACGCCGCGGACTGGGGCCGGAGCCCCTGGAGCGCCTCTCCCGCACCCCCGGTGGAGTGGCCCGCTATGCGCGCCCGCCCCGCACGTGCTCGGGAGACACGCTCCGCAAGGTCGCTCGGCATGTGGGTGAAGTGCTCCGGGAGCTGCCGGCAGCGAACTGGGACGGACAACATCGAAGGGCCCCACCGCAAGCGGTGGGGCCCTTCGATGTTGTGCCCGGTGAGGCACTGGCGGAGGATACGAGATTCGAACTCGTGAGGGGTTGCCCCCAACACGCTTTCCAAGCGTGCGCCCTAGGCCACTAGGCGAATCCTCCGGGACCAACTGTACAGGGCGGCGCGCGGTGGTTCGAACGGTTTCGGGGGGTGCGGGGAGCGGCTACACTGGCACGCAGACCCCTCGTGTGGCGTCATCTTACGAACCTCCCCAGGGCCGGAAGGCAGCAAGGATAAGTAAGCTCTGGCGGGTGCGCGAGGGGTCCCTTGTTTCTCGGGGCGGGCGGCGTTCGGGTCTCGGGGACCGGTGGAAGGTGGCGCGCGCTGTTGTCCGTACGGGGTTGAATGGGGCGTGGACACCGGGGTCGGTCCGCGAAGGGAGCAGTGAGCGCGCCGTGAGTATCGCGCTGTATCGCAAGTACCGGCCGGCGACGTTCGGCGAGGTGCGCGGGCAGGAGCACGTCACCGAGCCGTTGCGCCAAGCGCTGCGCAACGGGCGGATCAACCACGCCTACCTGTTCAGCGGGCCGCGGGGGTGCGGCAAGACGTCGAGTGCGCGGATCCTGGCCCGGTCGCTGAACTGCGAGAAGGGGCCCACCCCCGATCCCTGCGGGGTCTGCGACTCGTGTGTGGCGCTCGCGCCCGACGGGGGCGGCAGCATCGACGTCATCGAGATCGACGCGGCGTCGCACGGTGGTGTGGACGATGCTCGGGACCTGCGCGAGCGCGCCTTCTTCGCGCCGGTGAACTCGCGGTACAAGGTCTACATCATCGACGAGGCGCACATGGTGACCCGCGAGGGGTTCAACGCGCTGCTGAAACTCGTGGAGGAGCCGCCTCCGCACCTGAAGTTCGTCTTCGCCACCACCGAGCCCGAGAAGGTCATCGGGACGATCCGCTCCCGGACCCACCACTACCCGTTCCGGCTGATCCCGCCGAGCACGCTGCGCGAGCTCATGGAGCAGATCCTCACCCAGGAGGACGTGCCCTTCGACCCCGCCGCGCTGCCGCTGGTGGTGCGGGCGGGCGCCGGCTCCGCGCGGGACTCGCTGTCCATCCTCGACCAGCTGCTGGCCGGCTCGGACGAGCGCGGCATCACCCGCGAGGGCGCGGTCGCGCTGCTCGGCTACACCGACTCCGGGCTGCTCAGTGAGATGGTGGACGCTCTCGGGGCGCGGGACGGCGCCGCCGTGTTCGGACTGATCGACCGCGTGGTCGAGGGCGGCCACGACCCGCGGCGCTTCACCGCCGACCTGCTGGAGCGCACCCGCGACCTCGTCGTGCTCGCCGCCGTGCCGGACGCGCTGGACAAGGGGCTGATCAACGTCCCGCCGGACGCGGTGGCGCACATGCGCGAGCAGGCCGAGCGGCTCGGTCCGGCGACGCTCACCCGGGCGGCGGACATCCTGAACTCCGGTCTGACTGAAATGCGGGGCGCCACCGCGCCCCGGCTGCTGCTGGAACTGCTGTGCGCGCGGGTGCTGCTCCCCGGGACCGACACCGGCGGCGAGGGAGCCGCGCTCCTGGCCCGGCTCGAACAGCTGGAGCGCCGGGTCGCGTCCGGCCCGGTGGCGGCGGCACCGCAGCCGTCGGCCGCGCCGGCCGCGCCGGCCGCGCCGGCCGCCCCGCAGCCGGCCTCCGCGTCCGCCGCCGGCGCACCGCCGCGCACGCCGGATCCCGCTCCGGACCCGCGTCCGGTCCGCCCGGCCGACCCCGCGCCGGCCGCCGCGCAGCGGCCCGCGCCGGCGTCCCGGCCGGATCCCGCCCCGGTGTCCGGGCCGGCCGGCGACTGGCCGGACGCGGCACGCCCGGGACAGGGCGGTCCGGGATCCGCGCCCCGGCCCGCGCAGCCGCCCGTGAGCGCGGCACCGCCGCCCGCCGCGCACGCGGGAGGCGGTGGACCGCAGGCCAGCGCCATCCATGCGGCCTGGCCGCAGGTACTGGAGGCCGTCAAGCGCCGCCGCCGCTTCACGTGGATGGTCCTCACCGGCAACGACGTCCAGGTCGTGGGGATGGACGGAGCGGTGGTGCAGCTCGGCTTCGAGCGGGCCAACGACGCCAAGGGCTTCTCCAACAGCGGCAGCGACCAGGTCGTGCAGGCGGCCATCCAGCAGGTGCTCGGCGTGGAGGTCCGGGTGGCCGCCGTCGCCAAGAACGGCGCTCCGCCGCCCGCACCGCAGCGCCCGGCGC
>NZ_QEIO01000180.1 GCF_003336425.1 Marinitenerispora sediminis | reverse complement strand
TTCTCGTGCCAGGTGGGGATCGCCCGGGCCAGCCACTGCGCGGCCGCGAAGAGCACCGGGCCCAGGGCGCGCAGGCGCCGGTTGTATTCGGACTGGCCGGGCAGGCGTGGGAAGAGGTGGCCGATCCGGGAGGGGGCCGTGCGCAGCCACCGGCGCTCGGAATCGCAGCCCAGGAGTACTTGGGCCACGGCCACGCAGACCAGCTCGGCGTCGGTGAGCAGGCGGGGGGGTCCGCGCCGCCGGGGTTGTTCGCGTGGTGGCAGGACGTGGTCGTCGGGATGGACGTAGAGTGCGGTGAGAAGGGCGTCCAGGTTTGTCTTCACACACTGATCGTGGGCGCCCTTCGCCATGCCCGCAGCCGTTCCGGCGAACTCCCATCAACTGTCTAGGCGGCGTACTCCTTCGGCAGCACCTCTCCAAGCGGCTGACGGTTCGATCACGGGACCGACCCCGGCTCGCCGTGGCCCCTGATGGGGGCCGCAGCGCGCTCGGTCCGGGCGTGCCGAGCATGGCCCGCTACGCGGGCGGCGCCACCGGCCTCCCCATCGTCATCCCGCTCGTGGCGGCGGTGGTGCCGCGCCCGTCCCCCCGGAACGCACACCGCGCCGCCGGCGGCTGCCGCGCTGCCGCTCGCCGGGGCCGCCGTGGCGGGACGGCCGTCCGACCGGGGACCCGCCCCCGCCTGACCGCGCCGCCGAGCCGGCCGGGGGTGCGGAGGCGGTGCCCGCCTCCGCACCCCCGCACAGGATCAGCCCGTGTTCTGCAGGCCGGCCGCCACGCCGTTGACCGAGAGCAGCAGCAGCTGCTCCAGGTGCTCGTGGTCCCCCTCCGAAAGGTGCTCGGACTCGGTGCGCAGTGCCTCCAGCGCTCGGAGCTGGAGGTGGGACAGCGCGTCCACGTAGGGGTTGCGCAGGTCGACGGCCCTCGACAGCACCGTGCGGTTCTCCAGGAGCCGCCGGTGCCGGGTGACGCGCAGCACCAGGTCGCGGGTGCGGTCGTACTCGGCGAGCACGCGCTCGGTCAGCTCCGGCCGGTCGCCCAGGGCCAGGTAGCGCCCGGCGATGGTCCGGTCGGTCTTGGCCAGGCTCATCTCCGCGTTGTCCAGCAGCGACGCGAACAGCGGCCACTCCTGGTAGGCGGCGTGCAGCTCGTCGAGGTCGGACACCGCGGCGAGGCCGCTGCCCAGGCCGTACCAGCCCGGCAGGTTGACGCGGGTCTGGGTCCAGGCGAACACCCACGGGATCGCGCGCAGGTCCGCCAGGCCGCGGGCCGCCGAGCGGCGGGACGGCCGGGAGCCGAGCCGCAGGTCGCCCAGTTCCTCCAGCGGGCTCACCCGGGAGAACCACTCGGCGAAGCCGTCGGTGTCGATCAGCGCGCGGTAGGCGGTGTGGGCGGCCTCGGCGATGCGGTCGGCCGTGCCGCGGAACCGCTCCGCCGCCGCGGCCGCGTGGTCCTGCACCGCCGGAGTCGAGGCCATGAGGACGGCGTGCCCGACCTGCTCGACGTGGCGCCGCGCGATGGCGCGCTGGCCGTACCGGGCGAAGATGACCTCGCCCTGCTCCGTCACCTTGAACCGCCCGGCGACCGATCCGGGCGCCTGGGCGAGCACCGCCCGGTTGGCCGGTCCGCCACCGCGCCCCAGCGCGCCGCCGCGCCCGTGGAAGAGGGTGAGCCGCACGTCGTGGCGCTGCGCCCAGTCGGCGAGCTGGGCTTGGGCATCGTAGAGCCGCAGGGTCGCGCTTACCGGCCCGACGTCCTTGGCGGAGTCGCTGTAGCCGAGCATGACCTCCAGGCGCCCCCCGGTCGCGGCCAGCCGGTGCTGGATCTCGGGTAGCTCCAGCATGCCGTCCAGCACGCGCGGGGAGGCCTCCAGGTCGGCGCCGGTCTCGAAGAGCGGCACAACGTCGAGCACCGGCGCGCGGCCGGTCGGCAGGGCGCGGCGGGCGAGTTCGTAGACGTTGGCGACGTCCTCGGCGGACTGGGTGAAGCTCACGACGTAGCGGCGGCAGGCGTCCACACCGAAGCGCTCCTGGATCCAGGCGACGACCCGGAGGGTCGCGAGCACCTCGGCGGTCTGCTCCGACGGCTCCTCGCCGGCGCGCAGCTCGGCCAGCGCGCGGGCGTGCACCCCGCTGTGCTGCCGGATCTCCAGTTCGGCGAGGTGGAACCCGAACGTCTCCGCCTGCCAGATGAGGTGCTGCAGTTCGCCGTACGCCTGCCGGACGGCCCCCGCGGCGGCCAGCGACTCCTGGACGACCCGCAGGTCGGCCAGCAGCGCCTCGGGGCCGGGGTAGGCGAGGTCGGCGTTGCGCTCGCGGGTGGCGCGCAGCCGCTCGGCCGCGTAGAGCAGCAGCTGGCGGTGCGGCTCGTCCGGCGAGCGCTTCGCGATCCGGCCGAGCACCCGCGGGTACCCGGCGCGCGCCGTGGCCAGGGTGTCGAGCAGGTCGCCGGAGGCGGGGGTCAGCTCGGCCGCCACCGTCAGCGTGCGGCCGATCCGGCCGCAGACGTTCTCCAGGGCCCGCAGCACGTGCTCGGACTGGATGGCGATCGCCTCGCGGGTGACCTCGTGGGTGACGAACGGGTTGCCGTCGCGGTCGCCGCCGATCCAGCTCCCGTAGCGGACGAACGGCTTGGCGCGCGAGGGACGCAGCCCGACCCCCTCCGGGTCCACGGCGGTGTCCAGCGTGCGGTAGACCTCCGGGACCACCCGGAAGATCGTCTCGTCGAAGGCCGCCATGGCGGTGCGCACCTCGTCGAGCGGGTCCAGCCGGGTGGACCGCAGCTGCGAAGTGCGCCACAGCAGGTCGATCTCCTCCAGCAGCCGGCGGTGCGCCTCGGCCTCCTCCGAGCTTCCCGGGTGCGCGCCGCGCAGCCGCTCCAGCTGCGCGCTCACCCGCTGGATCGAGGTGGAGACCGCCCGCCGCCGCGCCTCGGTCGGGTGCGCGGTGAGGACGGGGTGGAACTCCATGCCGGCCACGAGTTCCCGCAGCCGGTCCTCGCCGAGCTCGGCCCGGATGTCCCGGACGGCGGCGGCGAGCGACTCGCGCGGCGGGTTGTCGGCGTCGTCGCGCTCGCGCAGCGCCCGCATGCGGTGGTGCTCCTCCGCGAGGTTCACCAGGTGGAAGTAGACGGTGAAGGCCCGCGCCACCTCCTTGGCGCGTTCCAGCGGCCACGAGGCCACCAGCCGGGTGATCTCCTCACCCGGGACGGCGGCCCCGTCCCGCGCGCCGATGACGGCGTGCCTCAGCCGCTCGACGTCGGCCAACAGGTCCTCGCCGCCGCTCTCCGCCAGGATGGTGCCGAGCATCCCGCCCAACAGGCGGACATCGCTCCGCAACTGGTCGGGCATCTCCTGCCGCGCGCTGTCGCGTTCCGCACTTACCGCTGTCATGCTGATCACGATAGCGAGATTGGTTCAGACCATTCCAGGGCGGGGCGCCCTGTGGGCGAACGTCCCGAGATGTTCACCCTGCGGCCGCCGGAGCCGGTGAGGCGGGCATCCGACGCCCTCAGCACCGCGAGCCGGAGCGGCGCGGCGCTCCGGCTCGCTGAGGGCGCCCCCAGCGGGGGCGGGTCCGCGGCGGCGCTACCCGCCCCTCCCGCGTCCGCCTCTCAGGTAGGACATGAGGCTCGTGGGCCGCTGGCTCTCCTGTGCCGCGCGCGCAGACCGCAGAACCTTTCCCTGTTTCTTGAGCGCACGGTCGTTGGCCCTCGCGGCCTTCTTCTCCTGCCTCATCTCCTCCACCGCCTGCCGGTGCCGCTCCCGGCCCTGCTTGCGTCCGGCCTTCGCGTTGATGATCGCACTGGGAAGGTCCGTCTTCCCGTCCAAGCTGAGATTCGGGCGGGGATCGAACTCCTGGTTCTCCTCTTTCGCCATGCTCCTCGCTTCCTCGTTCGCCACGGCACCCGCGCCTGGCCCCGTATCAGGCCGGCCGAGTCGTCGCCCGATGGTAAAAGCCCGGATAGCCGCTTCGAAAGCCCGGCGGTCGGCGGTTCCCGCGCACCCGGCGCCGGTGCGTCACGGCGTCCGGCCGTGGTCCCGGGTCCCCGGCCGGCCCGGCGACGATCCCTGGTGCTTCCCCTGGTGCTCCGCGAACCGCACGCCCACCGGGTTCGCACCCGCGCTCCCCGTGAACCGGAACGCCGTCACCCCGCCGGGCGCCCCACCCGTTCCACGATCTCCGGGAGCCGCCGGGCGCCGATCCGCGCCGCCAGGTGGATGCCCGCCCACGCGCCCAGCGCGCCGTAGCCGGCGCCCGCCGCCAGTACCGCCGGAGCGGCGCCCGGGCCCAGCAGGTGGACGGCGGCGTGGACGGGGGCCACGCACACGTTGACGGTGAGCAGGGCCGCCATCACCGTCAGCGACACCACCAGCCCCTGCCCGGCCCCGGGGCCGGCGAACGGATTGTGCGGGCGCTCCGGCAGCGGGTAGGGCAGCAGCACGCTGAGCAGCGCCCCCGCGCCGAGCGCGACCCCGAACGCCGCGCAGCCCGGCGCGGCGGCGAGCGCGGTGCCCGCGAGCCCGGCGTCGTCCGGCTGGACGACGAGCGTGCACAGCGCGGCGAACGCGGCCAGCATCGGCACCGCCGGCACCGTGGCGGCGAGCAGCGCGCCGGCCAGCTCGGCCCGCAGGTCCCGGGCGCCGCCGGTTGCCATCGCGGTGCTCCACAGCGCCGCGCCCTGCAGGCCGAAGTAGTTGGCGGAGGAGCTCAGCGCCGCGATACCGCCCGCGAGCACCATGAGCGTCCCGGCCGCGCCCGGCCCGGCGGCCGCCGCCGGGACCACCGCGACCAGCATCAGCAGGCAGCCGAGCAGCAGCGCCAGCGTGGCCACGTTGGCCTTGCGCCGCGGCTCCCGCCAGGTGTAGCGCAGCTCCCGTCCGAGGACCGCGGCGGTCCGGGCCGGCATCCCGCGCGGGCCGAACCCCCGGCGGCCCCTCCGGCGGGCGGCGGGGTGGCCGCTCGCCGGCGCTGGCGCCACCAGGGCGGCGGCCAGCACGCGGCGCCAGCACCAGGCGAGCACCGCGACCACCACCGCCACCCCGGCCAGCCGGGCGGCCGCCGCGAGGTGGTTCCCCGCCCCGGCGTCACCCACCGCCTGCGCCGCCATGCCCGGCGGGGTCCAGCGCAGCCAGCCGGCGAGGGCGGCGAGCTGCGCGGCCGACCGGTCGGGGTCGAACGTGACCAGCCACCGCTGCCCCGCCGCGACCAGCAGCACGAGCACCGCCATCCCCGCGCTCACCACCTCCGCCGGCCGCCGGGCCAGCAGGGGCAGCAGGACCAGTGGCAGGATCCGGCCCAGCAGCAGGCAGGTCAGCACGGTGAGCGCCACGGCGGCCACGGCGACCGGGACCGCTCCCGCACTCCGCGGCAGGCCCACCACGCTGCCGCTCAGCGCCACGGTGGCCGCGATGGGCGCCACCCCCGTCCCCGCCGCGGCGAGCAGCCCGGCCGCCGCCTGCCCGGGACGCAGCGGCAGCAGCGCGAACCGCGCCGGGTCCAGGGTCTCGTCCGAGCGGAACGCGAAGACCGGCACCAGCGCCCAGGTCAGCGTGAAGACGGCGAACGCGACGACCCCGAGGTCGGTCGCCGCGTCCCCCAGTCCGCGCAGCAGCGCGAACCCGGTGAAGCCGAGCGCCGCGGCGGCCACACCGGTCGCGGCGCCCACCACGAACGCCAGCGTCCGCACGACATCGCCGCGCAGCCCGCCGGCGATGAGGCTGATCTTCAGCCGGACCAGCGTCCAAGCCACGCCAGCCCACCGTCCTCCCCTGCCGTCCGCCGCCCCACGAGCGCGAGGAACGCCTCGTGCAGGGAGCGGCCGCCCCGGATCTCCGCCACGGGACCGGCGGCCACCACCCGACCCTGGTCAAGGACCGCGATCCGGTCGCACAGCCGCTCCACCAGCTCCATGACGTGGCTGGAGAACAGCACGGTCGCCCCGGAGCGGGTGTAGCGCTCCAGTACGGCCCGGATGGTGCCGGCCGAGACGGGGTCGACGCCCTCGAACGGCTCGTCGAGGAACAGCACGGCCGGATTGTGCAGCAGCGCCGCGGCGAGTCCGATCTTCTTGCGCATGCCGGTGGAGTAGTCCACGACGAGCCGGTCGGCCGCCGCGTCGAGGTCGAGCACCGCCAGCAGCTCGTCGGCCCGCGCGGCGACCACGCCGGCCGGCATCCCGCGCAGCCGTCCCGTGTAGCGCAGCAGCTCCCGCCCGGACAGCCGCTCGAACAGCCGCAAGCCCTCCGGCAGCGCTCCCATACGCGCCTTGGCGGCCACCGGATCCCGCCACACGTCGTCGCCGAGCAGCGTCACGCTGCCGGCGGTGGGCCGCAGCAGCCCGGTGATCATCGAGAGCGTCGTCGTCTTCCCCGCACCGTTCGGCCCGACCAGCCCGAAGAAGCTCCCGGCGGGCACCGCGAGATCCACCCCGGCCACCGCGGTCCGCTCGCCGAACCTCCGCACGAGCCCGCGGGTCTGAACGGCGAATTCGCTCATGGCGGGAACGCTACCGAACCGGGGTCGCCGCCGCCGGTTTCTCCGGCCTCCGCCCGCGCACGTGTTGCCGCCGCGGAGCGTCGCCGCCGCGGAGGACGCGCCGCCGGCGCGGGCCGCGAATCACCGGCGGCAGGGCCGGCACGCGGTTCGTACTCCCGGGCACGCCCACCAGTGCGCAGCGGTGCGCACGGCCGCATCCGCCCGCCGACTGCCGCACCTGACCAGCGCCGACGGCCTGTGCCCATCCCCACATACCATCCGGTAACCCCCGGCCGCCAGAGTGGCCTAGCCATTACCCGCACTACGCTGGTCTTTCATGGCGACCGAAGCCCCTGAACCGCTGCCCCCGGCGGAGATCGACATCCACACCACCGCGGGCAAGCTCGCCGACCTGCAGCGCCGCCGCTACGAGGCCGTGCACGCCGGGTCCGAGCGAGCCATCGAGAAGCAGCACGCCAAAGGCAAGATGACCGCGCGCGAGCGCATCGACGCCCTGCTCGACCCCGGGTCGTTCGTCGAGTTCGACGCGCTGGCGCGGCACCGGTCGACCCAGTTCGGGTTGCAGCGGAACCGCCCCTACAGCGACGGCGTGGTGACCGGCTACGGCACCGTGGACGGCCGGCCGGTCGCGGTCTTCAGCCAGGACGTCACCGTCTTCGGCGGCTCGCTCGGCGAGGTGTACGGCGAGAAGATCGTCAAGGTCCTCGACCACGCGCTGAAGACCGGCTGCCCGGTCATCGGCATCAACGAGGGCGGCGGCGCGCGGATCCAGGAGGGCGTCGTGGCGCTCGGCCTGTACGCCGAGATCTTCAAGCGCAACGTGCACGCGTCCGGTGTCATCCCGCAGATCTCGCTGATCATGGGCGCGGCGGCCGGCGGGCACGTGTACTCCCCCGCGCTCACCGACTTCATCGTGATGGTCGACCAGACGTCGCAGATGTTCATCACCGGCCCCGACGTGATCAAGACCGTCACGGGCGAGGACGTCTCCATGGAGGACCTGGGCGGCGCCCGGGCGCACAACACCCGGTCCGGTGTCGCGCACTACATGGGCACCGACGAGCAGGACGCCCTCGACTACGTCCGGACGCTGCTGTCCTACCTGCCCTCCAACAACCTGGAGGACCCGCCGGCCTACGACGACGCCGAGGCCGAGCCGGAGATCACCGATGCTGACCTGGAGCTCGACACGTTCGTGCCGGACTCCGCCAACCAGCCCTACGACATGCACCGGGTGATCGAGCACGTCTTGGACGACGGCGAGTTCCTGGAGGTGCACGCCCAGTTCGCGCCGAACATCGTGGTCGGGTACGGCCGGGTGGAGGGCCGCGCGGTCGGCGTCGTCGCCAACCAGCCCATGAGCTTCGCGGGCTGCCTGGACATCCACGCCTCCGAGAAGGCCGCCCGGTTCGTCCGCACCTGCGACGCCTTCAACATCCCGGTCCTCACGTTCGTGGACGTGCCCGGCTTCCTGCCCGGCACCGACCAGGAGTGGAACGGCATCATCCGGCGCGGCGCCAAGCTCATCTACGCCTACGCCGAGGCCACCGTCCCGCTGATCACCGTGATCACGCGCAAGGCGTTCGGCGGTGCCTACGACGTCATGGGCTCCAAGCACCTCGGCGCCGACATCAACCTGGCGTGGCCCACCGCGCAGATCGCGGTCATGGGCGCCCAGGGCGCGGTCAACATCCTGCACCGGCGCGCGCTGGCCGCGGCCGACGACGTCGAGGCCGAGCGCGGCCGGCTGATCCAGGAGTACGAGGACCACCTGCTCAACCCGTACGCCGCCGCGGAGCGCGGCTACGTCGACGGCGTGATCCTCCCGTCGGAGACCCGGACGGCGGTCGCCAAGGCGCTGCGCTCGCTGCGCACCAAGCGCGCCCAGCTGCCGCCCAAGAAGCACGGGAACATCCCGCTGTGAGCGGGCACGAGTCCCGGCCCGGCGCGCACCTGCGGGTGGTGCGCGGCGACCCGACGCCGGAGGAGGTCGCCGCCCTGGTCGCGGTGCTGACGGCCCGCGCCCGTGCGGCCCGGGCCGCGCGGGAGGCCGCCGCGGCGCCGCGGCGCTCGGCCTGGCGCGACCCGTCCCGGCTGCTCCGCGCCCCGCTGCGCCCTGGCCCGGACGCCTGGCGGACCAGCCTCCGCTGAGCCGCCGTACGGGGGGCCGCGGCCTCCCGCCCGCGGCCCCGGGCGGAGCGCCGGCCCGGCCGGCCCCGTCCCAGCGGCCCCGTCCCAGCGGCCGCGTCCGAGCAGAGCGCGAACGCCGGACGAGCCGCCGTCCCACCCCCTCTCCCTAGACTTTCAGCATCAGGCGTGAGCACCAGCCCGACGCCGTTCCAGGAGGAAATTCGACCGTGCGTAAAGTTCTGATCGCCAACCGGGGCGAGATCGCGGTGCGGATCGCGCGTGCCTGCCGGGACGCCGGCCTGGCCAGCGTCGCCGTCTACGCCGAGCCCGACCTGGACGCGCTGCACGTCAAGCTCGCCGACGAGGCGCACGCGCTGGGCGGCCAGACCCCCGCCGGCTCCTACCTCGACGTCGCGAAGGTGCTGAAGGCCGCGGCCGACTCTGCAGCGGATGCCGTCCACCCCGGATACGGCTTCCTCGCCGAGAACGCCGACTTCGCCCAAGCCGTCATCGACGCCGGCCTCACCTGGATCGGCCCCCCACCC
>NZ_QEIO01000179.1 GCF_003336425.1 Marinitenerispora sediminis | reverse complement strand
GGGCGGAGGCGGCGCGGGAAGGCGAGCGCCGCCGGTCCGGGCCGCGGGTCGGCGGCCGCTCTGGACGTCTGTCCTGGTCCGCGCCACACTAGGCGGCGGGACCGGGCTGATCGGGGGCGGGATGCTGGATCTGCGGCAGCTGGAGTACTTCGTGGCCGTGGCCGAGGAGTCGAGCATCACGCGGGCGGCCCGGCGGCTGCGGATGGCGCAGCCCGCGTTGAGCCAGGCGATCACCCGGCTGGAACGGCGGCTGGGCGCCCGGCTGTTCGACCGCGGCGGGCGGGAGGTCCGGCCGACCGCCGCCGGGTTCGCCCTGCTGCCGGAGGCCCGGTTCCTGCTGGCGCGGGCGCGGGAGCTCGCCGACGCGCTGCCGGCGTCCGGCGGGCTGCCGCCCCTCCCGTTGCGGGTCGGCTGCGCCGCCTCCGCCGTCTCGGGGCTGCTACCGCGGGTGCTGCCGGACTTCCTGCACCGGCGGCCCGACGTACGGCCGGTGGTCCGCGAGATGGGCCAGCACGCCCAGTTGACCGCGCTGCGGCGCGGCGAGATCGACGTCGGGATCTGCCGGCTGCGGCGCGGCGAGGACGGGATCGTGCTGCGCCCGCTGCGCGACGAGCGGCTGTACTGCGCGCTGCCGGCGGAGCATCCGCTGGCCGCGGCCGGTTCCGTGGCGCTGGAGACGTTCGCGGGGCAGGACCTGGTCGGCTTCCCCCGCGACATGGCGCCGGTGGCCTACGACGCCATCGTGAGCGCCTGCGTGCGGGCCGGGTTCTCCCCGCGCTTCGTGCAGGAGGCGGGCAACTGCCAGGCGATCCTGGGCGTCGTCGCCTGCGGGATCGCCGTGGCGGTGGTGCCGGAGCTGACGACCCGGGTCCGGATACCCGGCGTGGTGTGCGTCCCGCTCTCCGACCCGTTCGCGGTGACGCCGCTGTCGGTGGTGTTCGGCGAGGGGGAACCGGCGCCGCAGGCGCTGGCGTTCGCGGACGCGGTCGCGGCGGCGTTCGGCTGATCCGCCGCCGCGCCGCCGCGCGTCAGGGCGCCGCCGCGAAGCGGTCCGGTGCCATGGGGGCGAGGTCGAACCCGGTGCCGCCGTCCAGCGCGAGGTCGGCGGCGATCTGGCCGAACACCGGGGCCATCTTGAAACCGTGCCCGGAGAACCCGGCCAGCACGACGGCCCGCTCGTGCACCCGCCCGACCATGGCGGTGCGGTCCCGCGTGTACCCCTCGACGTAGACCGAGTGGCGGACCGGGTCGGGGTGCAGGCCGGGCAGCAGCGCCGCGACCGCCTCCGCCACGGGGCGCAGCCGGTCCTCGTCGACGTCGCGGGTGAAGGAGCCGGGGTCCGGCAGGTCGCCCCAGGCGTCGGCGAAGCCGGTCTTCACCCAGGTGCCGTCCATCACCGGGATGCCGAACAGGTGCACACCGCCGGTGTCGCGGATGAAGGCGGGGAACCGGTCGGGCGCGTAGTCGGCCGCGGTGCTGCCGCGGCCGGGCGCGAACCAGGTGAGGACGATCGGGCGCACCGTGATCCGGCGGCCGAGCTCCGGAAGCAGCTGGCCGGTCCATGGACCGGCGGTGACCACCACCCGCCCGGCGGTGAACTCGCCGGAGTCGGTGCGCACCCGGACCCCGCCGTCCTCGACCAGCAGTTCCGTGACGGTGGTGCGGTCCAGCAGCCGGGCGCCGTGCGCACGGGCCTGCTCGGCCGCGGACAGCACCGCGAGTTCCGGCCGGAGTACGCCGCCCTGCGCGTCGAGCACCCCGATCTCGCCGTCGCGCGCCGCGTGCTGGGGATAGCGCTCGGCGAGTTCGGCGCCATCCAGGACGGTGTGCTCCAGTCCGTGCTCGCGCACCGACCGCAGCACGTTGCGCATGGGGGCGATGGCGGGCGGCCCGATGGACAGGCAGCCGGTGGTGGTGAGCAGCGGCCGGCCGGAGAGCTCGGCCAGCTCGTGCCACAGCGTCCGCGCGCGGCGGAGCAGCGGGACGTACTGCGGCCCCTCGTGGTAGGCCATCCGGAACAGCCGCGACTCCCCGCCGGCCGCGCCCCGGTCGTGGGCGATTCCGTACTGTTCGAACCCGATGACGTCGGCGCCCGACCGGGCCAGCCGCCACGCCGCCATCGCGCCCATGGTCCCCAGGCCGACGACCGCCACATCCGCGTCCATGTCCGACGACACTCCCTTTCTCGCCATCCGTCCCGTCCGCTTCCCCGTCGTCCGTCCCGGCCGCCGGTCAGGCGGCGGGCACCCGGTCCTCCTCTGCTCCGCGGCCCCGCGACCGCGCGGTCCAGCCGAGCACCCAGGGCAGTGCCAGCGCGACCAGCCCGAGGGCCGTCCAGCCTCCGCCGAGGGCCCAGCCCGCGCCGGCCATGATGATCGCCGGGGCGAAGGCGATCGTGGCGGTCTCCAGCGGCGCCAGCGGCAGGTAGGCGATGCCGAACTCCTCCAGCGTGCGGGTGCGCAGGTCGGGGTCGACCATGCGCAGCAGGGCGATGGAGGTGGCCACGGCCCCGGTGGACCAGCCCCAGGTGAAGACCGCCTTCTCGAACCAGTTCGTGCCGAACATCGCCGGGGCGACGACCCGGAAGAGCAGGACGCACAGCACCAGGCCGACGACGAACAGCAGGGTGAGCGGCAGCCAGAAGTCCCGGACGAAGCTCGGCACGATCGAGGCGATGCCGCAGACGATGAGCACGTCGGTGGCGGTCCCCGAGACCCCCCGGAGCGTGGTCGGGTCGAGGTAGCCCCAGGCGCGGGTGCGGCGCACCGCGAGGCGCAGTACCAGCCCCACGACGAACGCGAGCGCGAACACCGGCAGGGTGAACTGCGGGAAGATGCCGCCGAACCACACCTGGATCCCGTAGGCCGCGGCGGAGACGGCGCCCACGACGCAGAGCTGCAGCGCCAGCGGCTCGATGGAGGCCGCCGACGACGTGGCGGTGCCCAGCGAGGGGCGGCGCTCCGGGTCGCGGACCAGGCCGGTGCGCAGTTCCTCCGGCAGGTCGGCGACGCGGCCCTGCCGCGCGGTGTGGCCGCGCCGCACCCCCCAGTTGTTGGCGGCGATGCCGCCGATGATGCCCACGAGCATGCCGACGGTCGCCGAGGCGAACCCGAGCGAGGCTGCCTCGGGCCAGCTGTCGCCGAAGGCCGCGCCGAGGGCGGCGGCCGATCCGAACCCTCCGGCCCACCCGCCGACCAGCAGGATGCCGAACCCGTCCGGGGTGCCCCACACCGGGCCGAGCAGCAGCAGCGCGAACGCCATGCCCAGGCCCACCTGGAGGGCGTACATCGCGATGGAGTACAGCGAGAACGCCCCGGTCTGGCGGCCGACCCCGCGGAACCCCATGTTGTCGGTGAGGGCGAGGCAGGCGAACACGACCACGATGAGCACCGAGGAGTAGGTGCCGAGCTGCTCGGAGAACGGCAGCACCCCCAGCGCGTTCGGCCCGAGCAGCAGCCCGAGGAAGCCGGCGATGACGCTCGCCGGCAGCATCAGCCGCTGCACGATGGGCACGTGCGCCCGCACCACGGTCCCCACGACGAGCAGGGCGGCGATCAGCCCCGCGTCGGAGAGCAACGCCCACGGCGTGTAGTCCATGCGACTCCCCCGATCGATCCCGCTGTGTCCGTTTTGGACCACTGCCGAGATGTCTAACAGCCGGACATCGGCGGAAGGAATACGAAACGCATACCAGCCGGGTAATGACTGCATACGCGCCCGGCATGACATGGCGCCGTCACACCGGCGTCATCGAACGGTGACCGGGCCCGCACCGCTGCCGCGCACCTGCTCCTCGGCTGCGCCCTGGCGGTCGCGGTCCCCGTGGCCCTGTCCGAGGCGGGTGGACTGCGCGCGGCACTGATGTGGCTCCCCGACGTGGCCGCACTGCTGCTGGCCACGGCGGCCTGCGGCGCTGTCCTGGCCCTCCTGGGTGCGGTCCGCGGGGTCCGTACGCTGCGCGCCTGGCGGACGGCCCGCTGACGGCCGGCCGGGAGCGGACCGGCGCACGGATCCGCTCCCGCCCCTCGCGGCGGCCCGGCCGGGCCGCCGGGGCCGCCGCGCCGTCCGCTACTCGATCGGCTCGGGGAGCCGCCGGACGCGGTAGGCGAGGCCGATGACGTCGCTGGTGGCCGGGTCGGCCAGCTCGACCTTCCAGACGCCGGCGAACTGGTCGACGCCCTCGCGCATCGGGATGGTGCCGGACAGCAGCACGGTGCCCGGGTGCAGCAGGTCGCGCGCCCGCAGCACCTCGGTCCAGTACGCGGGCGCCAGGAGCTCGGCGAGGGTGCCGCGCTGCAGCAGGGTGTCAGGCTCCTCCGCGCCAACCCACGCGGTGAGGGTGATGGCGTCGAGGCGGTCGGCGACGTCGGCGAGCCGCCAGGCGCGGGTGCCCAGCACGTCCGGGCCGGCGTTCTTGCTCCACGCGACGCCGTGCACCTCCAGCGCCCGGTCGGTGTGGTCGCAGGCGACCGTGAGCAGGATGTCCTCGGGCTCGGGGCCGGCGACGACGATCGCCCACTCCGCCTCACCGGAGGTCCGCCCGTGCTGGACCGCGACCTCACCGGTCTGCTGGGCGAGGTAGGGGGCCACCGGGTACAGGGTCGGGGTGTTCGTGGGCGCGGGCACCCCGAGCTCGGCGAGCTCCTCGACATGCGCGCGCACGTCGTCCTGGCTACGGCCCGCGTACCCTCCGTTGAGGAGGGTCGTGACCTGGACCTCCAGCTTTTCGCCGGTGTTAACTTCGAATCTCAGAACGGACATGCCACCCTCTCACCCTTGCGCATACAGCTCGTATACAAGCAGTATATCGAGCACCCGCCGATGTCCAGAGTGAAGGGTGAGCGACATGACACATCAGGAGCGACCGGGGCCGGGCCCGCAGGTGGACCGGCGCACGCTCTGGCGGGCGTTCGCCGCCAGCCTCTCCGGTACGGCGCTGGAGTGGTACGACTTCGCCGTCTACTCCGCGGCCTCCGCGCTCGTGCTCGGCCAGCTGTTCTTCCCGAGCGAGGACCCGCTGGCGGGCACGCTGGCCGCGTTCTCCACCTACGCCGTCGGCTACGTCGCCCGCCCGCTGGGCGGCTTTGTCTTCGGCCGGCTGGGCGACCGGGTCGGCCGCAAGAAGGTCCTGGTGAGCACCCTCGTGCTCATCGGCGTGGCCACGTTCCTCATCGGCCTGCTGCCCACCCACGCCGACATCGGCCCCACCGCGGCCGTGCTGCTGGTGGCGCTGCGCTTCGCCCAGGGCGTCGGCGTGGGCGGCGAGTGGGGCGGCGCGGTGCTGCTGTCCAGCGAGTTCGGCGACCCGCGCCGCCGCGGCTTCTTCGCCTCCGCCGCGCAGGTCGGTCCGCCGGCCGGCAACCTCATGGCCAACGGCGTGCTCGCGCTGCTCGGCGCCGTCCTCACCGAGGAGCAGTTCCTGTCCTGGGGATGGCGCCTGGCGTTCCTGCTCTCGGGCGTGCTGGTGCTGTTCGGGCTGTGGATCCGCTCCCGGCTGGAGGAGACCCCGGTCTTCCGGGCCATGGAGGAGTCCGGGCAGCGGCCGGCCGCCCCGATCCGCGAGGTGTTCACCCGGCAGACCCGCGGCCTGGTCGCCGCCGTCCTCAGCCGGATGGCGCCCGACGTCGTCTACGCGCTCTTCACCGTCTTCGTGCTGACCTACGCCACGCAGGAACTCGGGTACTCCTCCGGGGCGGCGCTGGGTGCGGTGCTGGTCGGCTCCTCACTGCAGGTCCTGCTGATCCCGCTGGCCGGCGCGCTCTCCGACCGGGTCAACCGCCGGCTGCTGTACGGCATCGCCGCGGCCGGCGCGGCCGTGTGGCCGTTCGCGTTCTTCCCGATGGTCGGCGCCGGCGGCTACGGCGTGCTCGTCCTGGGCATCGTCGTGGGCCTGGTCTTCCACTCGTTCATGTACGGCCCGCAGGCGGCGTTCGTCTCGGAGCAGTTCCAGCCGGAGCTGCGCTCCACCGGCAGCTCGCTCGCCTACACGCTGGGCGGCGTCATCGGCGGCGCCATCGCGCCGCTGCTGTTCACCTTCCTGCTGGCGCAGTTCGCCAGCTGGGTGCCGCTCGCCTGCTACATCCTGGTGACCGGGGCGGTGACGCTGGCCGGTCTCACGCTGGGGCGCAACCCCGATCTGGAGCAGGAGAGGGCGGCGGCCGGCCCCCCGGCGGCGGTCGCCGGCACCGCGCCGTAGCGGGCGCGGCGGCCCCGGTCAGGCGGTGTCGAGGAGGACCCGGAGGGTGGCCTCCAGGTGGGTGTCGATCGCGGCGGCCGCGGCCGCCGCGTCGCCCGAGGCGAGCGCGCGCAGGATCCGCTCGTGCTCGTCGAGCACCGCGTCCTGCCGCCCGGTGGCGGAGAACACCGCCACCACGCCGGCCCGGATCTGGCGGGCGCGCAGCCCGTCATAGAGCTTGGTGAGCATCTCGTTGCCGTTGGCCGCCACGAGTTCGGAGTGGAAGCGGTGGTCCCAGGCGATGAACTCGCGGGCCTGCTCCGCGCCGCGCAGCCCCGCCTGCTTCTCCAGCGCGGCACGCATGGCCGCCAGCGGCGGCTCGCCCCGGGCGAGCGTCCGCTCGGCGGCGTGCCGCTCGACCATCCCGCGCAGCTCCATCAGCTCGCCGATCTCCCGGCCGGTCATCGGAGCGACGTAGGCGCCGCGTTTGGGGATCAGCTGGACGAGCTCCTCGGCGGCGAGCAGGAACAGCGCCTCGCGGATCGGGGTGCGCGACACGCCGATCCGGTCGGCGACCTCCTGCTCGTTGATGAACTCGCCCTGGCGGTCGGGGTCGGCCAGGTAGTTCTCCTTCAGGAACGCGTACGCCCGTTCGCGGCCCGACGGCGCCACCGGCCACCTCCTTGTACACAATATGTATACGAAACTCTATCGCTCCGCGCACGGCGGGAGAGAGGACAGCACCATGCGGATCGCATTGTCGCAGATTCGGTCCACCGCGGACCCCGGCGAGAACCTGGAACTCGTGCGGGACGGCGTCGCCGCCGCGGCGGCCGCGGGCGCCCGCGTCGCGGTCTTCCCCGAGGCCGCGATGGCCCGCTTCGGGGTGGACCTCGCCGGGCGCGCGCAGCCGCTGGACGGGCCGTGGGCCACCGAGGTCACCGCGATCGCGCGCGCCGCCGGCGTGGTCGTGGTGGCGGGCATGTTCCGGCCCGCCGACGACGGCCGGGTCAGCAACACCCTGCTGGTGACCGGCCCGGGCGTCTCCGCGCACTACGACAAGATCCACGTGTTCGACGCCTTCGGGCACCGGGAGTCCGACAGCGTCGCCCCCGGCGACACCCTGGTGACCTTCGACGTCGACGGGGTCCGCCTGGGCGTGGCCACCTGCTACGATGTCCGGTTCCCCGAGCTCTTCCGCGCGCTCGCCCAGCGCGGCGCGGTCGCCACCCTGCTGTGCGCCTCGTGGGGCGCCGGCCCCGGCAAGGCGGAGCAGTGGGAGCTGCTGGTGCGCGCCCGCGCCCTCGACTCCACCTCGTGGCTGCTGGCCTGCGACCAGGCGGACCCCGAGACCTGCGGGGAGACCGTGACCGGCAACGCGCCGCGCGGGATCGGGCGCAGCCTCGTGGCGGATCCGACGGGCACCGTCACCCGGCAGCTGGACGGCGCGCCGGGGCTGCTGGTCGCCGACGTCGACCCGCAGCGGGCGGCCGACGTCCGCGCGGCCATCCCGGTCCTCACCAACCACCGGCTCTAGGCCGGGTCCTCCCGGCGAGCTGCCGGGTGGGGCGGGCGGCGGTCCGTGCCGCTCGCCCGCCCGGAGGCCGGGACAGGGCGGGCGGCACGGCCGCCTAGGGCCCAGGACGCCTCACGAGCACCCGACCGGACGGCCGCCGGCCCGTTCGGCTCCGTGCGACCTCCGGTAGGCGGACGGCGTCTCTCCGACCTCCCGCCGGAAGATCGCCCGGAAGTTCGCGGCGGTTCCGAACCCGGTCGCCCCGGCGATCCGCTCGACCGACCAGTCGGAGGTCTCCAGCAGGGAGCGCGCGCGGCGGATCCGCTGGTGGACGACCCACTGCATCGGCGGCATCCCCGTCTCCCGCTCGAAGCGGCGGATGAAGGTCCGCCGCGAGAGCATGCTCCGGTCCGCCATCCGCTGCACCGTGATCGCGGACCCGATGTTGGCCATGACCCACTCCCGGGTGGCCCGCAGGCTGGCCCGGGTCGGAGTGAGCGCGTCCGCGTACCGCGGCTCGTCGGGGTCGCCGGTGGGCAGGGACACGGTGTCCTTCGCGGCCCGGTCAGCGGCCTCGGCGCCGAAGTCGGTCCGGACGACGTGGAGGAACGCGTCGACGCTGGCCGTCGCGCCGGCCGAGGTCAGGACCGGCCCGTCCTCGACGAACAGCCGGTTCTCGACGACGTCCACCTCGGGATGGAGCCTGCGGAGGAGTCCGGCGTACTTCCAGTGCGTCGTGGCCGTCCGGCCGTCGAGGATTCCGCTGGAGGCGAGCGCGAAGGTCCCCGTGCAGACGGCGACCATCCGGGCGCCGCGCCTGGCGGCGCGCCGCAGCGCGGTGAGGTGGCTCTCCGGGATGGGCAGGTGCGGATCCTCGTACCCGGGGACCACGACGACGTCGGCGCGCTCCACCTCGGACAGCGGGTGGGCCGGCGTGACCTCCATGATCGGTTCGGCGGGCGACGGCTGGCCGCTCGCCCCGCCGGTCGGCGCGGAGTAGCGGTCGCCGCACATGAGGACCCGGTATCCGGGATGGCCGCCCAGCACGTAGGCGGAGATGCTGCAGTCCAGCGCGAAGGCCCGTGGGACCGCGAGTACCGCCACCGACTTCCCGGCGCTTGCAGATGGCACCGCTCTCCTCGCCTCCGCTCCTGGTGGCCGGCCCCCGGCCGATCCTAGCCGCCGGGCAGCGGGACATCCCGGCCTGGCACGATCCTTGCCGTTGTTGGCACGCCTGCGGCTGGTCCGGGACTCATGCGGATCGTAGATTGTTGGACATCCACCCGCAGTCGAGGAGACCGTCTACACGCTGGACATCGACGCGGCCTTCGCGGCGGCCGGGCCGGTGCGCAAGGAAGCGTACGGACGCCCGGACCCCCAGGTCACGAGCACTCTGCTCGCCGTCTCCCGGCTGGCCTTCCCCGAACAGCTGGTCGAGGTCAGCTTCACCGCCCGGGTCTGATCCGGCGCACCGGGAAAAACCCCGCGTCCCGCGGCCCACCGGGAGTGTGCACCGCTTCGCCGCCGCGGGCGCGGCGGCGACCGGCCACCTCGCGCGCCGAAAGAATGGGCCGGAGGGCACCGCCGAACGAATGAGCACATTCCGCGGCCCGGGAATCAGTTATGCCCGCCGCCGCATTCCTGCCGGGCATTCCTCCTTCCGTTCCCGCGTTTTTCCTCGGCAGAACTGCGGTCTACCTCCTAGCGATTTGCCGAATTCCACTCTGCCCCGCGCCCGGGCACCGACCGCGGCGGTCCGCACGCGGATATCGAATATGCCCGGCGCCGGGCCGCCGCGGCGTTCCGCGCCCCTGAAGCGGTGCGGGTCCACGCCCTCGCGGGAGCGGTGTCGAGGAGACCGTCTACACGCTGGACATCGACGCGGCCTTCGCGGCGGCCGGGCCGGTGCGCAAGGAAGCGTACGGACGCCCGGACCCCCAGGTCACG
>NZ_QEIO01000178.1 GCF_003336425.1 Marinitenerispora sediminis | reverse complement strand
GGGGAGCGTTGCCGCGGTCAGGAACCGGCCGTGGCGCTGTTCCACGGTGAGTTCGCCGCCCTGCGCCGCCAGCCGCTCCCGAAGCGTGGCGTGGCCGGTCCGGACGCCGCGGGACGGACCGGCCGGCCGGGTGACCAGGTCGAGCCGCGTGATCGGCGCGACGTCCGCCGCGGTGCGGGCGCGGCCGTCCACGGCGGCGGCTGGCGGTCCGGGGCCCCGAGTCGGCGGAGGCGCGCCCGGGGCCACGGCGGACGAAGGCCGCGCGGACCGGCGGGAGCGCGGCCGGTCGGCCGTCAGCGCAACGAGCGGGGGTCCGGCGTCCATGGGCGGCGCTGCGGGATCGGACAGCGGTGTCCGCCCCAGTGTCCTCCCCGCCTCCCGGCGCCGCCAGTGACACCGCGTCATGGGTCCACCCCGAGGAACGTCATGGCGAGGTGATGACGCGGTGCCACTGGGAGGGGAGTGCGCCGTCGGCTGAGATGGCAGGCATGACCGCCACACCCGTCCTCGACACCGAACGACCCGGCGCCGGGCCCGGTGCCTGCCCCGCAGTGGAGCCCCCGCCCTTCCAGACGCGGGCCGGGGAGTCCCGCGCGCTGCCCGACGCCGCCGGAATCCGCCGTCGGCCCCGCCACCGGCGGGCGGGAGCGACTCCGCGGACGAAGACATGGACCTGACGCTGCCGCAGCGGCTCTACCTGCTCAGCTACGACCCCGGCAGGAAGCGGTTCGACCCCGCCGGCCCCGCCCACCGCGGCCAGCTCCCGCGCGCCGCGGCGCTGGCCGAGCTGGCCATCGGCGGGCGGCTGCGCGACCACGGCGGCAGGGCGGCGCGCACCGGCGTCCGGCCCCCGGACGACCCGTTCCTCGCCGCGGTACGGGCCGACGTCTCCCCGGACCGGCCGTGCCCCTGGATCACCGCCGTCTCCCGCAGGAGGGCGCGGAGGCTGAGGGGGCCGTGCGCGGGCAACTCGCCGCGAACGGGTCGATCACGGTGCGGCGCGGCCGGGCGCTGGGGGTGTTTCCCACCCGGGTGATCGCACTCAACCGCCCTGGGCAGGCCCGCCTGCTGCGCGAGCGGACGCGCGGCGCGGTCCTCGGGGACCGCGCCGCGGCGGCCGCCATCGAGGACGCGGCCATGGCCGCGATCGCGGCCGAGGGCGGCGTGCGGACCGTGTTCACCCCGAAGGAGCGCTGGCAGCACAGGGCGGCGTTCACGGCGCTCAACGAGCGTTTCGATTCCGCGGTCCCCGCGCTGCGCGACGCGCTGCGCACGGCCGTCGCGGCCAGCAGGTCCGCCTCGTCCTAGCGGACACCGGCCCGCTCCACCGGGCACCCGAGCGGATGGACCCGCTCGACCAGCCGGGCAGGCCGGCGGCCCGCCGCCGGACGGCGCCCGCCCGGACCACCCCCCGATCGCCGCCGCGCGAGAAGACGACAGCAAGGAGTTCACCGTCATGCCACCGACCCACCCCGACCACTCGCGGGTGCCGGCTCCGGCCGGCTCCACCTCCCCGGAGCGCCCGGGCTGGCCCGAGATCGCGGTCGGCCTGCTCGCCACGGTCGTCGCCATAGCCGCGGCCGCGCTCTTCGGCCCGTGGGGGCTGGACCTGCCCCCGGTCGCCCACGGGCTGGCCCTGACCGCCTGGTCGGGCGTCGTCGGCCTCGTCGGCTTCGCCGCGGCCGCGATGGTCCGCATCCGCTCCTGGGGCGCCTTCGGCGTGCGCCGCACCACCTGGCGCTGGATGCTCCTCGGCCTGGCCGGGGGCGTGGTCGCCCTGGTCGTCAAGGCCGCGGTCATCTCTGCCATCACGGCCCTGACCGGGTTCGACTCCGATCCCCAGGGCGCGTACTACGAGGCGGCCGGCGGGGGCGTGCTGCCCCTGGTCCTGACGTTCCTGTTCCTCGCCGTCCTCACCCCCATCGGTGAGGAGTTCCTCTTCCGGGGCGTCGTCGCCAACGCCCTGCTGCGCTACGGGCCGGTGATCGGCGTCGTGTCCAGCTCGGTGGTCTTCGCGCTCTTCCACGGCATCAACATCATCCTTCCCGCGGCGCTCGTGGTGGGCCTCATCGCCGCCGAGCTGATGCGCCGCAGCGGGTCGGTCTGGCCCGCGGTGGCCGTCCACGCCGTCAACAACGCGGCGCTGCCGCTGCTGGTGCTCCTCACCGGCTACGCCGGTCCCGGCTGACCCGCCGCGGGACGGCAGTGGCCGGGCCCCCACGGCCGGGTGCGCGGGTCCCCGGCGGTCACGGGGGCGACTCGACGCAGCCTTCCCCGGCCCGGTGGCGGGGGCGGCGGCTGGTGGCAGGCGCCGCCGGTCGGGCCGCCCCCGTACCGCGGGGCGTGCGACAGCGGGGCGACACGCTCGGCGGGACCGGTGCCGCGTCGATCTGCGGCGCGCCGGTGCCGCCGAGCGCCGGAGGGCCTCCTCCTGCCCGCCGCCAGCGGCCGGGGCCGCTACCGCGCAGCTCAGCCCTGCCGCGGGCGCGGCCGAGCCGCTCGGCGGAGCCGCACCCGCCTGGTCCGGCATAATCAGGCGCCATGACCGGACACCCCCCGATGGGCCCCTCGGACGCGCGCCCGCGCCACCTCGTCCTGCACGACTACGGGATGGGCGGTCTGTGGTGGTGGGTCCGGGCCGGTTCGGCGCGGGAGATCACCGACGCCTGCGCCGAGGTGGAGGTGGTGACCGACCCCGGCGCCGTGCGGCGTGCGGAGGCTGACGCCTCCTTGGAGGAGGTCGACCTGGCGGCCCTGCCAGCGGACTCGGTGCTGGCCGGCCTGCGCGCGCGGCGGGACGCCCAGCGCGGTCGGCCCGGCTTCGGGGCGCTCGTGGGGCGCGAGCGCGTGTACCTGCGCATGCCCTTCCGCGACGACGCCGCGGGCGGTCCTCCCGACCCGGTCGACTACCTGCTGGAGCTGGGGCCGGACGGCCGCTGGATCCGCCAGGTGGAGCTCGCCCCGGACGGCGGGCTCCGGATGTCGGCCGACGACTGGCCGATCAACCCGCCCTTCGACCTGTACGATCCCGAGCTCGCCGGGTTGGAGATCGACGCCCGGACGTTCGAGGACTCGTGGCGGCGCGCCCGCCCGGCGCCGGGCGAGGACGGCTGACCGCCGCGCGGGCCGCGGCCGGTGCCCTCAGCCGCCGGCGGGACGCCCCTCGGCGATGGCGCGGAGCGCGGCGAGATGCCGTTCGAAGGCCCGCCGGCCCTCCTCGGACAGGGCGAGCCAGGTGCGCGGACGCTTGCCCACGTAACCTTTGGTGACGGTGACGTATCCGGCCTTCTCCAGCGTCGCCACCTGCTTGGACAGGGCCGAGTCGGTGATCTCGACGGAGTCGCGGACGAACGCGAACTCCGCCTTGTCCACGGCGGCCAGCGTGGCCGCGATCGACAGCCGCACGGGGGAGTGGATCACCTCGTCCAGTTCGTGCCGGGGGTGGCTCACCGGCGCCTGCTCTCCACGAGAGCGCCCGCGAACAGCGGCGCGGCGACCGCGACGGAGCCGATCAGGGCGACCGCGACGTCGCCCGGTCCCACCCTGACCAGCACCAGCACGTAGCCGAGGTGCAGCGCCGTCCAGGCGCCGACCACCGGGAGGTAGCGCTTGGCGAGGCCGCGCGGGTAGGCGCGCTGCCGGAGGGCGTAGACCGTCGCCCAGACGGCGAACGGCAGCACCACCGCGCCCACCGGCAGCAGCGTCCAGGGACCGGACAGGAACGCCGTCGCGAACTCCGCGACCAGCGTGGCCGCTCCCCAGACACACAGCAGGGTGGCGACCCACCGGGAGCTCGCCGCCCCCGCGGCCTCGTTCCGGTGCCGGGCGTCGTCCAACGCGGTCCGTGCTTCGTCGGGGCGCACGGGCCCACCTCTTCTCAAGCTGGTTCTTCCCCTACCGGAATCTTCGTCGAAGTATGGCAATTACTTTCCAACATGGCAAGTATGTTCCGGGGTGCCGCCCTCCGGCAGTGGTCCGCGCACGGTTGCCGGCACGCCAGGACCCCACGGGTCCGGCGCCCGCCGGCCGGCTCGCGGAAGGGGGCCACCGGACGGCGGGCGATCCGCCGCGGGCGGCGCGGACGTGGCGCGGAAGGTGCGGGAGGGGCGGCGGCCCGGGCCCTTTCGGCGGAGCGGTGGCCGCGCGCGCCCCGGGCCCGCAGGGCGCGCGGCCGGGCCGCAGGCGACCCGCGCGGCCACGGTCGCAGCGGCGCGGGACGCGCCCCACCCGCTCACCGCGTCGGACGACCACCCGCCGCGAGCGGCTGCCGGGTCGAGCGGGCGCGGCCGCACCGCCGCACGGGTACCCGCCGGCGGTGCCCGCGGCTGCGCCAGGAGCCGGCGTCCGCACCGCCGGGCACGAAGCCTCCGCGCCCGCTGGCCCCGGCTCCCGCGGCCCCAGGCCGGCCGCAGGGGCGCACGCCCGCACCGCTCCCGCCTCCGGGAGCCGGCCGGGCGCACTTCGGCGGCCGGGCGCCGGGCGGCCCCGCGCGGCCGGCCGGGACCGGTGCGGCGGCCACCGGTCCCGGCCGGAACCGGTAGCCGCGCCGGCCGGACTGCCGGGCCATCACAGCCGCAGGAGTGTCTAGAAGAACGTCGAGACGACGTCGGTGACCCGCCCGCCGGGGTCCAGCACCGGGATGTGCCGCCACTTGTCGACCGTCGTGCACGGGTGGTGCACGCCGCTCACCACGCGGTCGCCCACCGCGATCGGGTCGTCCGCCGGAACGCGGACGAACGCGTGCTGGTCGTTGAGGCCGGTGACCTCGAACCGGTCCCGCACGTCGCGGCGGTCCCGCCCGTCCGGGGGCAGCGCCCAGCGCGGAACCGGTGCCCCCATGTCGTCGCCGACGTCGCGCCGGCCGAACCCGAGTACCACGAGCTCCGGCTCCGGCCGCGACCACACGGTGGCCCACAGCTCCAGTGCCTCGCGCAGCACCGAGCCGCCCGGGGAGCGGCCCGCCAGCGGAGACGTCCGCTGGTAGCCGCCGGCGGCGTGCGTCACGTAGCAGCCGCTGCGCAGCACGCAGACGGCCGGCGTGCCGCCGGGGAGCTCGGCGAGCCGGGCCGGGCCGAGCTCCTCGACCACCAGGTCGAAGTAGAGGCTGCCGCCCGCGCTCGCGACCACCGGGCCGGGGAACGCGCCGTCGCCGGCCAGGGTGAACAGCGTCCGGCGCACGTCGGCGAGGAAGCCGCGCACCGTCGCGAGTTCGGCCGCCGGGATCAGGCCCTCGAACGCGCTGACACCGGCCAGCCGCAGCGTGGTGGTCCCGGCCGCGGCCTCGGCGACCCGGCGCGCCTCGGCCAGGTCGCGGCAGCCGGTGCGGCCGCCCCGGTAGCCGACCTCCAGCAGCACCGGCAGCGGGCGGCGCTGGCCCCGGGCGGTCAGTACCCGGTCGAGCGCGCGCACCGACGCCGCGCTGTCGACGTAGCAGAGGACCTCGACGCCGGGATCGGCGTCCAGCAGCGCGCCGACCCACGCGATGGCGGCCGGGTCGACGAGCAGGTTGGCCAGCAGGATCCGGGGCACGCCGAACGCGTGGCAGGCGCGGAGCTGGGCGGGCGTGGCCACGGTGATCGCCCACGCTCCGGCGGCGAGCTGGCGGTCGAACAGGCGCGGCGCCATCGTCGTCTTGCCGTGCGGGGCGAGCAGCACGCCGTTGCGCGCGCAGTAGTCGGCCATCGCGGCGATGTTGCCGTCGAGCGCCTCGCCGTCGAGGGTCAGGACCGGGAAGTCGAGCCCGCCCGTGTGCACGTCGCGGCCGTCGCGCACGTACTCCTCGACGGTGACGGCGGATCCGGCGGGGACGGCCAGCCCCTTGGCCGCGGCGTCCAGCCGCACGTCGACGCCGCTCACCGGCCACCGCCGCTGCCGCTCCGGTGCCGCGCGAGCGCGTCGGACAACGGACCTCCCCGGGTGGTCGCTGGCTGGTCGGTCCCGCCGCGCCCGCGGCGGGACCGCGCAACGAGTCAACCATTTCGCGCGGCGCACCGCCAGGGGCCGGTCGGGTATCCGCGGGGGAACGACCGGCCCACCCGGCGCCGGCGATCGTCGCAATCACGGCACAACGACATGAACGCCGCAGCCGCGCGGCGGTCCGAGCGCGTCCACCGGCGCGCTCAGGCCTCCGGACCCGGCGCCGGGGGCGCGTCCGGCGCCGGAGCGATGAGGTGGAACCGCCCGTCCAGCCCGGTGAGCCGCAGGATCCGGGTGAGCAGCCGGTTGGGCTGGCGCAGGGTGAGCCGGCCGCCCAGCCGCTCCGCGTGGTTGGCGGCGTGCACCAGAGCCGACAGCCCGGGGGCGTCGCAGAACACCACCGCGGACAGGTCCACGATCAGCCGCGGACCGTGCTGGTCGAGCGCCTGGACCAAACCGAACGCCAGGTCGCTCGTCGTCGCGATGTCCAGCTCGCCGGAGACGAACGCGACCACGGGGCCGGACGCCGGCCGCTCCACGGTCAGCCGCATCGGCGACGGCCGCCCGGAGGGCTGCGCGCCGGGACTCCGGTGTGTGGACCAGTGCATGGGGGGCTCGCCCTTCTCGACCCGAGACTCCAGCATGGTCCGCACCACGGGACCCGGCAAGGGCTGGACGTCCAGCTGGCGGTTTCCGGGCCGACCGCGCCGCCGCCCGCCGCCGGCGCCGCTGTCACACCCCGCCCCTACTGTCTGGCTGTCGGACATCGGCGCGAGACGCGGAAGAGGCCACCATGGCGGACGACCACACCTACCTGGAGCTCTCCGAGGAGGGCGGCGGCGCGCACAAGTTCTACGAGGTGGTGCGCGACGGCACCCGGGTCACGGTCACCTACGGGCGCATCGGCGAACGGGGCCAGACCAAGGCCAGCGACTTCGCCACCGAGCAGCAGGCCCGGACCGTCGCCGCCAAGAAGGTCAGGGAGAAGACGCGCAAGGGCTACGCGCCGGCCGTGCGCGGACAGCGCACCCGCCGCCCGGTCACCCGGCGGGCCATCGTCAGCAGCCGCTCCACCGCCCGCCAGGCGCCCGTCCTGTGGCGGTTCGCCAGTGGCGCCGCCGCCTTCGGCATCTTCGTCGACGAGCGCAGATGCTGGGTGGGCAACCAGCGCGGCGACGTCTTCACGCTCACCCACGGCGGCAGCGTCACGAGCCGGTTCCGGCTACCGGACGGCGTGAAGTGCATCGTGGCCGACGACTTCTGGATCTACGCGGGGTGCGACGACGGCAAGGTCTACGACCTCAGCGGCAAGGTGCCCCGGGTGGCCTACGAGATCTCGGCCGACGTCGACATCTACTGGCTGGACATCGACGACGCGACGCTCGGCGTCTCCGACCGCAACGGCCGGATCACCACCATCGACCACGAGGACGAGTTCCAGTGGGCGCGCGACGTCGACGGAGACTCCGCCTGGATGGTGCGCTGCGACGGCGACGCCGTCTACCACGGGCACTCCCGGGGCGTGGCCGGCTACGACGCCGCGGACGGGCGGCCCCGCTGGCAGACCCCCGTGTCGGGCAACGTGCTCTTCGGCTGGCAGGAGGCGGACGCCGTCTACGCCGGCACGGGGGGCGGGCGGGTGTTCCGGCTGAACAAGCGCGACGGCGCGGTCGCCGCCGTCTACCGGTGCGACGCCGCGGTCTTCTCGTGCGCCACGGCCCCCGGCGGCCGGTACGTGTTCGCCGGCGACAACACCTCGTCCGTCTACTGCTTCGACGAGTCCGGTGAGCGGCTGTGGAAGCTCGGCACCGGATGCGGCTCGGCGTTCTCCATGCAGTTCCTGGACGACCGGCTCTACATCGTCACCACCGACGGCACGCTGGCCTGCATCGATGCCAGTGAGGCGGCCATCCGGGCGGCCCAGGAGGGCTCCGTCCCCGAACCGCTGGACGTGAAGGCGGCGGCGTCGCTGCCGGTGGTCGAGCCGACCGTGGCGCTGGAGACCACCGCGGACGCCGGCGACGGGGTCGTGGTCGAGTGCTACCAGGACAGCGGCCGGCTGCGGGTGCGCGTGGTCACCCCCGGCTACGACTCCACGTGGCACGTCCAGTTCCCCAAGGGCATCCGCCAGCCGGGCGCCCGCTACCTGGTCGAGGGGGTGCGCCCCTCCGGCCGCGGCGGCTTCTACCGGGCGCACGGCGACATCAAGCGGCTGCTGTGACAGCGGCCCGGCGCGGTCCGCGGCGCCCGCTCCGGGCGCCGCTCACGGCGGCGGGAACCGCAGGACCGCCGCGCCGGTCACGCGGTCGGCGGCGAGGTCGGCCAGGGCGCGGTCGGCCTGGTCGAACGGGTAGGGCGTGGTGGTGACCTCCAGGCGGTGCCTGGCGGCGACGTCGAGCAGCGCCCGGCCGTCGGCCCGGGTGTTGGCGGTGACGCTGCGCAGCGTGCGCTCCTGGAACAGGTGCCGCTGGTAGTCGAGCCCGGGAACGTCGCTGAGGTGGATGCCGGCGACCGCCAGCGTCCCGCCGCGGTCCAGCGCCGCCAGCGCCACGGGCACCAGGTCGCCGGCCGGGGCGAACAGGATCGCCGCGTCCAGCGGCTCCGGCGGGGCGGCGCGCGCGTCGCCCGCCCAGTGCGCGCCCAGCCGCAGCGCCAGGCCGCGGGCCTCCGGCGCCCGCGTCATGACGTAGAGCCGGGCACCGCGCAGCAGCGCCACCTGGGCGGTGATGTGCGCCGACGCCCCGAACCCGTAGATCCCGAGCCGGCCGCCCTCGGGCAGGTCGGCCCGGGAGAGGGCGCGGTAGCCGATGATGCCGGCGCACAGCAGCGGGGCGAGCTCCTCGGCGGAGCGCCCCTCGGGCAGCGGGTACACGTAGTCGGCCGGGGCCGCGGCGTAGGGGGCGAAGCCGCCGTCGGCGTCCCAGGCGGTGTAGCGCGAGGCGGGGCAGAGGTTCTCGCTGCCCCGGCGGCAGTAGCGGCACGTGCCGCAGGTGGAGCGCAGCCAGGCGATGCCGACCCGCGCGCCGATCGGCGGCGCCGACGTCCCCGGCCCGTGCCCGACGACGCGGCCCACGACCTCGTGCCCGGGGACGGTGCCGGGGCGGCGGGGCGGCAGGTCGCCCTCGGCCAGGTGCAGGTCGGTGCGGCACACGGCGCACGCCTCGACGGCCACCAGCACCTCCCCGTGCCCGGGAACGGGGGTCGGCCGCCGGACCAGGCGCAGCGGCCGCGCGGCCATGGGGCCGGGCTGCCGCACCACCCAGGCCGGCATGGACACGGGCAGCGAGGCGGGGACTGCGGTCACGGTCGCACCTCCTGACCCTGTCCTTCCCCGGCCGCTGCCGAGGCGCACCCGCGTTCGCCGGCCGGCGCGAGGCGCCGCCCGGCGCGGCCGGAGGCCGCCGGCTGGCCGGGGGGTTCTTCCGCGGGCGGGCGCTGCGGGTGACCTTTCGATGCGGCGGGGCCCGGCAGGGGCGGCGGG
>NZ_QEIO01000177.1 GCF_003336425.1 Marinitenerispora sediminis | reverse complement strand
GCGCGGCGGCTGCTCGGCGACGCCGCTTCGCCCGACGACCCGCGGCGGGGCCGGGCGGTGGTGGGGCACCTGCTCCACCGCGCGGCGCGCGAGGGCCACACCGCCATCGAGGAGGCGCGGCTCGCCGGGGCGCTGCGTTCCATGGGCGTGCGCTCGCCCGACGACGCCATGACGGCCGCGCTGGACGACGGCGACGTGCTCGCCTTCGAGGTGTTCCCCGACTCCGGGGCGGAGGACTTCACCGGCGACGAGGCGCCCGAGATGCCGGAGCCGGACCGCCACTACGGGCTGGCCCGGGTCGGGCTGGCCGAACAGGACCTCGGTGAGGGGCTGGTCCGGCTGCTCGCCACCAGCGAGCCGATCATGGATTCCGCGACGGCGCGCGAGACCGTGGAGGCGCTCGGCGCACGTCTGGGGGTGGAGATCGCGCCGGAGACCGCCGCCGCGCTGGTGACGCTGGCCCTGCGCGGGGTCTGCGTGCTGACGCACGGCCCGGCGGCCATGGCCGCGGTCGGCCAGGTGGTCGCCGGGGCCGCGGCGATCGCGGCGGACAGCGAGGTCGGTGTCGCGGTCGCCGCCCCCACGGCCCGCGCCGCCGCGGCGCTGCGCGCGGTGCTGCCCGGCGACGCCCCCGAGGTGGTCTCGCTGGCACGGCTGCTGGAGACGGGTGCGGGCGGCGGGCACGGACGCGGCGCGGAGCGGCCGATCGAGGCGGGCCTGGTGGTGGTGGCCGGCGCCATGGCGCTGGACGTCGAGCAGGCGGCGGCGCTGGTGGACGCCTGCGCCGACGGCACCCACCTCGTGCTGCTCGCCGACCCGGCTCTGGCGCCGTCGGCGCTGCCCGGACAGGTGGCCGCGGACCTGGCCGCCTCGGGCACCGCGGCAGTGGCCGCGCTCCCGGACGCCCCTGATCCCGGCCCGGTCGCGCGGCTGGCCGCCGCGGTGGCCGACGGCGAACTGGCCCAGGTGGCCGCTCCCGGCCGCGAGGTCGTGGTGGTCCCGGCGGATTCGGCGGGCGAAGCGGCCCACCGCGCGGTCCAGCTGATCGCCGACTCCATTCCGCGCGCGCTTGGCATCGCCGCCGACGAGGTGCAGATCGTCACCGCCACCCGCGGCGGCGAGGCGGGAGCCGACGCGCTGAACGCCGCCTGCAAGGCGCGGCTCAACCCCGGCCCGGGCGCGTGGCACGGCTTCGATCCGGGCGATCGCGTCCTGTTCGCCGCCGCCGGCCCCGGCCACCTGGCGGGCGAGGTCGGCCGGCTCCGCGAGACGGGCGAGGACGGCGCGGTGGTGGAGCTGGCCGACGGGACGGCGGTGCCGGTTTCCGCGCCGGGCACCCTCCGGCACGGCTGGGCGATGACGATCGCCGCGGCCAACGGAACCGGCTGGCCGGCCGTGGTGGCGGTGCTTCCCCCCGAGGTGCGCTGGTCCCGCCCGCAGGTCTACACGGCGGTGACCCGCGCCGAGCGCCACCTGTCGATCGTGCACGCGGCCGGACCCGCGCTGGCGCAGGGGGTCCGGGAGGTTCCCACGGTCACGCGCTACACCCGGCTGGTGGACGTGCTGCGGGAGGGGTGACAGCTCGACTTCATGTCAACGCACCCCTGCGACGACCGCACCCCATCGCCGGTCCTCGCGTATGACCTTCACGTCGTAGGTCATCACCCGTCGAGCCGTCCCGTTCCGAAGATCGATTCCAGAGCCTCTTCACGTGGACGCGTCACAGTCCTGGGCACGTGCCCTGGGTGCCACGTCAGCATGAACTTCGCCTTGAACAGGATGGGCGCCCCGACTACCCGCTCCGTACCGCGATGCCGGCTCACGCTGCGATGTCGGCTTCGGGTGGGAGTGCAGGGCCGAGCAGCAGGCCCCCGTCCAGGACGAATTCCGAGCCCGTAGCGAAAGATGCGTCCTGGGAGGTGATGAAGAGCAACAGACGCGTGATCTCAGAGGGTTCGGCGAGGCGGGGGATGGCGAAGGGATCGGGCGAGTAGAAGTCGGCGATGGCCGGCTGGCCTGCGACGGTGGGTTCGTTGACCAGCGGTGTGGAGACGACGCCGGGGTGGATGGAGTTGACCCGGATGTTGTCCCGTCCCAGCTCCAGCGCGGCCGTCTTGGTCAGCCCGCGCACGGCCCACTTGCTGGCGGTGTAGGGGGCGTAGCACGCCGTGCCGACGTGAGCCATGGTCGAGGCGATGTTGACGATGGTTCCGCCACCGCCCCTCCGCATCGACGGAGCCACGGCCCTGATGCCGAGGAACTGGCCGGTGACGTTGACGCTGAAGGTGTGCTCCCAGGTACGGAGTTCGGTGTGCTCGATGGGGGCCGCCGGGTTCTGGACGCCCGCGTTGTTCACCAGGATGGTGATCGGCCCGAAGCGGCGTTCGGCTTCTCGCACCACCGCCGCCCAGTCGTCCTCGCTGGCGACGTCCAGGTGAACGGACAGAGCCCGATGACCGAGCTGAGCCGCGAGATCGCGGCCGGCGTCGTCGTCGCGGCCGGCAATGACGACGTTCGCCCCCTCGGCGTGGTAGCCCTGCACATGACTGCTGCCCATCCCCCCGCTGCCGCCCGTGACGATGGCGGTCTGGCCCTCGAAGCGTCCCATGATGCTTCCTTCCAGACGTGCATTAATGGCGAGCCGAGTGACTCATCTTCCCTCTCAAGGTAAGGGCCGGACTGCGGGCGAGTCAAGTGACTCACCTCGTAACGAGAGGCATACTGGAGGGCATGACGGCACAGCCTTCGGAATACCACCGGCGCGTGGCAGCGCAGAAGCGGACGTCCATCATCGAGGCAGCGACGAAGCTGTTCCTCGACTCCGGCTACGACGGCACCTCGCTGGCCCGCATCGCCGAGGCGGCCGGAGTGTCAAGGGCGACTCTGTTCAAGCAGTTCACCACCAAGGCGGCCCTGTTCGAGGCGATCGTCACCGAATACTGGAAGGCCGACGAGGAGGAGGCGCCCCTCCCCGAGCCAGGGAACCTCCGCGCAGGGCTGGAGACCATCGGACGCCGATACGTTGCGCTTCTCACCCAGCCAGGCATGGCCGCTCTCTTCCGCATCGTCATCGCCGAGGTGCCGCGCTTCCCGGAGCTCGGCGAGACCCAGTTCGAGCTCGGCAAGATGCCCTATTTCGAATCGGTCCGCCGCTACCTGGCGGCGGAGAACGCCGCTGGTACAGCCCGGCTTGACGATGCGGAGATGGCGGCGACCCAATTCCTCGGGATGATCTCCAACTACGTGTTCTGGCCGCGGATGCTGCTCGCACGCTGGGAGCCCGACGACTCCGCCATCACCAACGCGGTCGACCAAGCGGTGCTGACCATGCTCGCCCGATACGGCGCGCCGGGGACCCACGGCGCCTGAGACACCAGGTGCCTCCCCGCTCTGCGTCACCACCTGCTGCCTCCCGCACAGGCGGGCCCTCGACCCCGTCGAGTACACGGTCGCCCCACAGTGCCGGAGCTCCAGAGCACTAAACCCGGTCCAGGAATCCCCCGTCCACGACCAGGTTCGCCCCCGTGATGAAGCTCGCCGCCGGGCTGGCGAGGAACACCACCGCGCGCGCCACCTCCTCCGGCCGGCCGAGGCGGCCGTAGGGGATGCGCGACCGGATGGAGTGGTAGAACTCCGGCTGCTGCTCGCGGCGGCGGGCCCAGCCGCCGCCCTCGAACTCGATGGGGCCGGGAGAGACGGTGTTGACCCGGATGCCCTTCTCGGGCAGCGTGCGGGCGAGCGCGGCCAGGTGGTGGTTCACGGCCGCCTTGAGGGCCCCGTAGGCGCCCGGGCCGGACGGCGCGGTGACGTGCAGGGCGGAGGTGGTGGAGACGGCCACGATCGCGCCGCCGCGCTCGGAGGCCGCGAGGTGCCCTTCGGCCTGCTCCGCGATGCGCACCAGCGGCAGCAGGTCCGTGGCGAAGTTGCGCTCCCACTGGTCCGGTGTGGTGCTGCTGCCGCCGGAGACGTTGGAGACCACGGCATCGAGTCCGCCCAGCTCCGCGGCGGCGCGGTCGACGAATCCGCGCAGCCCCGCCTCGTCGGCGACGTCCAGCGGCTCGGCCAGCACCCGCCGGCCGGTGGCCCGCAGCTCCGCGGCGGCGCGCTCCAGCGGTTCGCGGGTGCGGGCGCAGACGGCCAGGTCAGCGCCCTCCTCGGCGAAGGCCTGCGCGATCGCCCGGCCGATGCCGCGGCTCGCTCCGGTGACGACGACCTTCGCTCCGTCGAGTCCGAGGTCCATAGTGCGTTCCTGCCTCTCTCAGCTCAGTCAGCGTCGGGCCGGCCCGGCCGGGGCCGGGCAGGACGGCGCGGGCGCCCCACGTCGTCGCGACGAGGGGCGCCCGCGGGGCCGGTCGGGGCCTGCTCAGGCACCCATGGCGTGGAAGCCGCCGTCAACGTGCACCAGCTCGCCGGTGGTGGCCGGGAACCAGTCCGACAGCAGCGCCACGACCGCGCGAGCGGCGGGCTCGGGGTCGGTGATGTCCCACCCGAGCGGCGCGCGCTGCGGCCACTCCTTGGCCAGCTCGTCGAACCCGGGGATGCTGCGCGCGGCCATCGTGCTCAGCGGGCCGGCGGAGACCAGGTTCACGCGCACCTTCTGGTCGCCGAGGTAGCGCGCGAGGTAGCGGGAGGTCGCCTCCAGGCCGGCCTTCGCGACGCCCATCCAGTCGTAGACGGGGTAGGCGACGGTGGCGTCGAAGTCCATGGCCACGACCGAGCCGCCGTTCTCCATCAGCGGGAGCACGGCCATGGTGAGGGCCTTCAGCGAGTAGGCGGAGGTGTGCAGCGCGGTGGCGACGTCCTGCCACTCGGTGTTGAGGAAGTTGCCGCCGAGCGCGTCCTGCGGGGTGAAGCCGATCGAGTGCACGATGCCGTCGATGCCGTCGACGTGCTCCCGGATCCGGTCGGCCAGGCTGTCGAGGTGCCCGGTGTCCGTCACGTCGAGCTCCAGCACCGGCGGGGCGTCCGGCAGCCGCTTGGCGATCCGCTCGACCAGGCTGAGCCGACCGTATCCGGTGAGCACCACCGTGGCACCCTGCTCCTGGCAGAGCCGGGCGACGTGGTAGGCGATCGAACTGTCGGTGATCACCCCGGTGACGAGGATGCGCTTGCCGTCGAGAATTCCCATGGAGTCTTTCGTCCTTGCTGCTACTAGAAAGGTGGCCGGTGCCGGGGCGGGCGCGGGTGGTCCGGGTTCTAGTGCCCCATGCCCAGTCCGCCGTCGACGGGGATGACCGCGCCGGTGATGTAGGCGGCGGAGTCGCTCGCGAGGAAGCCGACCGCCTTGGCGATCTCGTCCACCGAGCCGTACCGGCCCAGCGGCACGTTCTTCTTGATCTCGGCCTGCCGCTCCTCCGGCAGCGCGGCCGTCATGTCGGTCTCGATGAAGCCCGGGGCGACCACGTTCACGGTGATGTTGCGGGAGCCGAGTTCCCGGGCGAGCGAGCGCGCGAAACCGACCAGCCCGGCCTTGGAGGCGGCGTAGTTGGCCTGCCCGCCGGAGCCGAGCAGTCCGACCACCGAGGAGACGAGCACGATGCGGCCGCTGCGCTTGCGCATCATGCCGCGCACCGCGCGCTTGGCCACCCGGAAGGATCCGGTGAGGTTGGTGTCGAGGACGGAGGTGAAGTCGTCCTCGCTCATCAGGGCGAGCAGCTGGTCCTTCGTGATGCCGGCGTTGGCCACCAGCACCTCGACCGGGCCGTGCTCCTCCTCGACCTGCTTGAACGCGGCGTCCACCTGCGCGGAGTCGGTGATGTCGCAGTGCACGCCGAGCAGTCCTTCCGGCGGCTCCCCGGACCGGTACGTCACGGCGACGGCGTCACCGCCCCGCTGGAGTTCGCGGGCGATGGCGAGACCGATCCCCCGGCTGCCGCCGGTGACCAGTGCCGAGCGGGACATAGAGGGCACCTCCGAAGATGCTGCTGGGCAGCGAAGATCATAACGACCGTGTGGATCGCTCAGCAGGGTATCGAGCTACCAGCGGGTACCCCGAACCGAGTCCGCCCATCGGTCCGCGCCGGGGCCGTCCGCTCCCAGGTGGCGACGGTTTTGCGACCGGTTGGCCATGCCCTCGCCCACCGGCGGGGACACAGGGCGCGGGGCCGCGCGCGCCGGCCGCCGCACGGCGGTCGGCGGTCCCGGTGGCCCCTGTCCGCCGCACCGGGAGGCAGCCGTGTCGTCGAACACCCGAACCGAGCCGGGCAGCACCGGGCGCGGCTTCACGCCGGGGCCGGACGGGACCCTCCTCACCCCCGCGCGCGGCACGGCGGTGATCCGGGACCCGCTGCTGAACAAGGGGAGCGCGTTCACCGCCGAGGAGCGGGCGGAGCTGGGCCTGTCCGGGCTGCTGCCGCCGGCGGTCAGCAGCATCGGCGCGCAGGTGCGCCGGGTCTACGAGCAGTACCGCCGCCAACCGGACGACCTGCTGCGCAACGTCTACCTGGCGGCGCTGCGGGACCGCAACGAGGTGCTCTTCCACCGGCTGCTGGCCGACCACCTGACCGAGATGCTGCCGGTGGTCTACGACCCCACCATCGGGGCGGCGATCAGGCACTACAGCCACGAGTACCGGCGGCCGCGCGGGGTCTACCTGTCGGTCGACGACCCGGAGGGCGTCGACGCGGCGTTCGCGAACCTCGGGCTGGGGGCCGACGACGTTGACCTGGTGGTGGCCTCCGACGGAGAGATGATCCTCGGCATCGGCGACTGGGGGGTCGGCGGCGGCAGCGACATCGCGGCCGGCAAGCTCGCCGTGTACACCGCCGCCGCCGGCATCGACCCCGCCAGGGCGGTCCCCGTCGCGCTGGACGCCGGAACGGAGAACCAGGGGCTGCTCGACGACCCCTGCTACCTCGGGGTCCGGCACGGGCGGGTGCGGGGGCGGCGCTACGACGACTTCGTCGACGCGCTGGTCGCGGCGTTGACCCAGCGCTTCCCCGGCGCGCTGCTGCACTGGGAGGACTTCGGGCCGTCGAACGGCCGGCGCCTCCTCCAGCGCTACGCCGACCGGCTCCCGACGTTCAACGACGACCTCCAGGGCACCGGCGCCGTCACGCTGGCGGCCGTGCTGAGCGCGGTCCGGATCACGGGGACACCGCTGCGCGAGCAGCGGATCGCGGTCTTCGGCGCGGGCACCGCCGGCGTCGGAATCGCCGACCAGCTGCGGGACGCGATGGTCCGCGACGGCCTCGACCGCGAGGCGGCGACCCGCCGGATCTGGGCGGTCGACCGGCAGGGGCTGCTGGTCGAGGGCATGCCCGACCTGCGCGACTTCCAGGTGCCCTACGCCCGGCCGGCGGCCGAGGCGGGCGGCGGGAGCGCGGACGCGCCCGGCCTCGGGCTGGCCGAGGTCGTCGCCCGGGTGCGCCCGACGGTCCTCGTCGGCACGTCCACCGCGGCCGGCGCCTTCACCGAGGAGATCGTGCGGGAGATGGCCTCACACGTCGAGCGCCCGGTCGTGCTCCCGCTGTCCAACCCGACGGAGCGCATCGAGGCGATGCCCGCCGACCTGGTCCGCTGGACCGGCGGCCGGGCGCTGGTCGCCGCGGGCATCCCGGTGCCGCCGGTCCGCCACGGCGGCGTGGCCTACACCATCGGGCAGGCGAACAACGCGCTGGTCTATCCCGGGCTCGGCCTGGGCGCGGTGGTGGCGCGGGCCCGGCGGGTCACCGACGGCATGCTGCGGGCCGCCGCCGAGGCGGTCGCCGACCTGGCCGACCTCGGCCGCCCGGGCGCCGCGCTGCTGCCGCCCGTGGACGACCTCCGGGAGATCTCGGCGGCGGTCGCCGCCCGGGTGGCCGGGCAGGCCGGTCGGGAGGGGGTGGCGCGCGCCCCCGTCGACCAGGCGGACCGGCGGGTGCGGGAGGCGATGTGGCGTCCGGAGTACCAGCGGGTGCGGGCGGCCTGACGGTGCCCGCCGGCCCCTTCGGGCCGGTGGCCCGTGTGGCGGCAGGGCCCGCGGTTGCGCCAGACTCGTCCCGTCGCGTCGGTCACGGGGTGCGGGGAGATCGGTGGAGATCGCGGAACTGGTCCTGGAGTACATCCGCGTGCTGGTGTGGCCGGTGGTGGTGGTCGTGCTGGCGTTCCTGCTCCGGGACCGGCTGCGCGAGCTACTCACCCGCATGACGTCCGCGGAGGCCCTGGGCGCGCGCGCCGAGTTCGCCGTGAGCGCCGCGCTGGCGGACCAGGCGATCGACGGACTGGCGCGGTCCGGGGACGACGGGAGCGGCGGCTCCTGGAGCGCCGTCCCCGGGCCGGGGCCGGTCACGCCGGAACCGGAGGGGCCCTCAGCTGGCCTTCCGCTCCCGCCCCTGCCGGCCGAGTTCCCCTGGGACGCGGGGGCGGAGCGCTACGGGGTGCCGACGGCGCCTGCCCGCGAGCGGCCCTGGGAGGGCGGGCCGGAGCCGGCCCGGACCGCCCCCCAGAGCGCGCCGCTCCCGGACTCGCCTTCGCCCGGTGCCGACGAGCGGTCCGGCGGTGGCGAACCCGGCTGGTTGACGGGCTCGGGCCCGGTCCACGACGGCGCGCCGGCGGCCAAGCCGCGCCCGGCGGGTCCCGCCCGCGTGCAGCCGGCCGATCCGCGGAACGGCACCGGCGCCGCCCGGACCGCCTCCGCAGCGTGGCCCGAGGAGGACCGGCCGCCCGCGGCCGTCGAGCCGCCGCCCGCGCGCCGGGAGCCCCCCGACCAGAGCGTGCTGGCCCGGCACGTCGTGGGTCTCCGTGCGGCGCTGCGCCCCCTGGTCGCGGCGGGGGCGGCGATCGAATCGGCGCGGTCGGTGGACCGGGGGGACCCCGGGCAGCGGATACTCGACTGCTTCGACCGTGTGGAGGACGGGCTGGCGGAGGCGGCCCGCCGTCTGCCGGTGCCGGATCGGCGGCACCTCGGCGCGGCCGAGGCACTGCTCAGCCACCTCGACCGCGCCCGCCCGGGCACGCCGGCCGGCCACCTGGTCGGGCTCTACCGGCAGCTCGGACGGCAGGCGTCCATGGTCCGGACCGGCGCCTACCCGCCCACCGAGCGCGACGCCGCCGCCTTCGCCCGGCGGGCCCTGCTGCTGCTCAGCGACGCGCGCGCGGAGCTTCCGGCGGTGCCGCCCGGATGACCCCTCTCCGGCGGGCCGCCGGCTGAGCGGGCGGGTGCCGCGGTCCGAGGCCGCGGCCGCACGCCGGCGACGGCGCCTCCGCCCGCCACGGGCGCGCGTCCGGCTCCCGGCGCGGCCGACCGCGGTCGGCGCTTGCCACCGTCCGTCCGGTATGTCACCAACCTCAATGGTCAATACATCCTGGGGCGGCGGCAGGCCGCTCGGCGGCGCGGCGGGAGTGCCGACCTGTCCGGGGCCGGGCAGCGCGGGGCGCACACATCCACCCGGTCCCTCAGCGGGCGGGCTGGCGGAGGGGGCCGGCCGCTGAGGGACCGGGTGGATG
>NZ_QEIO01000176.1 GCF_003336425.1 Marinitenerispora sediminis | reverse complement strand
GGGGGATGCCGGGGGAGGACGGGCGGAGGAGGCCGGCGACGCGGGGGCGTCGGCACAGCGGGAGCGGGGCGTCCGGTCACTGTCACTGAACCGGATAAGTTGCCTCAGTGAAACACGTCACAAAAAGAGCGTCAATGCCCCGCCAACGCGGCGTTACCTTTCCGTGACCGGGGCCGCGGCGCCGGCCCGGGTGCGCGAACCGCCGCCCCGCCGGCCGGTCAGGGGCGCTCCAGCGGACCGGTACTGCCGCGCGGGCGCAGGGCCGCCGCGGGCGCGCGCCGGCTGGGCACCGGTCCACCCGCCACCGCGGCCAGCAGCATCCGCGCCGCCTCCGCGCCGTGCCGGACCACGTCGCGGCTCACCGTCGTGAGGGCGGGCCGGACCAGCCGGCACAGCGCGGAGTCGTCCCACCCGACGACGGAGAGCTCGGCGGGCACCGCGACGCCCATCTCCTGGGCCACCCCGAGACCGGCCACCGCCATCAGGTCGTTGTCGTACAGCAGCGCGGTGGGCCGCGGCACCGCGGCGAGCAGCCGACGGGTCACGCGGGCGCCGTCCTCCACGGAGTAGTCGGCGTGCACGGTCTCGGCCCGCTCCAGGCCCAGCTCCCGGGCGACCTCGGCGAACGCGGCCGAGCGCGCCGCCGTGTGCGCGAACTCGGGCGGGCCGGCCACCCGGGTGAGCCGGCGGTGCCCCAGCGCCACGAGGTAGTGCACCACCTCGCGCACGGCCGCGGCGTCGTCGGACCACACGCACGGCAGGGCGCCCACGCCGTCTGGTCCGCCGATCACCACCGCCGGCAGCGCCAGGCCGGTGAGCAGGTCGACCCGGGGGTCGCGCACCCGCAGGTCGACGAGGAGCACCCCGTCCACCCGCCGCTCGGCGGCCCACCGCCGGTAGGTCGCCGTCTCGGCGGCCAGGTCGCCGGCCATCTGGAAGGTCAGCGCCGTCGGGCCGCCGGCCAGTTCGCTCTGGATCCCCGAGATCAGCCGCATGAAGAACGGCTCGATCCCGAGTACGTCGGCCGGCCGGGCCACGACCAGTCCGACGGCTCCGGCCCGGCCGTCGGACAGCGCACGCGCGGCGCTGCTCGGCGCCCACCCCAGCTCCTCGGCGATGGCGAGGATGCGTCCCCGGGTCGCCTCCGAGACGCCGGGGCGGCCGTTCAGCGCGTAGGAGACGGCCCCCTTCGACACCCCGGCGGCCCGGGCGATGTCGGCGATCGTCGGACGCCGCACGTCTGCCCCTCCCTGGCCGCTCCCCGCCGGCTCACTGAACCGGTTCACTCGGTCGGGAGCCTATCAACGTACCTGCCGGTACCTCGGGCGGCCGCCGGCACGGCCGGAGCCGACGGCACCGGGCGGAGGCGCGGGTGGGGGCGGATGTCCGGGCGAACAGCGCCGAGAGCACCGAATCCGGGCACCGGCGACCTGCCCCCGCTCGGCGGCTGAGCAGGCGGGCGGCCACGCCGGCGAGGAGGACGCGGCGGCGGACGCGGCACTCAGCCGTGCGGGCGCGCGCCGCCCGGGGCCCGTGCCGGCCGCTGCCCGCGCGCGGCACCGCCCGCGGTCACTTCACCGCGAGCACCGGGCAGGGCGCCTCCAGGATGACGCGCTGGGCGATACTGCCGATGAAGAACTTCATCACCGGGGAGCGGCGCCGGAGGGCCAGCACCAGCAGCTCGGCGCCGGTGGACTCGGCCAGGGTGAGCAGCTGGTCGGCGGGGTCGGTCTCGGCGCGGACGATCTCGTGCGGCACGCCCGCCCCGGCCAGCCGCGCCCGCAGCGCGTCCAGCGTGGCCGGGCTGGCGTAGGCGGGCGACGCCGGGGCGTCGGTGCGGTAGCTGACGACCACGACGCGGGCACCGCGGCGGTGCGCCTCGCCGATGGTCTGCTCCAGGGCGGAGCGCCCTTCCGCGCCGTCGAGGTGGGCCAGCACGATGACGCCCGGTGCGCGGCCGCGGGGCGCGGCGGCGGGTTCGCCGGCCGCGGGCGGGGTCGGCTCCATGTTCGGTTCTCCTCTCGTTCGCCTGGTAGGCCGCCGCAGGCGTCAGCCCAGGGGGATGACCGTGGTGAGCACGCCGACCGCGAGCATGGCCAGGGAGGCGACCGCGGCCCGCCAGAGCACCTTCTTGTGGTGGTCGCCGAGGTCCACCTTGGCCAGCGAGACCAGCAGCAGGATGGCCGGCACCAGCGGGCTCTGCATGTGGACGGGCTGGCCGACGATGGAGGCGCGCGCCATCTCGACCGGGGTGATCCCGTAGTTGGCCGCGGTCTCGGTGAGGACCGGCAGGATGCCGAAGTAGAAGGCGTCGTTGCTCATGAAGAACGTGCCGGGGAGGCTGAGCAGGCCGGTGATGACCGCGAGGTAGGGGCCCATCGCGTCGGGGATGACGCCGACCAGCCAGCGCGACATCGCGTCGACCATGCCGGTCCCGTTGAGGACGCCGGTCAGCACGCCCGCGGCCATGACCATCGCCACGACCGAGACCACGCTGGAGCCGTGCGCGCTGAGCTCCTTGAGCTGGTCGGAGACGTGCCGGAAGTTGACCACCAGCGCGATCGCGCAGCCGATCATGAACAGGGTCGGGATCGGCATCGGTTCGAGGACGAGCAGCACCATGATCGCCGCGGTGAGCGCGAGGTTGAACCAGATGAGGCGGGGGCGCAGGGTCGGCCGGTCGGGGTCGAGCGCGGTGTCGGCCATGCCCCGCTCCGAGCCGCCGACGCCCGGCGCGCCGCCGGACCCGCCGCCGGCCGGGGCTCCCGCGCCGCCGGGGCGGGCCGCGGCACCGACCGCCACCGGCGCGGCCATGGAGGTCCCGGCGGCGCGCAGCCGTCGGCGCTCGCTCAGCCCGAGCAGCCAGGCGAACACCAGCACGACCCCCAGGCCGGCGAGCACCGAGGGGATCATGGGAACGAAGATGTCGGTCGGCTCCAGGCCGAGCGCGCTGGCGGCGCGTGCCGTCGGCCCGCCCCAGGGGACGACGTTCAGCACGCCGTTGGCCAGTCCGGCCACGCAGGTGAGCACGACCGGGCTCAACCCCATGCGCAGGTAGACCGGGAGCAGCGCCGAGGTCGTGACGATGAACGTGGTCGAGCCGTCGCCGTCCAGCGACACGGCTCCGGCGAGCACCGCCGTGCCGACCACCACCTTGGCCGGGTCGTCGCCGAACACCCGCAGCACGAACCGGATGAGCGGGTCGAACAGCCCGACGTCGATCATGATGCCGAAGTAGATGATGGCGAACATCAGCAGCGCGGCCGTCGGCGCGAGGTCGGTGATCGCCTCCATCACCATGTCGCCGAGGCCCAGTCCCGCGCCGGCGATCAGCCCGAAGACCGTGGGGACGATGATGAGGGCCGCGACGGGCGTCAGCTTCTTCGTCATGATCAGGAACATGAACGTTCCGATCATGAGGAACCCGAGGGCGACGAGCATCGTGGGACCGGCCTCCTATCACGGACCCGCGCGCCCCGGCCGGGCGCGCGTGTACGCGCCGTGTACGCACATGGGAATGTGACGGGACATGCACGGTGACGCGCACCGCAGATTACCTCCGCGTTACCGCAGTTCCGCAATGGATTGCCGGGGTTGATTTACGTCCAATAACCAACCAATAAGACCGAAACCGGGCGGGTGCCAGCTCCGCGGGGAACGTCACGCACGGTGACGGCCAGCCGCGGCGGGCGCGCCGCCGCGTCAGCCGCGCGGCGCGGGCGCCACACCGAGCAGCGCCGCGCCGGCGACCTCCTCGACCAGGGCGGCCAGGGTGTTGTCGAGGCTGTTGTGGAGGTGCGCGGCCACGGCCCGCACAGCGCGGTCCTCGTCCCCGTCGCGGATCGCGGCGCAGATGTCGACGTGCTCCCCGGCGGCGCGCAGCATGCGCGCCGGGCTGCGCCGGGCCAGCCGGCGCAGCCGCACGAGGTGGCCGCGCAGGTCGTGCAGCGCCGCGCGCAGGTAGGGGTTGCCGCTGGCGGCGTCGATCGCCTCGTCGAACTCCTGGATCAGCGCGTAGTAGCCGGCGAAGCCGTCGGCGGGCTCGGGGCGGCGGGCCATCCCGTCGCGCGCTTCACGCAGCCGGACGTGCAGGTCCTCGAACGTCCGGCGGTCGCCGCCGCGCGCGGCCAGCCGGGCGGCGTAGGTCTCCAGGGCCTCACGCATCTGGAAGAGCTGGGCGACCCCGTCCACGGAGACCTCGGCCACCATGAGGCCGCGCCCGGGTAGCGAGCTGACCAGGCCCTCGCGCACCAGGCGGGCGAGCGCCTCGCGGATCGGGGTGCGCGAGGCGGCGAGCCGCTCGGCGATGTCCACCTCGGTGAGCACCGTCCCCGGCGCGAGCCGCCAGTCGAGGATCTCCTCCCGCAGGGTCTGGTACACGCGCGTGCTCTGCCGCATGATCCTCCGGCCCTTCGTCCCCGTGCGGACCCGCTCGGTTCACCCGGAACCTCCGGGGACTCCCACGTATACCGGACCTGACGCCCCGGGCGCACGCGGGCGACCGGGTCACCCGGCCGGGACCGCCGCCACGTCGAGGCCGGGGGCGGCACGGGGGGGCGGGCGCTCGGCGGCCCCGTCCCTGCGGCCAGGGGCCGGGGGCCCTCCAGGCGGGCCCAGGGGTCGAACGGCGCCGCGTACCCGCGGGAAACGCGGCGCACCCCGCGCTGGGAGGCGCACCGCACGCCGCGTCCGCGTGGCGGCGGGTCCGCACGCCGTGGTCCCCTCCTGTTCCCAGGCGTCCGGGAACGGCGGCGGGGTGAGCCAGTGGACGTCGAGGCGGTTGGAGCAGAGGTTCCCGCGCGGCTCGGGCCGGTACTCCCCCGGCAGCTCCACGAAGCAGGAGAACCGCCGGAACGCCAGGGCGCCGATCCGGCCGGGACCGCGGCGGCCGGTGACGTTGTCCGCGCTCGTCCTGCCGACCGCCCACGCCTCCGTTCCCGCCCAGCGGGGCCAGGCCGGTTCGGTGAGCACGACGCGGCACGGGGGTTCGAGGGCCGTCGGCGCCTGGAGGGCCCGCGCGCGACCACCCCCGTGGACGGCGAGGTGAACGCCGCTGCGCTGCGCCGTGGATGCGGCACCCCCGTCAGGTGGTCGCGACCGAGGATCGCCACCGGGACCGGCAGGAGGACGGCGGCGGTCACCAGCCGACGCCGGCGTCCGTGTTCCGCGTCGCGCACCGCTCCCCTCCCGGGGCCGTGCCCGGGCCGGTCCACCGTGCCGGGGCATCCGCCTCCCCCCGGAAGGGACGGGACGGGCGCTCCTAGTCGGCCGGGCTCGGCGCCAGTGCGGCGGCCTGGCGCAGGGCCTCGATCAGGCTGCGGTGGTCGGCCTTGCCGGTCCCGGCGATGTCGAAGGCGGTGCCGTGGTCGACGGAGGTGCGGATGACCGGCAGCCCGACCGTGATGTTGACGCCGGCCTCCAGCCCGAGGATCTTCACCGGGCCGTGCCCCTGGTCGTGGTACATGGCGACCACGAGGTCGAAGTCCCCGCGCCCGGCGCGGAAGAACACGGTGTCGGCGGGCAGCGGCCCCTGGGCGTCGATGCCCTCGGCCCGGCACTCGGCGATGGCGGGCTCGATCTTCTCGCCCTCCTCGCCGCGCCCGAACAGGCCGTTCTCACCGGCGTGCGGGTTGATGCCGCACACGGCGATCCGGGGCTCCGCGATACCCGCGTCCAGCAGCGTGCGGTGGCCGCGCCGGATGGTGCGGGCCACCAGCCCCGGGTCGATCAGCTCAATGGCGTCGATGAGTCCGATGTGCGTGGTCACGTGGATGACGCGCACCTTGGCGGTGGACAGCATCATCGACACCTCGGGCGTTCCGGTGAGGGCGGCCAGCAGCTCGGTGTGCCCGGGGTAGCGCCGGCCGGCCGCGTGCAGCGCCTCCTTGTTCAGGGGAGCGGTGCAGATGGCCTGGACCTCGCCGGCGACCGCGAGTTCGCAGGCGCGCCGGACGTACTGGTAGGCGGCCTCGCCGGCGACCGGGGAGAGCTGGCCGAACGGCAGGTCGGCGGGCAGCAGGCCGAGGTCGACCACGTCGATCCGCCCGGGGCGGAACTCGGCCTCGGCCGGGCCGGCGACCGGGCGCACCTCGGCGTCGACCCCGCAGAGCCGGGCGGCGGCGGCGAGCCGCGCGGCGTCGCCGACCACGAGCGGGCGGCACCAGGTCGACACGTCGGGGTCGGCCAGCGCCTTGACGGTGATCTCCGCGCCGATTCCGGCGCCGTCGCCCATGGTGACGGCGATGATGGGTGTGCTCACAGGGGTGTCCTTCCGTACCGGCAGAGCCGCACGGCGCGCGTGAGGGAGTGCGCGTCGCCGAAGCCGCCCGCCTTGGTGATGATGTGGCGCGGCGCCGCGCCGTGGGGTGCGCGCCGGCCGGCGCGCGCCTCGCTGAGGACCGTCCCGGGTTCGAGCTCGGCGATGACTTCCAGGGCCGCGACGCCGGCCGCGGGCAGGGCCGCCCGGGCGGTCTCGCCGCCGGTGACGAGCACGAGGCCGGCGCCGGACAGCGCCTCGCGGACGGCGCCGGCCAGTCCGCGGGACAGCCGCCGGGCCAGGTGCGGGCCGACCCGGCGGCCGGCGTCGATGCGGACCACGGTGTCGCCGGCCGCGGCCGTGCCGGCCACCTTCGCCGCGAGTACCTCCAGAGCGGCGGCGTCGGCGTCCAGCAGCTCGTGCGGATCCAGCGTGACGGCGGTGAAGCCGGCGGCGGCGAGGGCGTCGGCCTGCTCGCGGGCGACCGCGCTCGCGCTGCCGATGACGGCGAGGGCGCGTCCCGGCTCCCGCGCGCCGCCGGCGGCGTCGCCGGCGGGCGGCGCTCCGGGGGGCAGCAGGCGGGCGAGCGCGGCGGCGAGTCCGGCCGCCCCCGCCCACAGCGCCGCTCCGGGGCCGTCGCCGCCGTGCCCGGCGGCGGCGATGCGGTCGAGGTCGTCCTCGGTCTCGGCGTCGCAGAGCAGCACCCGGGGCCGGCCGGGGTCGCGCAGCAGCGCCGCGCGCAGCAGTCGCGGATCGGCGCGCACGGTGCCGAGCGGCACCCGTTCGACCGGGAGCGGGGCGAGCAGTCCGGCGATGTCGGCGGGCGGCGCGGCGGGCTCGTTCGCCCAGGCGTCGGTGCGGTGCAGGGCGCGGCCGTGGACGTACTGCACTCCGTCGACCGTGGTGCGCCCGGCGCGCGGGAACGCCGGCGCGAGCACGAGCGGTCCCGGACGCTCGTCCAGGAGCGCCGCGAGTTCGGCGCGCACCTGCCCGCGCAGGGTGGAGTCGACCTTCTTGACGACGGTGGCGGCGGGCGCGGCGCCGCGCAGGGCCGCGCGCACGGCCGCGTCGGCCGCGACGGCGTCGGCGTGCCGGGTGTCGGTGTCCACCACGGTGACGGCGGCGCCCGGGGACGGGGGTCCGGGTAGCGGGTAGGCGCCGCTGTCCAGGTGAACGGTGGCGGCCATGCCGCGCGCGCGGAAGGGGACCGACGCGTCGAGTGCGCCGGTGAGGTCGTCCGCCACCAGCAGGAGGTCGGTGGGATCGGCCGGCATCGGACTCCTGTTCGTCGGGCGGACTCCTCGAACGGATCGCACGAAAAGCACGCTATCCACCTTGCGCGTTTCACGCAAGAGTGGCAGTGTGATGCGCGTTACGAGCATATTTCCGAGTGGTAGGCGACCCGGCGCACACCGAGCGCATGGCGATTGACAAGGAGTCCGATCTCATGACCGACACCGATCCGGGCATCGGCCACGTGGAAGTCCCGGGCACCGATCTGCGCGTCTCGCGCCTGGTCCTCGGCACCATGACGTTCGGTGCCCAGGTCGGCCGCGACGACGCCTCGCGCATGCTCGACATCGCCGCCGACGCCGGTGTGACCATGCTCGACACCGCCAACGGCTACGCCGGGGGCGCGTCGGAGAGCCTGCTCGGCGACCTGCTCGCCGCGCGGTCCGGCCACCGGTTCCTCGTCGCCACGAAGGTCGGCATGCCCAACCCCGACGCCGGGGACCTCCCGCCGCTCGCGCCCGAGGCGATCCGCCGCTGCCTCGACGCCAGCCTGCGCCGGCTGCGCCTCGACCACGTCGACGTCTACTACCTGCACCAGCCCGACCGCGCCACCCCGATGGCCGAGACGCTCGCCGAACTCGGCCGGCTGGTCGAGGCGGGCAAGGTGCGCCACGTCGGCGTCTCCAACTACGCGGCGTGGCAGATCGCCGAGCTGCGCCGCATCGCCGCCGACGCCGGCCTGCCCGCCCCGGTCGTCTCCCAGCCGCTGTACAACCTGCTCAGCCGGCGCATCGAGGACGAGTACCAGGAGTTCACCCGCACCGCCGGGATCACCGACATCGTGTACAACCCGCTGGGCGGCGGCCTGCTCACCGGCAAGCACGTGTTCGAGGAGACCCCGGCGCAGGGCAGGTTCGGAACCGAGTCCGGGCTCGGCGAGATGTACCGGCGGCGCTACTGGAACCGGGAGCTGTTCGACGCCGTGACCGAGCTCGGCGCGGTCGCCGCCGACTCCGGGCAGACCCTGCCGGAGCTCGCGTTCCGGTGGCTGCTCGGCAACCCCGACGTGGGCGCGGTGCTGCTCGGTTCGTCGAAGGTCGAGCACCTCGCGTCCAACATCGGGGCCGCGCGGGGCGGGCCGCTCCCCGACGACGTGCGCGCCGCGTGCGACCGGGTGTGGGAGCGGCTGCGCGGCGTCGCGCCCGCGTACAACCGCTGATCCGAGGCCGCCCCGCGCGGGCCGAGGACGAGGCAGCGAAGAACATTCGGAGGAAGGGGAAGTTGAGCATGGGCGCCACGACAGCGGAGGACTTCACCGCCCGCCTGCGCCGGCGGGAGCAGCTGGTCGGGTACTGGGTGGTGTGCGACAACCCGGTCGGCACCGAGCGCATCGCCGGCCTCGGCTACGACTACGTCGGAATCGACGTGCAGCACGGGCTGCTGGACTACGCGGGCGCGCTCTCCGCGCTCACCGCGGTCGACGCGCGCGGGCGGGCCGCCGGCCTCGTGCGGGTCCCGGCCAAGGACCCCGCGTGGGTCGGCCGGGCGCTGGACGCGGGGGCGCGCGGCGTCATCGTGCCGCTGGTGGACTCCGCCGAGGAGGCCGCCGCGATGGTGCGCGCCACCCGCTACCCGCCGCACGGCGTCCGCAGCTACGGGCCCATGCGCTCCGCGCTGCGGGTCGGCCCGGTGCCCGCGGAGGCCGACGATGCCGTGGCCTGCGTCGTCATGATCGAGACCGCCGCCGCGCTGGAGGCGGTGGAGGAGATCTGCGCGACCCCGGGGCTGGACGCCGTCTACGTCGGTCCCTCCGACCTCGCCCTCGCCCTGGGCGCCCGGTGGCCGGGCGACCCGGACGTCGCCGACGCCCTGCAGGACGCCATGAAGCGGGTCGCCGCCGCGGCCGCCGCGGCCGGCATCGCCGCCGGCGCGCACAGCCCCGACGGCGCGACCGCCGTACGCCGGTTCGAGGCCGGCTTCACCTTCGCCACCATCGCCTCCGACCTCACCCACCTGGAGCAGAGCGCCGCCGCGCCCCTCGCGCAGGTCCGCCCCGCCGACGCCTGACGGACCGGGGCC
>NZ_QEIO01000175.1 GCF_003336425.1 Marinitenerispora sediminis | reverse complement strand
GGGTGGGGCCGCTCATCAGACTACCGGCAGGTGCTGCTTCTGGGTAGTGGAGTGACCCGGGTCATCGCGAGGTGCGCAGGACGCGGAACCCCGCCCGCGACGCGACGCGCTCGGTGGGGTGGCCCGCGGCGTCCAGCCACCGCTGCAGGGAGTCGGCGCCGAGGTTCTTCTGCACCACGAGGTGGGCGTCGCCGCCGGGGGCGAGCCGGCCCAGCCAGGTCCGCAGCAGCGCATGCAGCACGGGCTTGCCGACGCGGATGGGCGGGTTGGACCAGATGGCGGCGAACGGGCCGGCGAGCGCGTCGTCGGCGGGCACCTCGGCGCCGGGCGCCTCAGCCGCGGGGGTGCCGTCGGGTTCGACCTGGCGGAACCGGGCGTTGCCGACGCCGTTGGCCCGGGCGTTGGCCCGGGCGTTGGCCCGGGCGAGGCGGACCGCGCGGGCGTTGACGTCGACCCCGAGCACCTCGGCGCGCGGCGCCCGCGCGGCCATGGTCAGGCTGATCGGGCCGTAGCCGCAGCCGATGTCGAGCAGGCGCCCCTCGGCGGGCGGGGCGGGGACCGCCTCCAGGAGGACGCGGGTGCCCAGGTCGATCCGGTCGGGGGAGAACACGCCGCGGTCGGTGCCGAGCCGCAGGTGCAGATCGGGCAGGACGAGGTCGACCGTCTGCGGCCGGCTCGCGGCCCCCGGATCGGAGTCGAAGTAGTGCTGCGCCACGCGGTGACGCTACCAGCAGCGGGAGCGCGCCGCGCGCCACCGGGAGCCGGCCCCCGGTGCCGGACCGGCCGGTCGGTACAGTTGGGGCGCCGCCGCCCGGCCCGGACCGCCCGGCGGCGCCGAGGACAAGCACGAGAGGGGAGACCGGCCCGTGCGGCGTTTCGAGGGCAGGGTGGCCGTGGTCACCGGGGCGAGCCGGGGGATCGGCCTGGCGGTCGCGCGGCGGATCGTGGCCGAGGGCGGCAGGGTCGCGGTGACCGCGCGGACCCCCGGACCGCTGGAGGAGGCGGTCGCCGAGCTGGGCGGAGCCGAGCACGCGCTGGGCGTGGCCGGACGGGCCCACGACCCCGCCCACCGGGAGGAGGCGGTCGCGCGGGCGGTCGAGGCGTTCGGCCGGATCGACGTGCTCGTCAACAACACCGGCGTCAACCCGGTCTTCGGGCCGGTGCTCGACGCCGACCCGGCGGCGATGGCGAAGGTGTTCGAGGTCAACGTCATCGCCGCGGCCGGGTGGGTGGGCGCCGTGCACCGGGCGTGGACGGCCGCCAACGGCGGCGCCGTCGTGAACGTGGCGTCGATGGCCGGCACGCACGCCTCCCCCGGGATCGGGGTCTACGGGGCGAGCAAGGCGGCGCTCATCAACCTGACGCGGCAGCTGGCCGCCGAGCTGGCGCCCGGGGTCCGGGTGAACGCGGTCGCGCCGGCGGTCGTGCGGACCCGGTTCGCCGAGGCGCTGTACGCGGAGCACGAGGAGGAGGTCGCGGCCGGCTACCCGCTGCGGCGCATCGGCCGGCCGGAGGACGTCGCGGCGGCGGTCGCCTACCTCGCCTCCGACGACGCCGCGTGGGTGACCGGCCAGGTCCTGACGCTGGACGGGGGCCGCTCGCTCGTCGCGGGCCTGGGCTAGGAGACCCACCGCTGATGCCCTGCCCGGGGGATTGCACGGTGCTCGTGGCGGCCCGGGCCCGGCGGGTCCCGCGACCTCCGGACGGCCGCCCCTGCTTCGCCGGGACCGGCCGGGGTGCCCGTGCCGTCCCCCGCCGCACACCGGGCGGACGAGCGCATTCCCCCTCCCAGGGCCTTCGCGGCTCAGGACGGGCGTGCGGACCAGGCGGACGACACGCTCCGCACGCCAGCAGCGGCCACCCGCGTCGGAAACCGCGCCCTGGTAGGGCCCGCTCCGCGGCCGCGCCTGCCGGTCCGGCATCCGCCGGCATCCGCCCGGTGGCCGCGTGCACGCCCCGGCCGAGCCGAACCCAGGACACCGTCCCCCAGACGCGGACGCGACGCCCTCGGAAGCCCCCGGGGGCGCCGCGCGCACCGGCCCCCGGCCTCCTCCACCGCGCGGTGCACCGTCCAGCGCGCCCGCGTCGTCGGTCTGGCCCCGGCGGCGGAGCGTTCCGCCGAAAACCCCGCCGGACCTGCGGCTTTGGTCGCCGCCGGGCATTGCGGTGGCCGCGCCGCGGACGGAGGATGGTCATGTACCGCGAGCCGGATCGGCTGATGGGGGAGGGCCGATGAGAGCACGAGTCGGAGACCTGCTGGTGGTGGAGACCACACGTGCCGAGACGCGGCGGCGCACGGCCGTCGTGATCGAGGCGACCGGTGACGGAGCACCGCCGTACCGGGTCCGTTGGAGCGACGACGGCCACGAGGCGCTGGTCTACCCGGGTGCGGACGCCCACGTGGAGACCCGGCGCGACCGGGCGGCGGCGACATGAGACGGTGCCCGCGGCGGGCGTGCCGCCGCGGGCGCGGGGGTGAGTCAGGTGCACTGCATGAAGCGATGGACGGTGGACATCCTCCTCTCAGAGGAGACGGACGAGGAATCGGCGCGGACGTGGGCCGAGGCGGGACTGACGATCGACGGCGAGACGAACGTCCGCGGGCACGGCATGGCCAGAAAGAACCCGACGGACATCGACGTCCCGGAGATCGGCGACGAACTCGCGGTGTCCCGGGCGCTGGCGGACCTCGCGCGGAGGCTGCGCCAGGTGGCGGCCGAGGACATCACGGAGTCGACGGGGGTGATGTGGCGAGGGTGAGCCGAGTGAACGGTACGGGGCGGCCGGGCGGAGGGCCGCCCCGCCGCCGGGCCCGGCCGACTCCGGCCGTTCCCCCGGCCTTGACTGCCGTGTGACCCTCGTGCGGCAGACTCTGGGGCCATGACCTCCTCTTCTGGATCGGATGGGCGGCCCGCGCGCGTGCTGGGCACGGGGGACGCCGTGGTGATCGGCCTGGGCGCCATGGTCGGCGCCGGGGTGTTCGCGGTGTTCGCTCCGGCGGCGCGGGAGGCCGGCGCGTGGCTGCCGGTGGCGCTGCTGGTGGCCGCGGTGGTGGCGTACTGCAACGCGACCTCCACGGCGCGGCTCGCGGCGCGGCACCCGGAGTCGGGAGGCGCCTACGTCTACGGCCGGGAGCGGCTCGGCCCGCTGTGGGGCTACCTGGCGGGCTGGTCGTTCGTGGTCGGCAAGGTGGCCTCGTGCGCGCTGATGGCGCTGACGTTCGCGGCCTACGTACTGCCCGGACTGGAGCGGCCGGTGGCACTGGCGGCCGTGGCCGTGGTCACGCTGGTCAACTGCCGCGGGGCGCGGGCGTCCGCCCGGGTGACCCGGGCGCTGCTCGTGGCGGTGCTCGCCGTGCTCGCCGCGGTGGTCGGCGTGACCGGCCGCAGCGAGGCGGCGGACCTCCGGGGGGTGCTGGATTTCGGCTCGTGGCCGGGATTCTTCGGGGTGCTCGGCGCGGCGGGGATGCTGTTCTTCGCGTTCGCCGGATACGCGCGCGTCGCCACGCTGGGCGGCGAGGTGCGGGACCCGCGGCGGACGATCCCCCGGGCGATCGGCATCGCGGTGGCTGTGGCGCTGGCGGTGTACCTGCTGGTGTGCGGCACGGTCCTGGCGGTACTGGGGCCGCGCGCCCTGGCGGCGAGCACGGCGCCGCTCGCGGACGCGGTCGCGGCGGCGGGCTGGCCGCAGCTGACGCCGCTCGTGGCGGCCGGCGCGGCGCTGGCCTGCCTCGGGGCGCTGCTCTCCCTGTCGCTCGGGGTGTCGCGGACGGTCCTGGCGCTGGCGCAGGACGGCCACCTGCCGCGGGCGCTGACGGGTCTGCACCCGCGCCACGGGGTGCCGCACCGGGCGGCGCTGGCGGTCGGCGCGGTGGTGGCCGTGCTGGTGCTGGTGCTCGACGTGCGCGCCGCGGTGGGGTTCTCGGCGTTCGGGGTCCTGGTGTACTACGCGGTCGCCAACGCCTCGGCGCTGCGGCTGGGCCCGCGTGAGGGCCGTCCGCCGCTGCTGGTGCCGGTGGTCGGGCTGGCCGGGTGCGTGGTGCTCGCGCTGAGCCTGCCGCTGCCGCTGGTGCTCGGGGGCGCGGCGATGGTCGGCGCCGGCGTACTGGTGTGGCTGGCGCGCCGCGGCCTGGCCCGGGTCAACACGGGGTGAGCGGCCCCGCGGCGCGGCCGCCGACGGCCGCCCGGCGTCCCTGACGCCCACGCGGTGCGCGCCGCGCCCGCTCTGGCGGCACGGGCGGTCCGGCCGGTCCCGCGGACCGGCCGCAGACGTGCCCGGGCCCGGGTGCGCCCCGGGGTCAGCCGGCCGCGGTGCCGGTGAGGGCGGCGAAACCACGCAGGGCGGTGGCCGAGAGCGGGAGGGCGGCCACCTCAGCGCGGGTGAACCACGCGGTGTCGATGGTCGAGCCGGCGGTCTCGGTGACGCGCGGCCGCGTGGGCTCGGCGACGAACACGTGGAAGAACACCCAGACGGCGTGGATCTCCGTGTCGTCGCTCTCCGGTCCGATCTCGCCGGTCCGGTGGTGGTTGGCGATGGTGATGAGCTCGCCCACCGCGCCGCGCTGCCCGGTCTCCTCGACGACCTCGCGGGCCAGCGCCGCGCGGACGGTCTCGCCGTGGTCGACACCGCCTCCCGGCAGGTGCCAGGTGCCGGCCCCCGGGTATCCGGGCGCGATCAAGGACAGCAGGACGCGGTCGGCGGCGTCGGTGACGACTCCGTAGGCCGCCACGCGCTCCAGCCGGGGCCGCGGGTGCGCGGGGGCGGCGGGGAGCAGCTCGGGCGCGCTGGGCCGGGCCGGCAGCGCGAGGGCCTCGGCCGGGGCGAGCGCGCCGTCCGCCGCGCCGGCGGCCGGCGCGGTGTAGTACATGCGGTCGATGTGCAGCTCCACCGGGCCGTCGGGGCCGGGGAGGGTGGCGAACTCCGTGCGGCAGTCGACCGGCCGCAGCGGGATCTCGGGGGAGAGGCGGGCCGCGGCGCGGGCCGCGTCGGCGGGGTCCTGGCCGAAGGCCACGCGCGCCCCGGGCACGCTCCAGGTGCCATCGCCGCCGGTGACGGCGATGGCACCCGCACTCGTGCGGGGCAGGAGGTGCGCGGTGACCCGGCGGGCGCGGCGGGAGGCCGCCGGCCGGCTCACAGCAGGCCCGCCGCGGCGGCCGTGCTGCTGGGGCCGAGCAGCTTGTGGACCTCCTCCAGGCTGTGGATCGTGGCGATGTCGGTGGGTTCGCCGGCGTAGCGGTGGTGGCGGTCCAGCAGCACGGGGCGCAGGCCCGCGGAGATCGCGCCGAGGGCGTCGGCGCGCAGCTGGTCGCCGATGTGCCAGCACTGGTTCGGGGCGACGCCGAGCTGCTGGCAGGCGATGTGGAAGACCCGGGGGTCGGGCTTGCCGACGCCGGCGGTGTCGGCGCACACGATGGTGGAGAAGTGGCGGGTGATCTCCAGGGTGGAGAGCTTCTCGCGCTGCAGCGCCTCGATGCCGTTGGTGATCACGCCGAGTCCGATGCCCGCGGAGGCCAGCTGGGTGAGGGCGGGGACCACGTCGTGGAAGGACCGCCAGGCGGAGCGGTGGGATTCGAGGTAGCGCTGGAAGAGCTCGTCGCAGTGCTCCTCGCTGACCCAGCTGTGCCCGGCCTGGGTGGCGAGGGCGCGCACCCGCTCGCGGCGCTGCTCGGTGAGGGTCAGGCGGCCGGCGATGTAGTTGCCGAAGGAGATATCGGTCTGGACGTCCCACAGCCGGCGGGCCGCGTTGAAGTCGGGGTGCCCCAGGCGCTCCATGAGCGTGCGCAGGCCGGCCGAGCTGGCCGCGTGCTCGTCGAGGAGGGTGTCGTCGAGGTCGAAGAAGATGACCGCGGGGGTCGAGGTATGTTCCGGCATTGTTCCTTGTTTCCGTCGTGTTGCGTGGGATGACAGGACAAACGGGTCCACGGTAGCGGGCAACGGGCGGATCACGGGCATCGGGTTCAGGGTTTCCCGTGGTCGCGGGGGGTGCGGTCCACCTGACGGGCCCTATGGCACGGGGGCTCCGCCCGTCGCGCGGGTGTGGCCAAGATCTCAGTGCTCGTTTCAGGGAGGTTGCCGCCCCGGCGACGGCGCGGACCGGCCGGCGCGGGCCGCGCCCGGCCTGTCACGGCAGGCGCTGGAACCAGACGAGCGAGGTGACGGCGGTGGCGGCCGCGAACAGCAGCGCGATGCCCACGAAGAGCGGCACGACCTCCTCGTGCACGGTCTCGGTGCCCAGCGACGAGCCGATGTCGTCGTAGACGTCGGTCAGCTCCGCCTCGGACTCGGCCTCGTAGAAGTGGCCCCCGGTGCCGTTGGCGAGGTTCTCCAGCGCCGCCTTGTCGATGTTGGCCTCCACGTACTGGCCGTTGATCTCGATGATGGAGGCGCCGGTGCCGAAGGCGATGGTGGAGACGGGCACGTCGGCGCCGGCGGCGGCGTCCACCGCCGCGGTCACCGGGCGGCCGCTGGTGTTCTCGCCGTCCGAGAGCAGCACGACAGCCGAGGGCGGCGGGTCCTCCTGGGCGTCGGCGTCGAAGGACTGGATGGACTGCAGCGACGTGAAGACGCCCTCGCCGATGGCGGTCCCGGGCGCGATCTGCAGGTTCTCGATGGAGTCGGTGACCGCCTGGTGGTCGTGGGTCGGGGAGGAGACCACGGCGGCGGCCGAGGAGAACGCGACCAGGCCGACGTTGAACCGGTCGGGCAGCGACTCGACGAAGCGCTGCGCGGACTCCTTGGCCGCGGTGAGCCGGTCTGGCGAGACGTCGCTGGCGGCCATGGACGGCGACACGTCGATGGCGACGATGATGGTCGCGCGCTCGCGCGGCACCTGGACGGGCATCGCCGGCCGGGCGAACGCGCCGATCAGGATGACGACGGTGGTGATGAAGAGGACCGCGGTGACGTGCCGCCGCCAGCCGGGGCGCTGCGGCGCGACCTGGTCGAGCAGTGCGAGGTTGGTGAAGCGCAGCGCGTAACCCCGCCGCCGTCTCTGCAGCAGGACGTAGGCGGCGACGAGGGCGGCGGCCAGGACGAGCAGCCACAGCCGTCCGGCGGACAGGAAGGTCACCCGGTTCTCCTTGTCGTTGCGCCGGATCGTCGGGGCGTCATCGGGGCACCGCCGGGGTGTGCCGGGCGAGGCGGTGGGCGGTGCGGCGCTGTTCTATCACGAAACGGGCGAGGTCCACGATCCAGTCGCGGTCGGTGCGCAGCACCAGGTGCGGCACCCCGCACCGGCGCAGACTCGCCCGGACGGCCTCCCGCTGGGCGCGCGCGGCCTCGGCGTAGCGCCGCTGGACCTTGGGGGACAGGTGCACCTCGCGGACGCGTCCGGTCTCCAGATCCTGCATCGTCACCAATCCTATGCCGGGCAGGTCGAGTTCCCGGGGATCCACCACCTCGATCGCGAGCGCCTGGTGACGGGTGTTGAGCTGGCGCAGCGGACGCTCCCACGACGCGGGCACGGCGGCGTCCAGCCGCGGCACGGGGTCCAGGAAGTCGGACACCACCACGCGCAGGCCCCGCCGGGGACGGGTGCGCGCGAGGTCGGTGAGGGCGTCGGCGAGGCCCACGCCGCCGACGGGCTCGCCGGTTGGGGTGCGGGGCGCCGCGCCGACGGTGGACAGCAGCGCGAACAGCGCGGCCTTGCCCGAGCGCGCCGGCCAGCGCCGGATGCGGCCGCGGTGCAGGAAGTGCGCGCCGAAGCGGTCGCCGACCCGCTGGGTGAGGACGTTGACCGCGGCGAGCGCCCCGATGGCGACGTCGCGCTTCTCGGCCTGCCCAGTGCCGAAGTCCATGCTGGCCGACAGGTCGAGCAGCGTCCAGCTCTCCAGCTCGCGGTCGGCGACGAGGTCGCGGACGTGCGGCGTGGCCGTGCGCGCGGTGACCGACCAGTCCATGCGCCGGACGTCGTCCTCGCCGGGCTGGTAGACGCGGGCCTCGGCCGGCTCGCTGCCCGGCCCCAGCCGCAGGCCCAGGTGCTCGCCGTGCAGCAGCCCGTCCAGGCGCCGGACGACGCGCAGGTCGAGGCGGCGCAGCGCGGCGTGGCGGCGCGGGTCGATGGGGACGGGTCCGGCTGGCTGGCCCATGGCGCTACCGGGAGGTCAGGACCGCGGCGGACTCGGCGGCCGGCGGTTCGTCCCAGATGACGCGCGGCGGCGGCACGGTGGCCAGCACCCGGTCGACGATCTGCGTGGTCGTGACGCCGTCGGCCAGGGCGTCGAAGGTGAGTACCAGGCGGTGCGCCATGACGTCGCGCGCCAGCAGGCGCACGTCGTCGGGGAGCACGTAGTCGCGGCCGCGGATGAGCGCGAGGGCGCGCGCGGCCGCCACCAGCCCGAGTGTGGCGCGCGGGCTCGCACCGATCTCCAGGACGCGGCGCAGGTCCGGCAGGCCGTAGGACTCGGGCTCGCGGGTGGCCATCACCAGCCGGACGACGTAGTCGGCGATGAGCTGGTGCACGTGGATGCCCTCGGCCTCCGCCTGCAGCTCCTGGAGCGTGACCGGGTCCAGCACCTGGCTGGCCTCGGGCGGGCGGGCGCTCATGCGCCGCAGGATCTCCATCTCCTCGTGCGCGCGCGGGTGCGGGACCATGACCTTCATGAGGAAGCGGTCGCGCTGCGCCTCCGGGAGCGGGTAGACGCCCTCGGACTCCACCGGGTTCTGGGTGGCGATCACGATGAACGGGTCGGGCAGCCGGTACGTGGTGCCGGCCAGCGACACCTGCTTCTCGGCCATCACCTCCAGCAGCGACGACTGCACCTTCGCGGGGGCGCGGTTGATCTCGTCGGCGAGGATGAAGTTGGCGAAGACCGGGCCGAGCTCGACGTCGAACTTCTCGGTGGAGGGGTGGTAGATGCGGGTGCCGACGATGTCGGAGGGCACGAGGTCGGGCGTGAACTGGATCCGGTGGAAGGTGCCGCCGGTGACCTTGGCCAGCGTGGACACGGCCAGCGTCTTCGCCACGCCCGGGACGCCCTCCAGCAGGCAGTGCCCCTTGGCGATGAGGGCGACGAGCATGCGCTCCACCATCTGGTCCTGGCCGACGATGACGGTGCTGACCTCGTGCAGGGCGGCGCGCAGCAGGCGGGTGGCCTCGGCTGTGTCGGGGCCACCCGCCTGCTGCGCGCCGGTGTGCTCGCCGTGTGCGTCGGCGTCGGACATCGATCCACTCCTCCATGCGCCGCGGCGCCCGGCGGCCGGCCGCGCCGGGTACGTTGATGGGTACGCAACGGCGAGACTACCCGTTCCGCGGGCCACCTACCGTGGAGCGGGCGCGGCGCCGTGGAGCGGGCGTGTGTGGTTCGTCGTGAGGGAAGGGCCGCGGTTTTCAGGTGTCTGGTCCGCTGCAGGACTGCGATCCGCGCCAGCTGGGGGCGTTCCGGCTGAGCGAGCGGGTGAGTGAGAGCCCCGAGGGTGTGGTGTACCTGGCGCGCGACGCCGACGGCCGCCAGGTGAGCGTGGCCGTCCTCAGCCACGGCGCGGCCGCGGACCCCGCGGCGCGGGACCGCTTCACCGCGGCCGTGGCCAAGGGCACCGGGGTGCCCGGAGCGCCGCGGGTGCTGGCGTCGAGCGCGCCGGGCGGGTCGGTGGCGTGGGTGGCGACCCCCGCCGACGGCGACGGCGGAGGAGCCCGGGCGGCGGCGTTCCTGCGGCCGGTCGGGGTGGGCGGCGCCCGGGCGGCGGGCACGCCGGCGTACGCGCCCTACTGGTC
>NZ_QEIO01000174.1 GCF_003336425.1 Marinitenerispora sediminis | reverse complement strand
CCCCACGGTCGGTTCCGAATCGGGCGTGCGGCCAGCGCGGCGCGGGGAGGGCGGTACCGGTTCGATGGCCGGCGGCCGGTGCGCGCCGGGGCGCCGCCTGCGGGGGTCCCCGGAGCGGCCCGGCCGGGGTGGCAGCGGGACGGCCCCGGGACGGGCGTCGGCGGGCGGGTGCGGGCGGGCGCTCGCCCGCACCCGCCCGCGGTGCGCTGCCGGGTCAGATCCCGTGGCGGCTCGCGCCGAGGACGCGCTCGCTCGCCTCGCGCTCCATCGCCGCGGAGAACGGCGCGCGCCGCGCGGCGACCGCCCGGCGGGTCTCCTCCGCGATGAGGTCGGCGTTGAGGGCGCCCGCGGCGCGGACCGCCGCGGCGGCGGAGCCGATGACCTGCTCCACGGGGCTGGCCACGTTGCCCGCGACCCAGACGCCCGGCACCGCCGTCCTCCCGGTGGCGTCCGCCGCGATGTGGCGGCCGATCACCGCGCCATCGCGCTCCAGGGCGACCGGGCGCAGGCCGAGGGGGGCGAGGAATCCGGCGCGGGGCGCGAGACCCGGTGCCACGGCCAGCGCCTGGCAGGCGAGGACCGTGCCACCGGCCAGCCGCACCCCGCTCAGCCGGCCGCCCTCGGTCTCCAGCGCGGCGACCTCGCCGTCCACCACGGCCACGCCGCGGGCGGCGAGCTGCTCGTACTCCTCCTCCGCCGGCTCCGGCCCGGTGTGCAGGAAGAGGGTGACGTGCTCGCTCCACTGCCGCCACAGCAGCGCCTGGTGCACCGCGAGGGGGCCGGTGCCCAGGACCCCGATCGCCTGGTCGCGGACCTCCCAGCCGTGGCAGTAGGGGCAGTGCAGGACGTCGGTGCCCCACAGCGCGGCGAGGCCGGGCACCGGCGGCAGCTCGTCGGCCAGCCCGGTCGCCACCAGCAGCCGCGCCGCGCGGACCTCGCGGCCGTCGGCGAGGACGACCCGGAACTCCTCGCCGGCGCGCTGCACGGACACCACGGTGCCCTCCGCGAACTCCCCGCCGTAACGGCGGACCTCCTCCCGCCCCGCGGCGAGCAGCTCACCCGGCGGCGTGCCCTCCCGCCCCAGGTAGACGTGCACCCCGCCGGCCGGGGCGTTGCGCGGCCGCCCGTCGTCCACGACCAGGACCGAGCGCCGCGCCCGGCCCAGGGTCAGTGCGCCGCTCAACCCGGCGGCTCCGCCGCCGATCACCACGGCCTCGTATCTCCGGCCACCGCCGCCGGGGGCCGCCGCCTCGGGTACCACCTGTCCGTTCATCTGCTACCTCCGTTCGCCGGCAACCCTGCGCGATCGCGGCGAACGATGGCAACAGACGTTGCCAGAACGGCAACACGGCGACGCCGGCGAGCCTTGACCGTCCGGTGTCCGGGGGCGGGGTTTCACGCTCCCGGGCCCGGGCAGCGGTGGCCTCGCCGCGGACCACGCAAGCGCGTCCCGCCCGCGCCCGGGCGCGCCGGGCGCGCCGCGGCCGCCGACCAGGAAGGAGAGCACATGGAGGACATCGGAACGGCGGAGCTGAACGGCGCGGAGGGGTCGGCGAGCCGGCCCGGCCCCACCGGCACCGCCGTGCGCGGCCGGCTGCTGTGGTACCACGACGACCCGTTCGTCCGGCCGCCCGCCCAGTGCCGGACGCACGTGCGGGACGGCCTGCTCGTCTGCGCGGACGGCAGGATCACCTACTCGGGGCCCTACGACGCGGCCCGGGTCCCGCCCGGCTACCGGCTGACCCGCTACGACGACCGCCACCTCATCATCCCCGGCTTCGTCGACACCCACGTCCACAGCACCCAGACCAACATCATCGCCGCGCACGGCGCCAAGCTCATCGAGTGGCTGGAACGCTACATCTATCCGGAGGAGCTGCGCTTCAGCGACCGGACCCCGCAGGACCGGGCCTACACCGACGAGATCGCGAAGCTGTTCTGCGACGAGCTCCTGCGCAACGGCACCACCACGGCGCTGGTGCACTGCGCCACGCATTCGTACTCGGTCGAGTCGCTGTTCCGCGAGGCCGCGGGCCGGCGGATGCGCATCGCGGCCGGGAAGGTGCTGATGGACCGGGGCGAGCGGATCCCCGAGGACCTCCTCGACCCCGACGTCGGCACCGCCATGCGCCAGACCGAGCAGCTCATCTCGGACTGGCACGAGCGGACGGACAACCGGCTGGTCTACGCCATCACCCCCCGCTTCGCGGTGGTGTGCAGCGACGACATGCTCCGGGAGGCCGGGCGGCTCTGGGCGCGCTACCGGCGCAGGGGCGTCCTCATGCAGACCCACATCGCCGAGAACCCCGACGAGGTCTACAAGGTCCGCGAACTCTTCCCCGACCGCCGGGACTACCTCGACGTCTACGAGCACTACGGGCTCACCGACGCCGGGGCCGTGCTCGCGCACGGCGTGTACCTCAGCGATGACGAGATGGACCGCTGCCACGCCAGGCAGGCCGCCCTGTCGCACTGCCCCACCTCGAACCTGTTCCTCGGCAGCGGGAGGTTCAACCTGCGCGCGGCGAAACTTCCGCACCGGCCGCTCAGGGTGGGGCTCGGCACGGACGTCGGAGGCGGCACCAGCCACTCCCTGCTGACGACGATGAACGAGGCGTACAAGGTGGCCGCGCTCGGCGACTACACCCAGGTCACCGCCGAGCAGCTCTTCTACCTGGCGACGCTCGGCGGCGCCACCGCCATGGGGCTCCAGGACGCGGTGGGGACCCTGGAGGCGGGGTCGGAGGCGGACTTCGTGGTGCTCGACCTGGAGGCCACCCCGATCCTGGCCAAGCGGACGGAACGGCACCGGGACGACATCGGGGAGCTGCTGTTCTCGCTGGCGATGCTGGGCGACGACCGGATGGTGCGCGCCAGCTACGTGGACGGGCGGCTCGCCTACGAGCGGCGGCCGGAGAAGGAGAAGGAGTCGAAGTCCGAGTACGACCAGGTACGGTGCACCTCCTACGACTGGGCCGCGGAGAGCTGGCGGCCGAGCGTCGCCGTGGGCGGGAGGTCCAAGGGGGTCCCGGTCATCGACGCCTACGCCGGCGGCCTGCACTGCGTGTTCCGCGACGAGGGCGGAAACCTCCGGTCGGCGGTGTACGACGGCCGGTCCTGGAGCGTGCCCGCCACGCTGCCGCGGCCCTTCGTGGCGAGCAGCCCCACCATCGCCGCCTTCGACGGGAGCCTGCACGTCTTCAGCACCGAATCCGGTAGGGGCGAGGGGCTCCCCGTCGGCCACCGCTCCTTCCGGCGGGAGGACGGCGCGCCCGGTGAGGGCCGGTGGCACTACCACGGCGCGCTGCCCAAGGCGGCGACCCGGCGCCCGCCCGCCGCGGCGGCCTACGACGGAAGGCTCCGGGTCTTCTTCGTCGACACCGACCGGTGGCTGTGGTGGATGTCGCGGGGGACCGAGGAGAGCGGCGACGCGGCGTGGACGGACCCGGAGCGGCTGTGGCAGATGGACGGCAAGGACGCGTCGCTGACCGCCGCCCCCTACGCCGGCCACCTCTACGTGCTGTACAACAGCGCGGGCCTCAGCGCCCCGGTGAAGTGCGTGCGCTACGGCCCGCCGGCGGAGGGCGAGCCCGCCACCTGGCACGGGTACCAGGAGATCCCGCACACCCACGGGAGCTTCCAGCCCGGTGTGACGCCCTACAACGGACTGCTCTACGCCTGCGGGCACGGCGTCAACGCCCGGCCGAAGGTGTGGTCCACCGCGCGGGGCACCGAGAGCCCCGCGTGGGGGCCGCTCAGGCCGCTCCCCGGAACGTACTCCGCGGGGCAGCCCCGGATGACCGCCTTCCACGGGGACCTGTACTGCGTCTACACCGGCAAGGACTGAAGCCGGCCGCGGCCCGCCGGGGTGGACGCGGCACCGCCGGCGGGCCGGGCGGCCGACCGGCCCGCCGGCGCGCGCCCGGGGTGCTGGCCCCACCCGGCCAGGCCGGCCGGAGTGGCGGCAGCCGCGCGCGGGTACCTACCGCTTGGCCGCCGGGGACGAGCTCGGCGCGCCGGATCGGCAGCCCGGTGGGCGCTGGCGGGAGCGCCACCGCCGTAAAGGTCTCGACAACCACAATGCGGACATGATAATCATTTCCATCATGTTCCTCAGTTTCCCCCGACGCGTCCGACCCGGTGCCGTCGTCGCCGCTGCGCTGCTCCTGTCCGCCGGATGCGCGGCCGACCCCGGCGGACCGGCGGAGGAGCGGACCGAGGCGGTCGTCGACGCCGCCGCGCACCAGGCCACGGCGGTGGAGCCGGCGCTGACCGTCACCGACCCCCGTGGGACCGAGGTGTCCCTGGACGCCCCGCCCGAGAGCGTCGTCTGCCTCGTCGCCCTGTGCGACGACATCCTGCTGGAGCTGGGGCTGCGCCCGGCCGCGACGTCCAACCCGCAGATCCTCGCGCACGAGGGCTTCCTGGGGGAGGAGGCCGACGAGGTCCCGGTCGTCCCGGGCGGCTTCGGCAACGAGGACGTCGAGGCCATCACCCGCCTGGAGCCCGACCTCGTCATCGGCCTGGCCGGCTCGCACGAGGGGCTGGCGCCCGCGCTCGGCACCTCCACCACCGTCTGGCTCACCGACTCCCGGAGTTGGCAGGACTCCGTCGACTACCTGCGCGCCGCCGCGGCGCTGACCGGGCGGGGCGAGCAGCAGGCCGCCGCCGAGCAGCGGTTCTACGACGCCCTCGCCGACGCGCAGGCCACCGCCGCCGAGGAGGGCCTGGCCGAGCTCAAGCCGCTCGTCCTCTACGGCAGCGACGGCTCCTTCCAGGTCGACTCGCGGGGCTCCATCGTGGGCGGGCTGCTGGACCAGGTGTTCGACTACGACTGGGCGGACCGGGGCACCGGCGGCCACCAGGCCGGCGGCTCCGACTACAGCATGGAGGAGATCCTCGCCGGCGACCCCGACCTGATCTTCCTGGAGTCGTTCACCTTCTCGCCCGACGACGCCCCCCTCAGCGAGCAGTTCGCCGACGACCCCGTCTGGAACCGGATCGAGGCCGTGCGCGAGGACCGGGTCTACGAGGTGGACCTCGCCCCCTGGGCCACCGGACGCGGTACCCGCTCCCTGGGTATCGTGCTGGGCGACGCCGTCGACCTGGCGCGCCGGTGAGTGTGGCCGCCCGCCCCACCGGGCGCGCCACCGAGCGCCGGAGCGGCCCCGCCCGGCTCGCCTGGGCCCTCCCCGCGCTCCTGCTCGCCGCCGGCTGCGTTGCGGCGCTGTGCCTCGGGCGGCCGGTGATCGCGCCGGCCGCCCTGCCCCAGGCCCTCACCGACCCCGACTCGCTCACCGGGGTGGTCGTCCGGGAGATCCGGCTGCCCCGGATGCTGCTCGGCCTGTGCGCCGGCGTCGCACTGGGTAGCGCCGGCCTGCTGCTGCAGGAGGCGCTGCGCAACCCGCTGGCGGTCCCCGAACTGCTCGGCGTCTCGGCGGGGTCCGCCGCCGTGGTCGCCGCCGTCACCGTGTTCGGCCTCCCGGTGGCCGCCGCCGCGGTCCCCGGCCTCGCGCTGGCCGGCGGGATCGCGGGCGGCGGGGTCTGCCTGCTGGTGGCCCGCCGGGCCGGCAACGCCGCCGCCATGCTGCTCACCGGCGCCGCGGTCGCCGCCGCCCTCAACGGCGTCGTCTACGCCATCACCAGCATGGCCGACCAGTTCCAGCTCGGCCTGGTGTTCCGCTACGTCCTGGGCTCGCTGGTCGGCGCGGGCTGGCCCGAGCTGGCCATGATGGCGCCCTGGCTGGTGGTCGCCGCGCCGGCGCTGCTGTGCTGCCTGCCGCTGCTCGGCGTGCTGGGCCTGGGCGACGACGCCGCCGCGTCGCTCGGGCTGCACCCCGACCGCGCCCGGCTCGCGGTGCTCGCGGTCGCCGCGGTCCTGGTGTCGGTCGTGGTCGCGGCGTGCGGCCCGATCTCGTGGGTCGGGTTCCTGGCCCCCATGCTGGCGCGGGCGCTGCTGCCCTCGGCCACCCCGCGCGCCCGGCTGGGGTGGGCGGCGCTGCTGGGCGGCACCATCACGGTGCTCGCCGACCTCGCCGCGCGCACCGCCTTCCACCCGCTGGAGCTCCCGCTGGGCGCCTTCACGGGCACGGTCGGCATCGTCGGCGGCCTGCTCCTGCTGCGGGCCCGGGCGATCGCGGGGTCCGGATGAGCGCGGTGGCGGGCGCCGCGGGCGCCGTCGCGGTGGCCCGGGCGGCCCGCGGCCCGGCCGTGCGCTGCGCGGTGGCCTGCGCCGTGCTCGCGGCGGCGCTGGCGGTGTCGGTCGCGGGCCAGCTGGCGCTGGGGCGCGGGCTGGCGCTCGACGGCGTGTGGGCGGCGCTCACCCGGTCCGGAGCCGACCCCACCGGCGAGCACATCCTGTGGGCGCTGCGGATGCCGCGCGCCGCCGTCGCGGTGCTGGCCGGCGCCTGCCTGGGGGTCTCCGGTCTGCTCCTGCAGATCGCGCTGCGCAACCCGCTGGCGTCCCCGGAGCTCACCGGGGTGGGCGGCGGGGCCGTGCTCGGGGTGGTGGTCGCGCTGCGGCTGGGCGCCGTCGCCGGCCAGGCGGCGACCGCGGTGCTCGCCGCCATGGCGGGCGGCCTGGCCGGTGGCGGGCTGCTCTGGCTGCTGAGCGGCCGGCGCCGCACGGACCCGGTGTGGCTGACGATCAACGGCGTGCTGGTCGGCGTCGCGCTGTCCGGTGTCACGGCCGTGCTGCTGGTGCTCAGCCAGGCGGAGGCCGCCGGCGCGCTGCGGTGGCTGACCGGGTCGCTGACCGGTCTCACCGCCGACCACCTGCGGATGCTGGCGCCGTGGGCCGCGCTCGGCATCCTCTCCGCGTGGCTGCTCTCGCCGCTGCTGGCCGTCATGCAGGGCGGCGACGAGCACGCCGCCGCGGTGGGGCTCGCCGTCCGCCCGGCGCGGTTCGCCGCCCTGCTGTGCGCGGTGGTGCTGGCGGCCGCGGCGGTCGCGGTCGTGGGGGTCGTCGGATTCGTCGGGCTGATCGCGCCGCTGCTCGCCACCGCGGTCGTCGGCCGCGAGCCGCGGCTGCTCGTCCCGGTCACCGCGCTCGCCGGAGCGGTGGCGGTGTCCGCCGCCGACGCGGTCGCCCAGGCGGTGACCCTGCTGGTGCCGGCCGGCGCGGAGACCCAGCGGCTGGGGCTGCCGGCCGGCTCGGTGACCGCGGTGGCCGGGGCCGTCCTGCTCATCATCGCCGTTCGCCGGCAGCACACCCTGGGGGAGCGACCGTGACCGAGGAGTCCGTGATCGAGGAGTCCGCGACCGGGGCCGCCGCGCCGGCGGCGGCGGGCACGGCGGCCGAGACCGCCTTCGAGCTTCGCGACGTCACCTTCCACTACGACCGCAGGCCGGTGCTGCGCGGACTGAGTCTGCGCATCCGGCACGGCGAGACGGTGGCGCTGGTGGGCCGCAACGGGTGCGGCAAGAGCACGCTGCTCCGGCTGCTGGGCGGCATGGCGCGGCCGAGCGGTGGATCGGTGCTGCTGGACGGGCGCGACATCGCCGGCCTGGGGCGGCGGGCGACGGCGCGCCGCGTGGCGATCCTGCACCAGTCGCTGCCCCCGGTGCCCGGTATGACGGCCCGCCAACTGGTCCGGCAGGGCCGGTTCGCCCACCGGGGGGTCCTGGGGCTGCTGCGCGACGCCGAGGACGAGGTGACCCGGACGGCGATGGAGCGCGCCGGCGTCGCCGAACTGGCCGACCGCCCCCTGGAGACGCTGTCCGGCGGCGAGCGGCAGCGGGTCCGGCTGGCCCTCGCGCTCGCCCAGGACACCCGGATCCTGCTGCTGGACGAGCCGACGACCTACCTCGACGTCCGGCACCAGTTGGAGGTGATGGAACTGGTCCGCGCGTTCGCCGAGCGGCTCACCGTCGTGATGGTGCTGCACGACCTCGACCACGCCGCCCGCTACGCGGGCCGGCTGCTGGCGCTGCGCGACGGCCGGCTCGCCGCCGACGGCCCGCCGGCCGACGTGCTGAGCCCGGCGCTGCTGCGGGACGTCTTCGGCGTGGCGGGCCGGGTGCTCACCGACGAGCGGTACGGCACGCCCGTGTGCCGGCTCGACGCCCCGGTGTGACCCTCCCCGTGCGGGCCGCCGCCGGTGCCGGTGCCCGCACGGACTCCTCGACCGACGGGGCCTGTTCCCGTCGTGCCGCTCAGCGCGCCGTCCGGGCGGTCTCCGACGTGCTCTCCGGGGTGCCCCTCACCCTTGACGAGGGACCGGTCGGCTGGTCAGCGGCTGTAGTCGTCGGCTCGCGGTGTCCGGCGGCCGGGACCTGCTGGCGGGTGCGGGCCGGCCGTCCCCCGGCAGCGCGTGCGGCCCGGCGGTCCGGACCGGACCGGACCGCCGGGCCGGGGCGACGACGTCCGGATGATGGCGCCCGCCCATCCCTGGCGCCCCTCGCGACGGGGACCCATGGGCCGGCGGACCCGCGTCAGCGGTCCAGGGCGAATCCGGCCCGGGAGCCCTGCCGCGTCGTGCCTGGTGCGCACCGCACCCCGCTCCCGGCTTCGGGACGGGGTGCGCGCCGGACGCCGTGCCCGCCGCACCGGCACGGCGGGCACCGGCACCGCGGCGGACGCCGACCGGGCCCCGGTCCCCGCCGCCCAGCCGCGCGCAGCGGGAGAACGGCCATGACGGCCGGGACCCGCTCCGGCCTGCCGCTCGACACCCGCGCGTCCCGCCAACCGGGAACGCGGGCGCGGGGGACCGCCCCGCCGCGGGCCACCGGGCCGGACCGCCCTGTGTGATCAACTTGGCAGGGACGCGGAGCCGGCGGGGATCTGGAGGACGCCGCCCCAGGCCAGGCAGGGCGATCGCGGCGGTCGGGCAGGGCGGCTCGGAGCCCTGCCCGGCACCTGTCCAGGGGGCGCCGGGTTCCCCTGTATTGGAATCATCTTGCGGGGAAGCTAAGGTGGGGCTGGTCCGCCGCAGGTGAGGGGGCGGGCTGTCCGCCATGTGGTTGAAATTTCAACTATTTTGCATTCCGGCAAGACAAGGGGGCTCGCCATGAGCGAATCCGTGAAGCTCAGCGTCATCTACTACTCCGCCACCGGGGTCGGCACCACCATCGCCCGCGAGATCGCGGAGACCGCGGAGAAGGAGGGCGCCGAGGTCCGGCTGCGCAAGGCCGCCGAGCTCGCGCCGGCCGAGGCCATCGCGAGCAACCCGGCGTGGGCCGCCAACGTCGAGGCCACCGCCGACGTCGCCGAGGCCACGCCCGACGACATCGTGTGGGCCGACGCCGTCATCTTCGGCTCGCCCACCCGCTACGGCAACATCGCCGCCCAGCTCAAGCAGTTCATCGACACCCTCGGCCCGCAGTGGGCCCAGGGCCTGCTGGCCGACAAGGTGTACTCCGGCTTCACCTCCACCTCCACCGCCCACGGCGGCCAGGAGTCCACCCTGCTCGCGCTGTCCAACAGCTTCTACCACTTCGGCGGCATCATCGTGCCGCCCGGCTACACCGACCCCAGCAAGTTCGCCGACGGCAACCCCTACGGCACCTCCCACGTCGATGCCCAGGGCGGCAACCCGGTCGCCGACCAGACCCGCACCGCCGCCCAGGTGCAGACCCGGCGCGTCCTGCGGGTCGCCGCCGCGCTGACCGGCCGCGGCGCCTTCTAGGACGACCCCGGCCCGGGTCGGCGCCGCACCGCCGACCCGGGCGCGGTGACCACCTCCTGCCACCCCGCGCCCGGCCCTTGCGCCGGCCGCCCCAGGTGCCCGATGATCCGGGAACCGGGAGGTGGCGCCATGCCCGTGCCGAGTCC
>NZ_QEIO01000173.1 GCF_003336425.1 Marinitenerispora sediminis | reverse complement strand
CCACCGCCACTCCCAGGACGACCAGACCACCGATGACCAGCAGGGTGGTCGTCCCGCCCATGGCCCTACCCCCTACCGTGCCCGCGTCCCCCGGCCGCTCATCGCCCGCGCGGCCGCCCTTCGGCGGCCGCGACGCCCCGTCTTCCGGGGCCGGGAACGGAGGACAGGGGGCGGGCAGCGTCGGCACCGGCCGCGGCGGACAGGCCGCGGTTGTGCATCCCGGTACGCACGTTGCCCGTTGAGCGTATGGCTACCCGCTGGGCGCGGAGTTGACTCCTCGCTGCGGCGAGGTTAGGACCCGCTGCGGGACCGCGGCAAGCGTCTGGGAGCGCTGCCGCCCGGGTGATGGCGCACGGATCGGGTCGCGCATGGCTCGGTGTGGAGTGCGGAGGCCCGCCTCAGTCCAGGTCGGGGGGCTCGAAGCCGGCCAGCTCCTCCTCCACGGCCTCCAGTTCCTCACGGACCAGCCGGTACGCCAGCCCGGCGGAATATCCCTTGCGCGCCAGCATGCCCATGACGCGACGCACCCGGACCTCGACCGGCCGACCGCGGGTGGCGTCGAGTCTGCGCCGTACCAGCCGGCGCGCGGTGGCCTCCTCCTGCTCCGGGGTGAGCTCTTCGACCGCCTCGCGCACGGTCTCGTCGGCGACCCCGCGCTGCCGCAGCTCCGCGGCGAGCGCACGCCGCCCCAGCCCTCGCCCGGCGTGCCGGGAGTCGACCCACGCCTCGGCGAACGCGGCGTCGTCGATCAGCCCGGCCTCCCCGAACCGGCCGAGTACCGTCTCGGCCACTTCTTCCGGGATGCCCCGCCGGGCCAGCGCACGCTCCAGCTGTGCCCGGGTGCGCGGCGCGCCAGTGAGCATACGCAGGCAGACGGCGCGCGCCACGGCCTCGGGATCCTCCTCCGGCCGCTCCCGCGCGGCCGGAGGGTGCTCCCACTCCTGGTCGGCGGTCACCCGATCAGCCCTCCGCGGCGGGGCTCGCCTTGCTCCGCGCCGTGCGCTTGGCCGCCGCTGCGGTCACCGGCTCCTTGGCCGCGGCGCCGTCCTTGGCCCCGTCCTTGCCCGCCTGCGCCGCGGCGTCGGCGGGCGCGGAGGCGCTGTCGTCGCCGCCGGTGGGCACGCCGAGCTTCTCCTTGATCCGCTTCTCGATCTCGTTGGACATGTCGACGTTCTCGCGCAGGAAGTTGCGCGCGTTCTCCTTGCCCTGACCGAGCTGGGTGCCCTCGTAGGTGTACCAGGCGCCGGACTTGCGCACGATGCCGTGCTCGACACCGAGGTCGATCAGTCCGCCTTCGCGAGAAATGCCGACACCGTACAGGATGTCGAATTCGGCCTGTTTAAACGGCGGGGCGACCTTATTCTTCACAACCTTCACACGAGTGCGGTTTCCGACAGCATCGGTTCCGTCCTTGAGTGTCTCAATTCGCCGCACGTCCAGCCGCACCGAGGAGTAGAACTTCAGCGCCCGGCCACCAGTGGTGGTCTCGGGGCTGTTGTGCACCATGACACCGTCGACGAAGTAGTTGTGCGAGCCCTCCACCTCGATGTCGAAGCGGTGCATGCCGCGGGTCTCGGGCTTCACGTGGACGTCGAGGATCGGCGCGGCGACCAGCTGGTCGGCCGGCTCCTCGAACCGCGGCTCGACGGCGCACTGGCCCTGGTACCGCGGCAGCAGCTTGTAGGCCATGGACTCGTGCACGTAGGGCGCGACGAGCTTCTGGAACTGCGCCGAGGCGGCCGTGCTGAACTGGACGAAGTTCTTCTTGGCGGAACCCCGCAGCACCAGCTTGGCGTCGAGTCCGTGGGTGTCCCGCAGGTACTCGACCAGCCGCTGCCGGGATCCGGGGCTCATCGCCTCGACGCAGATCTCGATCCGGCCGCTGCCGCCCTCGGCCCGCGCCTGGACGCCCTTCGACCGGAGTGTGAAGCAGCCGTCGTCCATGTACCAGACGGCCAGCGCCAGCGGAGTCAGCGCCTTGAGGAACTCCCAGGTGAGGTGCTTCTTGCCGTCGCCGAAGTACACCACCTCGTGCAGCTCCTGGAGCTCGGGCAGCGGGCGGAAGTCGGCGAACACCGCGCCCTTGGCGTTGGTCGTGCGGGAGTGCGAGACGTTGCCGAGCAGCGACACCTTCCAGTCGAGGTAGGCCGCCTGCTTCTCCCCGTGGCCCATGCGGAACCGCACGCCGGTGCGCCCCCGCCGGTTCGGCGAGAGGTTGCCGTCGCCCATGATCGACCCGTAGATCACCTGGCGCTGCTGCTCGCTGAGGTAACGCTTCTCCGTGGTCAGCACCCGGTCGCCGGCGATGAGCTCGCCCGCCTCGCGCCATCCGCCCGGGGTACGCACGAGATGGTTCGGGGTGGCGGCGAACTGGGACTTGCCGTTTCCGCCGGACTTGGCGACGGTGAACTGCAGGAAGTGGTCGGTTTTGCCGTTGTCGAACCAGTTCACGATCCGGCGCGGGATCACCTGGTCCAGGTCGGGGTCATAGGAAAGGACCTCGACGTCCAGCTTTTGGTTGACGATCTTGCCGATCTTCTCCTGCGTGCCGTCGGCGAGCGTGACGCGGGTGTTGTAATGCATGCACCCGAACATCACGCCGACCTTCTCGCGCAGCTGGTTGATGAAGATGGCGGTGGTGCCGGTCTGGTGCAGTGCACCGGCGATCTTGCGGAGCGCCTGGGACATCAGCCGGGCCTGCAGACCCACGTGGCTGTCTCCCATCTCGCCCTCGATCTCGGCCCGGGGCACCAGCGCGGCCACCGAGTCGATGACGAGCACGGAGACCGCGCCCGAGCGGATCAGCATGTCGGCGATCTCCAGCGCCTGCTCGCCGGTGTCCGGCTGGGACAGCAGCAGGTCGTCGGTGTTCACGCCGATCTTCTTGGCGTACTCCGGGTCGAGCGCGTGCTCGGCGTCGATGAACGCGGCGATGCCGCCGGCGCGCTGGGCGTTGGCGACCGCGTGCAGCGCGAGGCTGGTCTTACCGGAGGACTCCGGACCGTAGATCTCGACGATGCGACCCCGGGGGATGCCCCCGATGCCCAGGGCGACATCGAGAGCGATGGCCCCGGTGGGGATCGCCTCGATGGGCGGGCGGTCGTCGTCGCCGAGGCGCATGATCGAGCCCTTGCCGAACTGGCGCTCGATCTGCGCGAGCGCGGTTTCGAGAGCCTTCTCTCGGTCAGCAGCTGGTGCCACGGGGAACCCCTGTTGGGTCGATGTCTTCTTTTTCATGTCGGGACGACGCTACGCGGCGACGACGACAGTTCGCGACGATCATCGCCGGCCTGTGGACGACCGCAGGGCGCGCCCCCGACCGGGTTCGGCGGTCACCGTGTCCGCAGGTGACGCGGACGCCGCCGAGTCGAGTACCCGTACCACTGTACCCGAACCTGTGTTCGATTCTCTGCGGCCACGCACCCCGGAGCGTGCCGGGGAACCCCTGCCGTGCAGCCCCGCCGCCCGCTCAGCGCGCCGAGGCGGGCAGGCGGAACGCCTCGCAGACGGCCTGCCAGACCTCCTTGGCGGCCATGCCGTCGTCCAGCGCCTGGCGCACGGTGCGCGAGCCGAGTTCCTCGATGACGTAGTCGCGGGCCAGGCTCTCGGCGTAGACCTCGCCGAACTGCTCGTTCATCCGCTGCCAGAAGTGCGAAAGTCTCATCACCTCCCAGTATCGACGCCGCGGGGGGCCGTGTCACCCGGTCCCTCCCGCCGCGCGGCCCCGCCGCTGTCACCGCCTGCGGGCACACTGGAAGGGTGACTGGAGGGACGAGCACAGAGCCCGGCGCCGGCGGTCGGGAGCTCCCGGACCGGTTCGCACCGGCCACCCGCGCGTGGTTCCGGCGGGCGTTCCCGGACGGACCGACCCCCGCGCAGCTCGGCGCGTGGGACGCCGTCGCCGGAGGCGGGCACACCCTGGTGGTCGCGCCCACCGGCTCGGGGAAGACACTGGCGGCGTTCCTGTGGGCGCTGGACGGGCTGACGCGCTCCCCGGAGCCGGCGGACCGGGCCCGGCGGTGCCGGGTGCTCTACGTGTCGCCGCTGAAGGCGCTGGCCGTCGACATCGAACGCAACCTGCGGGCGCCGCTGTCGGGCATCCAGCGGGCGGCGGAGGCCGCGGGCGCGCCGGTGCGGCGGCCCTCGGTCGGGGTCCGCACCGGGGACACCCCTGCCGAGGAGCGCCGCGCGCTGGCCACCCGGCCGCCCGACATCCTCGTCACCACTCCGGAGTCGCTGTTCCTGGTGCTCACCTCGCGGGCCCGCACCGGGCTCGCCGGGGTCGAGACGGTGATCGTCGACGAGGTGCACGCCCTCGCGGGCACCAAGCGGGGCGCCCACCTGGCGCTCAGCCTGGAGCGGCTGGACGCCCTGCTGGAGCGCCCCGCGCAGCGGATCGGCCTGTCGGCGACCGTGCGTCCCGCGGCCGAGGTCGCGACCTTCCTCGGCGGCACCCGTCCGGCGGCCGTGGTGGCACCGCCGAGCACGCCGTCCCTGGACCTGCGGATCACCGTACCGGTGGAGGACATGGCCGAGCTGGGCGCCGCCGTGGCGCCGGCCCGCGGCGACGACCGCGCGACCAAGGCCCGGACGTCGATCTGGCCGCACGTCGAGGAGCGCGTCCTCGACCTGGTCGAGCGGCACCGGTCCTCGATCGTGTTCACCAACTCCCGCCGGGTCGCCGAGCGGCTGTGCGCCCGCCTCAACGACCTCGCCGCCGAGCGGGCGGCCCCGGAGGCCGCGGACGGGGCCGGAGCGGTGCCGGCCGAGCTCATGGGCCAGGCCGGCCAGGGCGGCGGCGCGGGACGGGTCGTGGCCCGCGCGCACCACGGCTCGGTCTCCAAGGGCGAGCGCGCCGCCATCGAGGCCGACCTGAAGGCCGGCCGGCTGCCGTGCGTGGTCGCCACCTCCAGCCTGGAGCTGGGCATCGACATGGGCGCGGTGGACCTCGTGGTCCAGGTGGAGTCGCCGCCGTCGGTGGCGAGCGGGCTGCAGCGGGTGGGCCGGGCCGGCCACCACGTGGGCGAGGTCTCGCGGGGCGTGGTGTTCCCGCAGTACCGCGGTGACCTGCTGGCCGCCGCCGTGGTGGCCGAGCGGATGCGCCGCGGCGAGATCGAGGAGCTGCGGGCGCCGCACAACCCGCTCGACGTCCTCGCGCAGCAGATCGTCGCGATGTGCGCCATGGACGAGTGGACCGTCGCCGACCTGGCGGAGCTGGTGCGCCGCGCCGCCCCCTTCGCCGCGCTGCCCGACTCCGCGCTGTCGGCCGTGCTGGACATGCTGGCGGGCCGCTATCCCTCCGACGAGTTCGCGGAGCTGCGGCCGCGCCTGGTGTGGGACCGCGAGGCGGGCACGCTCCGGGGCCGCCCGGGTGCGCAGCGGCTGGCGGTGACGAGCGGCGGGACCATCCCCGACCGCGGCAGCTACGGCGTGCACCTGGTCGGCGGGCCGGCGGGCGGCTCCGGGACCCGGGCGGCGCCCACCCGGGTGGGCGAGCTGGACGAGGAGATGGTGTACGAGTCGCGGGTCGGCGACGTCTTCGTGCTGGGCGCGAGTTCCTGGCGGATCGAGCGCATCACGGCCGACCGCGTCCTGGTCTCCCCCGCGCCCGGCCGGCCCGGCCGGCTGCCGTTCTGGAAGGCCGACGCGCTCGGCCGGCCGATGGAGCTGGGCCGGGCGATCGGCGGGCTCGCCCGCGAGCTGGCCGGCCTGGACCGCGCGGCGGCCGTCGAGCGCGCCGGGGCCGCCGGCCTGGACGGGTGGGCCGCCGGCAACCTGGCCGACTACGTGGCCGAGCAGCACGCGGCCACCGGCGCGGTCCCGGACGACCGCACGATCGTGGTCGAGCGGTTCCGGGACGAGCTCGGCGACTGGCGGGTGGTCGTGCACTCGCCGCTGGGCGCCCGGGTGCACGCCCCGTGGGCGCTGGTGGTCGCGGCCCGGTTGCGCGAGCACTACGGCATGGACGCCCAGGTGGTGCACGGCGACGACGGCCTGGTGCTGCGGCTGCCCGATGTCGACGAGGCGCGCCAGGTGCCGCGCACCCTCGCCGGGCTGCTGACGCTGGACCCGGAGGGCGTCGAGGACGCCGTCGCCGCCGAGGTGGGCGGATCGGCGCTGTTCGCGTCCCGGTTCCGGGAGTGCGCGGCCCGGGCGCTGCTGCTGCCGCGCCGCCACCCGGGCCGGCGGATGCCGCTGTGGCAGCAGCGCCAGCGCTCCGCCCAGCTGCTGTCCGTGGCGTCGCGCTACGGCTCGTTCCCGATCGTCGCGGAGGCCGTGCGCGAGTGCCTGCGCGACGTCTTCGACGTCCCCGGTCTGGCCGCCCTGATGTCGGACCTCGCCGCCCGCCGGGTGCGGGTGGTGGAGGTCGAGACTCCGCGGGCCTCACCGTTCGCGCAGTCGCTGCTCCTCGGCTACACGGCGGCGTTCCTGTACGAGGGCGACGCCCCGCTCGCGGAGCGCCGCGCCCAGGCCCTCACGCTGGACTCCGCGCTGCTCGCCGAACTGCTCGGCCAGGCGGACCTGCGCGAACTGCTCGACCCGGAGGTCCTGGCGGAGTACGAGGCGGAGTTGCAGCGCCGCGCGCCGGACCGCCGGGCCCGGCCCGAGCACGGCGTGGAGGACACCGCCGACCTGCTGCGGCTCCTCGGTCCGCTGGACGCCGACGAGGGGGCGGAGCGCGGGGTGCGCCCGGAGTGGTTCGCCGAGCTCGCCGCGCACCGGCGCGCGGTCCGGGTCCGCGTGGCGGGGGTCCCGCGGTGGGCGGCGGTCGAGGACGCCGCGCGGCTGCGCGACGCGCTCGGCGTCGAACTGCCGGGATGGCTGGCCGGCGCGGAGCCGGCCGCCGGCGGGCCCGACGGCGGGCCGCGCGCCTTCGCGGGCACGGCCGAGGCGTTCGGCGCGCCGGTCGGCGACCCCCTCGGCGACCTGGTGTCCCGCTACGCCCGCACGCACGGGCCGTTCGGCGCCGAGGAGGTCGCGGCGCGGTTCGGCCTGGGCCGCGCGGTGGCCGCCGAGGCGCTGCGGCGGCTCACCGCCGCGGGCCGCCTCGTGGAGGGCGGGTTCCGGCCGGGCGGCCGCGGGACGGAGTGGTGCGACCCGGAGGTGCTGCGGACGCTGCGCCGCCGCTCCGTCGCCCGGCTGCGCCGCGAGGTGGAGCCGGTCCCCCAGCGGGCGCTGGCCCGGTTCCTCCCGGTCTGGCAGCACGTGGCACCGCCGTCCGGCGCGGGTCCGCGCGCCCGTGAGCGGCTGCGCGGGCCGGACGCGGTGTTCACGGCGGTCGAGGCGCTGCGCGGCGCGCCCGTCCCAGCCTCCGCGCTGGAGTCGCTGGTGCTGCCCGCCCGGGCGGCGGACTACGCCCCCGCGATGCTGGACGAGCTCACGGCCGCCGGGGAGGTCGTGTGGGCGGGGGCGGGCCGGCTGGCCGGCAACGACGGCTGGGTCTGCCTCGCACCGGCCGAGGAGGGCCCGCTGGTGCTGCCGGAGGCCGCCGCACTCGACGGCTCCCCGCTGCACGCGGCGGTCCTGTCCGCCCTGGACGGCGGCGGGGCGCTGTTCTTCCGCGATATCGCGGACCGGGCGGCCCGAGAGCTCGGCACGGCGGCGGCCTCGGACGCCGCCCTCGTGGCGGCGCTGTGGGACCTGGTGTGGGCGGGACGCGTCAGCAACGACACGCTGGCTCCGCTGCGCGCGGTGCTGGGCGCCGGCGGCACGGCGCACCGCGGCCGGCGGCGGCGCCCCGCGATGCCCACCCGCACCGGCCCGCCGACCGTCGCCGGGCGCTGGTCGGCGCTGCCGCCGCGCGACGCCCATCCGACCCGCCGCGCGCACGCGGGCGCCGGCGCCCTGCTGGACCGCTACGGCGTGCTCACCCGCGGCTTGGTGGTGGCCGAGCAGGACCGGCGGGCCGGCGAGGCCGGTGGGGGCGGGTTCAGCAGCGTCTACCCCGTCCTGCGCGGTTTCGAGGAGGCCGGCCGGGCCCGGCGCGGCTACTTCGTGGACGGCCTCGGCGCCGCGCAGTTCGCCCTCCCGGGCGCGGTCGACGAGCTGCGCTCGCTCGCCGCTGCCACCGACACGGGGCCGGCGCTGGTCCTGGCCGCCACCGACCCGGCCAACGCCTACGGCGCCGCCCTCCCCTGGCCGGACCGGCCGGACGTGGCGGCCCGCCCGGGCCGCAAGGCGGGGGCGCTGGTGGTGCTGGACGGCGGTGAGCTGGTGCTGTACGTGGAGCGCGGCGGCCGGACGGTGCTGACCTTCGGCGCCGGCCCCGACGCGCTGACCAGGGCCGCCGCCGCCCTCGCGTCGGCCGTGCACGAGGGCGGCCTGGAGGCGCTCTCGGTGGAACGCGCCGACGGAGTGCCGGTCTTCGACACCCCACTGGCGGCGGCGCTGACGAAGGCCGGTTTCCACGCGACGCCGAGGGGGCTGCGGCTGCGCCGGTGACCGGCGCGGCCAGCGGTTTCCGCACCCGAACTTCTCCACCCAGGAGGTCCCATGCGAACCATGAGCTACTCCGAGTCTCGCGCGAAGTACGCGGAGACCCTCGATTCCGTGGTGAACGACCGCGAGGAGGTCGTCATCACCCGCGCCGGCCACGAACCCGTCGTGATGGTCGCACTCGCCGACTACCAGTCGCTCCAGGAGGCCGCCTACCTCCTCCAGAGCCCTGAGAACGCACGCCGGCTGGTCACCGCCATCGCACGCCTGGAGTCCGGCGGCGGCGTTCAGCGCGAGATCGTCGAATGAACGTCGTCCGGGACGTGTCCGCCTGAGCCTTCGCCTGGGACACCTGCGGGTGGCGGACAGAAGACCGCAAGCTCCTCGAAGCACCAGCGCCCGCATCGAGGACAACAGCACCGCGCCCGCTAGCTAGCCGTCGTCCGCCTCGTCGTCGGGCACCCAGCGCAGCACGTCGCCGGGCTGGCACTGGAGTGTGCGGCAGATCGCGTCGAGCGTCGTGAACCGCACGGCCTTGGCGCGGCCGTTCTTCAGCACGGCGATGTTGGCGGGCGTGATGCCGACGGCGGCGGCGAACTCGCCCACCGACAGCTTGTGTTTGGCGAGCTGGACGTCGAGGTCGACGATGATCGCCATCAGACCACCGCGGCCATCTCGGCCTGCAGTTCCGTCGCCTTGCGCAGGAGACCGCGCATGAGCACGAGCAGCATCGCGAATGCCGCGCCACCGCCGGCGGTCACGACCGCGGCGCCCAGCGCGCCGATCGCCTGCATGTTGTCGGTGGGAGAGGGGATCTCGGCCACGGCGAGGTGCACGGCGACCCCGGCGGCGAGCAGGGTCGCCACGACGGTGGCCCCGATGATGACGTCCACCCAGCGGAAGGCCTTGGGGCTGAAGAGCGCGTCGCGTCCGAGCATGGCGAGCAGCATCCACGCCGCGGCGAAGGCCACCTGGACGCAGGCGACGCCGATGATCGCCACGGTCACGTAGGGGCCGGCGAACGGGGCGTAGGGCGGGAACCGTGCGACCTCGTCGGCCGCCGTCGTCGGGATGACGACGATCTGCCCGAAGAGTCCGATCAGGATCGCTGCGACGATGCCGGCCCGGAGCGTGGCGACGAAGAACTGGTTCATGTATCGATTATCGATACATGTCTATCGAAAGTCAATCGAATGCGTCTCCGTGCGGGTCAGTGCCGGTAGGTCAGTGCCGGTGGGGCGGCGGGCCGGGCGGCTGGGTCGGCCAGGACGGGTTCGATCCGGTCCAGCCGGCCTGCGGATAACCGGCGGCGCCGGGCGGCGGGGTCGGCGTCCCGTACCCCGAGGGGTGGTAGGG
>NZ_QEIO01000172.1 GCF_003336425.1 Marinitenerispora sediminis | reverse complement strand
AGATGTGTATAAGAGACAGGAACTAGGCTGCTGACGTGGTCGAACCAGTGCGCAACGACGCCCGCGGCATCATCGCGCCCGAGGCGGGGCTGGCCCGGTTCCAGCTGGACCGCCACCCGCCGTCCCCGGCGGTGGCGAGGTTCGTCGACCGGTACTGGAGCGTGACGTGGGACCTGCGCGGCCGCGCCCCCCACACCCAGCGGGTCTTCGCCCACCCGGTGGTCAACGTCGTCTTCTCACCCGGCGCCGCCGCCGTGCACGGTCCCACGACCCGGGTCTCCGAGCAGACGCTGCACGGCGCTGGCTGGGTACTCGGCGTCATGTTCCGCCCGGCCGGCTTCCGCCCGTTCCTGGGCCGCCCGATGTCCGGGATCCTCGACGCCGTGCTCGACCTCGCCGAGGTCATGGGCCCGGCGGCCGCCGAGGCCGTGGCCGCCGTCACCGCGGCGCCGGACGCCCGGGCCCGCGCCGCCGCAGCGGACGCGTTCCTCGCCGGCCGGCTGCCGCGCCACCCCCAGCCCTCGGAGCGCACCGGCGCGGCCGCCGAGCGCGCCGCCGCCGACCCCGCCGTGGTCAGCGTCGAATCGCTCGCCGCCGGAGAGGGCCTGAGCGTGCGCCAGCTGCAGCGCCGGTTCGCCGACCATGTCGGCCTGGGCCCCAAGGCGGTGATCCGCCGCTACCGCCTCTACGAGGTCGCCGAACGCGCCCGCCGCGGCGGCGACGTCCACTGGGCCCGGCTCGCCGCCGAACTCGGCTACAGCGACCAGTCGCACCTCACCCGCGAGTTCACCGCGGTCGTCGGCACGCCCCCGCAGCGCTACCACCGCGCCTGCCGCACCTGACCCGTAGGCCCGCGGCCGCTCCCCGCGACCGCGCACCGGCGCGGGCCGCCGCCGGGGTGCCGGTGCCACCCGGCCGTCAGCGGTGGACGCCGCAGGCCGCCGGCACTCCTCCGGGAGCGGACTCCCCGCGCGCGGCGCGGGGGAGCCGAGGAGGCCGCCGGGCGGTCCGCGAACCCCGAGGAAGCGCCGGCGGGGACGGCGTACCCTCCACCGGGCCACGTCGGCTGCCCGGCGGCCCGCGGCTCCGGTCGGCGATGGCCCGGGCCATCCCGGAGCGGATCAGGGCATCGCCGACCGGAGTCGCGGAGTGGGGCCTCCCCGCCGCCGAGGAGCGTGCCGGGCGGAGCCGCCCGGCCGGACGCCGGCGTCCGCGGCTGCCAGCGGAGGCGGCCGGCCACCGCCCGCGCCCACGGGGCAGGCGGGCGGGACCGCCCTCCGCCGTGCCCGCAGGCGGTCCCGCCGACCTCCCCAGCGGCCGGACGCCCACGCGGCGGAGCGGGCGGGTCGAAGTGCGGAAACGTTCCCCTCACCGCGCCCGGCGCAGCACCCACGCGGCTCCCGCCGCCGCCGCGCCGCCGCACGCGGCGGCGCCCACCGCGGCCGCGTGCCGGGACAACCACGCCTGCGGGCTGCGCCGGTGCGCGCGGTCGTCGAAGCGGCCGTGCGCGCCGAAGTCGTGCCCCCCGGGCCCGTCGGCCGGCCGCCACAGGTTCACCGGCTGGTCGGCGGGGCGCGGTTGCGCCGTCTGCTGCGAGGCGTAGCCCGTGCGGGCCAGGTAGCGGTCGAGCAGCCCCGCCGCGACCTTGTTCGCCAGGATCGTCGCCGCGGTCGAGCCGCCCACCCAGTACTCGCGCCTACGCGGGTGGTCGGCCGCGTACACCACCGAGCGCGCGGCCACCTCCGGCTGGTAGATCGGCGGCACCGGCTGGGCGCGCCGCGGCAGCCGGGACAGCACCCAGTCGAACTGCGGTGTGTTGACCGCCGGCATCTGCACCATCGTGGCCGCCACCCCCGAGCCCTCGTGCAGCAGCTCGCAGCGCAGCGCGTCCTGGAAGCCCTGGATGGCGTGCTTGGCCGCGCAGTACGCCGACTGCAACGGGATGCCCCGGTAGGCCAGCGCGGAGCCCACCTGCACGATGGCACCGCGGTCCCGGGGCAGCATGCGGGCCAGCGCCGCCTTGGTCCCGTGCACGTAACCGAGGTAGGTGACCTCGGTGACCCGGCGGAACTCCTCGGGCGCGATCTCGGTCACGGGCGCGAACACCGACGTGAAGGCGTCGTTCACCCACACGTCGATCGGCCCGAGCTCCTCCTCGACCCGGGCGGCCGCGCCGTCCACCGAATCGAAGTCCGCCACGTCCACCGGCACCGGCAGCGCGGTGCCGCCGGCCGCCCGCACCTCCTCCGCGGCCGCCGCCAACCCGCGCTCACCGCGTGCCAGCAGTGCCACCGAGTCGCCGCGCGCCCCGAACCGGACGGCCGCGGCCCGCCCGATCCCGCCGCTGGCACCCGTCACCACCACGACCTTCGACCGCCCGGCCATGTCGCGCTCCCCCCTGTCCCTCTCCCGCCTCCGCGCGCCGCCGCCCCGCTACCCGCGCCGGTCGCCGCCATGCGCGGACGCCGCCGGCCGCCCCCGCGGGTTTACCGCCGCGACCAGCGGTTAGCGGCCAGCGCACCGGGCGTTCCGGCCCGGCGCGCGGCCGGGATGCCCGGCCGCGAGCACGGACGGCCTCGGAAGGGCGGTGCGCGGACGTGGCAGTGCGGCTACCCGCTCCCGGCGTGCGCACGCACGCCGGCCCGCCGGTCGACGTCGCGGCGCTGCGCCGCGACCTCGCCGACCGCGTCGCCGGCGAGGTCCGGTTCGACGACGGCTCCCGCTCCGTCTACGCCACCGGCGGATCCAACTACCGCCAGGTCCCGATCGGCGTCGTCGTCCCCCGCGACGTCGCCGACGCCGCCGAGGCGCTCGCGGTGTGCCGCGAGCACGACGCCCCCGTCCTCTCCCGCGGCGGCGGCACCAGCCTCGCCGGCCAGTGCTGCAACGTCGCCGTGGTCCTGGACTGGTCCAAGTACGCCAACCGGCTGGTCGAACTCGACACCGAGGCCGGCACCGCGGTCGTGGAGCCCGGCATCGTCCTCGACACGCTGAACGCGCACACCCGCCAGCACGGGCGGCTGGTCTTCGGCCCAAAGCCCTCGACCCACGACCACTGCACCATCGGCGGCATGATCGGCAACAACTCCTGCGGATCCACCGCCCAGGCCTACGGCAAGACCTCCGACAACGTCCGCCGGCTGGAGGTGCTCACCTACGACGGCTGCCGGATGTGGGTCGGGCCGACCGATGACGACGACTACGCCCGCATCCTCGCCGCCGGCGGCCGCCCCGCCGACATCCACCGCCGGCTCCGCGAACTCCGCGACCGCCACGCACTCGCGATCCGCCGCCGCTTCCCCGACATCCCCCGCCGGGTCTCCGGCTACAACCTCGACGCCCTCCTCCCCGAGAACGGCTTCGACATCGCCCGCGCCCTCGTCGGCTCCGAGGGCACGCTAGTCACCGTGCTCCGCGCCGAGCTGCGGCTGGTCCGCGAGCCCGCCGCCTCCTCCCTGGTCGTGTGCGGCTACCCCGACGTCTTCGCCGCCGCCGACGCCGTGCCCGACGTCACCCCCTTCGAGCCCCTCGCCCTGGAAGGGCTCGACAGCAAGCTCATCGGCTACGAGCGCCGCAAGCACCTGGCCCCCACCGCGGCCCTCGACGGGCTCCCCGAGGGCAGCGGATGGCTCATGGTGCGCTTCGGCGGTGCCGACCGGCGCGAGGCCGAGGACCGCGCCGCACAGTTCCGCGACGCCATGCGCGGGCTCCGCAACCCGCCCACGATCCGCGTCTACGACGATCCCGCCCAGGAGGACGCCCTGTGGCGCATCCGCGAGTCGGGCCTCGGCGCCACCGCGCGGGTCCCCGCGCAGCCCGACACCTGGGAGGGCTGGGAGGACTCCGCCGTCGCGCCGGAGAACTTCGGGGACTACCTCCGCGACCTGCACGCCCTGCTGGAGGAGTTCGGCTACGCGGAGCGCTCCTCGCTCTACGGCCACTTCGGCCACGGCTGCCTGCACACCCGCATCCCCTTCGACCTGCGCTCCCGGCCCGGTATCGCCGACTACCGGCGGTTCGTCGAGCGCGCCGCCGACCTGGTGGTGCGGCACGGCGGCTCCTTCTCCGGCGAGCACGGCGACGGCCAGTCCCGCGCCGAACTGTGGCCGAAGATGTTCGGCGCCGAACTCATGCCGGCCTTCGCCGAGTTCAAGCGGATCTTCGACCCCGGCGACCGCATGAACCCCGGCAAGCTCATCCACCCCGACGGCGCCCGCCCCCAGCGCCTCGACGACAACCTCCGCCTGGGGGCCGACTACCAGCCGGCCACCCCCGCCACCCGCTTCGGCTACCCCCGCGACGACGGCAGCCTGGCCCGCGCCGCGCTGCGCTGCGTCGGCGTGGGCAAGTGCCGGCACGACTCCGGCGGCGTGATGTGCCCCAGCTACCGGGTCACCCGCGAGGAGGAGCACTCCACCCGCGGCCGGGCCCGGCTGCTCTTCGACATGCTGCAGGGCGGCCTCATCGCCGACGGCTGGCGCTCCCGCGAGCTGCGCGACGCCCTCGACCTCTGCCTCGCCTGCAAGGGCTGCCGCAAGGACTGCCCCGTCAACGTCGACATGGCCACCTACAAGGCCGAGTTCCTGTCCCACCACTACGCCTGGCGGCCCCGCCCGCTCCCGCACTACGCCATGGGCTGGCTCCCGCTGTGGGCCCGCGCCGCGGCCCTGGGCCCCGGGGCCGTCAACGCCCTCACCGCCGCCCCGCCGCTCGCCCGCGCCGCCGCCTGGCTCGGCGGCCTCGCGGCCGAGCGCCCCATCCCGGCGTTCGCCCCCGTCCGGTTCCGCGACGCCTTCCGCCGCCGCGCCGCGCGGGGCGCGGGCGACCCCGGGGAGGCCCCGCGCGGCCCGGTGCTGCTGTGGCCCGACACCTTCACCGACAACCTGCGCCCCGAGATCGGCGCCGCCGCGGTCCGCGTCCTGGAGGCGGCCGGCTTCGCCGTCCGCGTCCCCGCGGCGACGCTCTGCTGCGGACTGACCTGGATCTCCACCGGGCAGCTCGGCGTCGCCCGCCGCGTCCTGCGGCGCACCGTCACCGCCCTGCGCGCGGAGATCCGGGCCGGCACCCCCGTCGTCGGGCTGGAGCCCTCCTGCACGGCCGTGCTCCGCTCGGACGCCCCCGACCTCTTCCCGCACGACGAGGACGTCCGCCGGCTGCGCGACCAGACCTACACCCTCGCCGAACTCCTCACCCGCCACGCCCCCGACTGGCAGCCGCCCCGCCTGGAGCGCGGTGCCGTCGCCCAGCCGCACTGCCACCAGCACGCCGTGCTCGGCTTCGACGCCGACCGGGAGCTGCTCGCCGGCGCCGGAGCCGACCCCGAGGTGCTCGACGTCGGCTGCTGCGGCCTCGCCGGCGACTTCGGCTTCACCGACGGCCACTACGCGGTGTCCATGGCGTGCGCCGAGGACGGCCTGCTGCCCGCCGTCCGCGCCGCCGACCCCGCCGCCGTGCTGCTCGCCGACGGCTTCAGCTGCCGCACCCAGATCGAGCACGCCGGCACCGGCCGGGAGGCGCTGCACCTCGCCGAGGCCCTCGACCTCGCGCTGCGCGGCGCGCTGCCCGACCGCCACCCCGAGCGCGCCGCCACCCGGCTCACCGCCCCCCGCCGGGCCCGCCCCTACGACGCGCGGGCGCTGCGGGCCGAGGCCGTCGCCGCCGGGCGGCCGCGCCGCGCCCCCGGGCGGCACACATGGCGGTGAGCGGCGCCGACCCGGCCGTCGAGGAGGTCGAGGCGGCCGTCTACACGGTGCCCGTCGACCGCCCCTCCGGCGACGGCACCCTCACCTGGGACGCCACCACCATGGTGCTGGTGCGGGCGGTCGGCGGCGGCCGGAGCGGCCTCGGCTGGACCTACGGCGCCGCCGCGTGCGGAGCACTCGTCCGCGACCTGCTCGCGCCGCGGGTCTGCGGCCGGCCGGCCCTGGACGTCCCGGCCGCCCTGCAGGACATGCTCGCGGCCGTACGCAACGCCGGGCGCCCCGGCGCGGTGAGCTGCGCGGTCTCCGCGGTCGAGACCGCGCTGTGGGACCTCAAGGCGCGGCTGCTCGGCCTCCCGCTGTACCGGCTGCTCGGCGCGGTGCGCCACGAGGTGCCGCTGTACGGCAGCGGCGGGCTGACCACCTACGACGACGCCGTGCTGCGCGAGCAGCTGGCCGGCTGGGTGCACGGGCAGGGTTTCGGCCGCGTCAAGATCAAGATCGCCGAGTCGTGGGGGCGCCGCGAGTCCCGCGACCTGCACCGCCTGGCGCTGGCCCGGGAGGTGGTCGGCCCCGGCACCGAGCTGTTCGCCGACGCCAACGGCGGCTACACCGTCAAGCAGGCCATCCGGGTCGGCCGCCGTATGGCCGACCTCGACGTCCGGTGGTTCGAGGAGCCGGTCTCCTCCGACGACCCCGCCGGCCTGCGCCGGGTGCGCGACCGGGTCGCGATGGACGTCGCCGCCGGCGAGTACGGCTTCGGCCCCGGCCACTTCCGCGGCCTGTGCGCCGCCGGCGCCGTGGACTGCCTGCAGGTCGACGTGACCCGCTGCGGGGGCATCCTGGAGTTCCTGCGCGCGGCCGCGCTCGCCGCCGCCCACGGCCTGGACGTCTCCGCGCACTGCGCGCCGCACCTGCACCTGCACGTCGCCGCGGCCGTGCCCCGCCTGCGCCACATCGAGTGGTTCCACGACCACGTCCGCATCGAGACGCGCTTCTTCGACGGCGCGCCCCCGCCGGCCGGCGGCGTCCTGCGGCCGGACCCGGACCGCCCGGGCCACGGCCTGCGACTGCGGGAGCGCGACGCCGAGCCCTACCGGACCGGCTGACCCGCCGCCGAGGGCAGGCACCGCGCGGGGCGACGCGTCCGCCCATCCCACCGGTTGCGACAATGGAGCCGGTGCCCGCCCCCGAGCCGCCGGGAGCGCGCCCGAGGTACCGCCACCAGTACAGGGGGTTGTCCGCATCATGTCCAGCGCACCCATCGACGACCCGCGCCAGGACGCGCCGCGCGTCGGCGAACCCAAGAGCGCCGCGGCCGGCATCCCGGCCGTCGTCAACAGCGTCCGCATCGTGGGGCGCCAGGCCGGCCCGCGGCGCGGCCTGCTCACCCTGCTCAACGTCAACCAGGACAAGGGCTTCGACTGCCCCGGCTGCGCGTGGCCGGAGCCCGACCACCGGCACGCCGCCGAGTTCTGCGAGAACGGCGCGAAGGCGGTCGCCGAGGAGGCCACCCGGCGCGCCGTGCAACCGGAGTTCTTCGCCCGCCACTCCGTCGCCGACCTCGCCGGCCGCTCGGGCTACTGGCTCGGCCAGCAGGGCCGCCTCACCCGGCCGATGTACCTCGCCGAAGGCGCCGACCACTACGTCCCGGTCACCTGGGACGAGGCGTTCGACCTCGTCGCCGGCGAGCTGACCGCCCTCGACTCGCCCGACCAGGCCGCCTTCTACACCTCCGGGCGCACCAGCAACGAGGCGGCGTTCCTCTACCAGCTCTTCGCCCGCCGCTTCGGCACCAACAACCTGCCGGACTGCTCCAACATGTGCCACGAGTCGTCGGGCTCCGCCCTCACCGAGACGCTCGGCGTCGGCAAGGGCAGCGTCCTGCTGGAGGACCTCTACCAGGCCGACCTCATCATCGTCGCCGGCCAGAACCCCGGCACCAACCACCCGCGCATGCTCACCGCGCTGGAGAAGGCCAAGAAGGCCGGTGCCCGCATCATCACCGTGAACCCGCTGCCCGAGGCCGGCATGCAGCGGTTCCGCAACCCCCAGACCCCCGGCGGCGTCCTCGGCCGCGGCACCCGCCTCACCGACCTGTTCCTGCAGATCCGCCTCGGCGGCGACCTCGCCCTCTTCAGCGCGTTCAACCGCCTGCTGCTGCAGGCCGACGAGGCCGGGACCGGGACCCCGATCGACCACGCGTTCATCGAGGAGCACACCAGCGGCTTCGCGGACTTCGCCGCCGCCCTGCTCAAACCCGACGAGGCGACGTTCTGGGCCGAGGTCGGCGAGGCCACCGGCCTGAGCCGGGAGCGGATCGAGGAGGCGCTGGCCATGGTGCTGGCCTCCCGGCGCACCGTGGTCTGCTGGGCCATGGGCCTGACCCAGCACCGGCACTCCGTGCCGACCATCCGGGAGGTCGTCAACTTCCTGCTGCTGCGCGGCGACATCGGCCGCCCCGGCTCGGGCGTCTGCCCGGTGCGCGGGCACAGCAACGTCCAGGGCGACCGGACCATGGGCATCTTCGAACGCCCCGACGACCGCTTCCTGGACGCGCTCGGCGCCGAGTTCGCCTTCGAGCCGCCCCGCCACCACGGCTACGACGTGGTGCGGACCATCCGGGCGATGCGCGACGGCGCCGTCAAGGTGTTCTTCGCGATGGGCGGCAACTTCGTGTCGGCCTCGCCCGACACCCTCGCCACCGAGCAGGCCATGCGCCGGTGCTCCCTCACCGTGCACGTCTCCACGAAGCTGAACCGCTCGCACGCCGTCACCGGGGCCCGCGCCCTCATCCTGCCCGCACTCGGCCGCACCGACCGCGACGTCCGGGACGGCCGCGAGCGGTTCGTCACCGTCGAGGACTCGATGGGCAAGGTGCACGCCTCGCGTGGCTCGGTGCCGCCGCTGTCGCCCGACATGCGCTCCGAGGTCGACATCATCGCCGGCCTGGCCCGCCGCGTCCTCGGCCCCGGCGACACCGTGCCCTGGGAGGAGCTCGCGGCCGACTACGACCGCGTCCGGGACCGCGTCGCGCGGGTCGTCCCCGGCTTCGAGGACTTCAACGCCCGCGTCCGCGCGCCGGGCGGGTTCACGCTCCCGCACGCCCCGCGCGACAGCCGCAGCTTCCCCACGGCCACCGGCCGGGCCAACTTCACCGTCAACGAGATCACGGTGCTGCGGGTCCCCGAGGGCCGGCTGCTGCTGCAGACGCTGCGCTCCCACGACCAGTACAACACCACGATCTACGGCCTCGACGACCGCTACCGCGGCATCCACGACGGCCGCCGCGTGGTGCTGGTCAACCCCCGCGACGCCGAGCGGCTCGGCGCCGCGGACGGCGACTACGTGGACCTGGTCAGCGAGTTCGCCGACGGGGTGGAGCGCCGCGCCCCGCACTTCCGGGTGGTGCACTATCCGACGGCCGAGGGGTGCGCCGCCGCCTACTACCCGGAGGCCAACGTCCTGGTGCCGCTCGACTCCACCGCGGAGGTCAGCAACACACCGACCTCCAAGTCGGTCGTCGTGCGCTTCGAGGCCGACAGCGGCGTCCCCGCCGTGATCTGACGCCCGGCCCGGCGCCGGGGGACCGGCGCCGGGCCGCTCCACCTCCCGCGCTCCGTGGACCGGGCGGGGCGGGTGTGCTAGCGTGACAACTGGGTTGCAGTCGTTGATTTCGCCTGATCACTCGTGATCGCCCGCGGAGTTTTTGACCAGCGGGCGTTTTTCTTTTCGAGGAAGGTTCGCAGCACCCCCGGACTCGCAGGGTGCGGGTCTGGAATCGGACTCGGAAGGAGACCGAGCATGACTCAGGGAACCGTGAAGTGGTTCAACGGCGAAAAGGGCTTCGGCTTCATCAGCCAGGACGAGGGCGGCCCCGACGTCTTCGTGCACTACAGCAACATCGCCGGCAACGGCTTCCGCAACCTCGATGAGAACCAGCGCGTCGAGTTCGACGTCGCCCAGGGCCCGAAGGGCCCGCAGGCCGAGAACGTGCGCGCCCTCTAGCAGCGGCAGCGGAAACGTCGGCGGGGGCCGTCCGGGAGACCGGGCAGCCCCCGTCCGC
>NZ_QEIO01000171.1 GCF_003336425.1 Marinitenerispora sediminis | reverse complement strand
CCCACCGCCCGCCCACCGAGGAGAGCCGTGGGCGGCTTCGTTTTCACCGGGCCGGCCGGCCGGGCGGCCGGCCCGCCCCCGCGGAGGAGGCGGGCCGGCCGCGCGCACGCGCCGGCTAGGCCAGTCCGACCGAGCTCAGCCAGTCGGCGGCGACCGCGTCCGGGTCCTCGTGGTCGATGCTGACCCGCCGGTTGAGCTCGGTGAGGGTCTCGGTGGTCAGCTCGGCGGAGACCGCGTTCAGCGCCTCGCGGGCGGTGTCGTCGACCGCGTCGGAGTACACCAGCGGGGTGACGTTCTGCGAGCCGAAGAGGTTCTCCGTGTCCTCCAGCACCACGAAGTCGTTGGCGGCGATCGCGGGATCGGTGGTGAACAGGTTCGCCACCTGCACGTCGCCGTCCCGCAGGGCCTGCGGCACCAGGGTGGAGTCCAGGGACCGGAAGCTCTCGAACGCCAGACCGTAGGTCCGCTCCAGGCCCGGAACGCCCTGCGCGCGGGTCTCGAACTCGGAGGGGCCGCCCAGGACGAGCTCGCCGGCCACGGGTTCGAGGTCGGCGACGGTGGCCAGGTCGTGCTCCTCCGCCGTCTCGCGGGTGACGGTGAGCGAGTCCTTGTCCTGGGCCGCGGAGGAGTCCAGGATCTCCAGGCCCTCGGGCAGCAGCTCGCGCACCTGCTCGTTGGTCTCCTCGGTGGCGCCCGAGGCCGCCTCCGGGTCGAGGTAGGCCAGGACGGCCCCGTTGTACTCCGGGAACACCGACAGGTTCCCCGACTCGATCTGGTCGTAGTAGACCTCGCGGCTGCCGATGTTGAACTGCGTCTCCACCTGGAGGCCGGCGTTCTCCAGCGCCTGGGCGTAGATGTTGCCGAGCAGGGTGCTCTCGGGGAAGTCGGCCGAGCCGACCACCAGCGTCCCCGGATCGCCTCCGCCCTCACCCCCCTCGGCGTAGGGGTCGCTGCCGCCGCAGGCGGCGAGCAGCAGCAGGAGCGGGACGCCGGCGGTCGCGATTCGGGCCGGTGTGCGCATGGGGACCTCGTCTTCCTCTTCCCCCACGGGAGGACCGCGGGGACGATGCGGGGATGGTACGGACAGTGGGGGGTCAGCGGCCGACGGGCGTGCGCCGGCGCAGGCCGGGCGCGACCAGCAGGCGGCGCAGCAGGTAGAACAGCACGGCGACGAGCACCGCCAGCAGCACGACGAGCAGCGAGCCGCCCGCGACCATCTCGAACTGCCGCCGCGCCTGGCCGTCGACGATGAACCGGCCGAGGCCGCCGATGCCGACGTAGGCGGCGATGGTGGCGGTCGAGATGACCTGGATGGCCGCGGTGCGCAGTCCCAGGAGGATGAGCGGCACCGCCACCGGGAGCTCCAGCCGGAGCAGCACCTCGTGGCCGCGCATGCCCATGCCCTGGGCGGCGTCCCTGAGCTGCGGGTCCACCCCGCGGACGCCCTCGTGCGTGTTGACCAGGATCGGCGGCACGGCGAGCACCACCAGCGCCACCATGACCGGTGTCAGCCCGATGCCCACCGCCAGCACCACGAGCATCAGCACACCGATGGTGGGCAGCGCCCGCCCGACGTTGGCGGCGCTCGCGGTGAGGAATCCGCCGCGGCCGGTGTGCCCGGTGAGCAGCCCGATCGGTACCGCGATGGCGGCGGCGATGAGCAGCGCCAGACCGGAGTAGCCGAGGTGCTCCAGGAACCGGGCCGGGATGCCGGCCGGTCCGGACCACTGCTGGGGGTCGCCGAGCCACTCCGCGACCGTGAGCATGAGGTTCACGCCCGCCGCCTCCGTCCTTCCGGCGCCGCGGGCCGGTCCGCGGCGCTCGAAGCCGCGGCGGTGGAAGCCGCGGCGCTCCGCCGGTTCCGGCCGCCGGCCCGGGCCGGGCGCGGCGTCCAGGGGGTCCACCAGCGCTGCAGCAGCACCAGCAGCCCGTCGACCAGGAAGGCCAGCGCCACCGAGAGCACGATGCCCACCACGATCGGAGTGGGGAACTGGCGCCGGAAGCCCTCGGTGAGGATGAGCTGCCCGAGGCCTCCGAGCCCGACCAGGGACGCGACGCTGACCATGCTGATCGTGGCCACCGCGGCCACCCGGAGCCCGGCGATGACCACGGGCAGCGCCACCGGGAGCTCCACCTGGACGAGCCGGCGCAGCGGGCCGAAGCCCATGGCCTCGGCGGCCTGCCGGACGTGGTCGGGGACCTGGTTCAGGCCGTCCACCACGTTGGGCACCAGTACCGCCAGCGTGTACACGGTCAGCGGGATGATCGCGGTCCACGCGCTGAAGCTGGTGTAGGGCAGCAGCAGGAAGAACAGGGCGATGGAGGGGATGGCGTACAGGATGTTCACCGTGGTGAACACTGGCGGGTAGAGCGCCCGCCACCGTACGCACGCCACCCCGAGGGGCAGCGCGAGGAGCAGGCCGAGCAGGATCGGCGTGATGGACAGCTGGAGGTGCTCCAGCAGCCGGGTGCCGATGGGATCGACCAGGTGGGAGGCGATCCAGTCCCAGCGGACCAGCGGCTGGTCACCCATCCTGGCCCACCGGTTCGGCGTCGCGGGCGTCGTCGTTGCCGACCGACCAGATCGCCTCGCCCAGCTCGGACTGGGCGACGACGCCCACCACCGTGCCGTCCTGCGTGACGCCGACCGCGCGGCCGGCGGGCGAGAGCACCGCGGCGTCCAGCGCCGCGCGCAGCGAGTCGTCCTCGACGGTGAACACGTGGCCGAAGCCCACGAGCGGCAGGTCGCCGAGCGGCGTCTGGGCGTCGGCGGTGGTGAGGAGGTCGGCGCTGACCCAGCCGCGCGGCCGGCGGGCGTCGTCCACGACCAGCAGCCACGGCTCGCCGCCGCCGGCGGCCACCGCGCGGGCGGTGGCCACGGGGGTGTCGGCGGCCAGGACGGCGTCGCCGCGCAGCCGCAGCTCCCGCGCCGGGAAGAACGACAGCCGCCGGACTCCGCGGTCGTAGCCGATGAAGCCCTCGACGAAGTCGTCGGCCGGCTCGGCGAGCAGCCGCTCCGGCGCCGCGGCCTGCGCCAGCCGCCCCCCGGGCCGGAACACCGCGATGGTGTCACCCAGCCTGACGGCCTCGTCGATGTCGTGGGTGACGAAGACGATGGTCTTGTGGAGCTCCTGCTGGAGCCGGAGGAGTTCGTCCTGCAGGCTGGTGCGTACCACCGGGTCGACGGCGCTGAAGGGCTCATCCATGAGGAGCACCGGCGGGTCGGCCGCGAGCGCGCGCGCCACCCCCACCCGTTGCTGCTGGCCTCCCGAGAGCTGGTGCGGGTAGCGCCTGGCGAGGTCCGCGTCCAGGCCGACCAGCTCCATCAGCTCGTGGGCGCGAGTCCGGGCACGGCGCCGGTCCCAGCCGAGCAGGTAGGGGACGGTGGCGATGTTGTCGGCCACCGTGCGGTGGGGGAACAGCCCTGCCTGCTGGATGACGTAGCCGATCGAGCGGCGCAGCTCCGCCGGGTCCTGGTCCCGGACGTCGCGCCCGTCGACGCGGATCCGCCCGGTGCTCGGCTCGACCATGCGGTTGATCATCCGCAGGGAGGTCGTCTTTCCGCATCCGGAGGGGCCGACCAGGACCGTGGTCTGGCCAGCGGGGATCTCGAGATCCAGATGGTCGACGGCGACATTGCCATCGGGGTAGCGCTTGGTGACGCCATCGAACGTGATCATGGGTCTGGGTGGTGTCCTCTTTGTCCGGCTTGTGAGCCGCCGATTGTATGAGGTCGCACGTTCCCGCTGCTGAAGCGATCAAACTCGGCGCCACCCCGGATTACCCTACCAATTAGATCGGAATATCCGCCTTCCCGGACAACCAGTCCGGAAGTTGGGCGAGGCCGTCCAGCACCACGTCGGCGCGCGCGGCCTCCGGCCGCCCGGCGTGCCGGTACCCCCACAGGCCGCGGCGGAGCAGCGCCGCGCGCATCCCCGCCGCGCGGGCCGGGAGGACGTCGTTGTCCAGCCGGTCGCCGACGTAGAGGATCTCGTGGGGGGCGAACCCGGAGGCGGTGCGCACCCGCTCGAAGAAGGCCGGGTCCGGCTTGGCGACCCCCCAGACGTCGGAGATGTAGACGCCGTCCACCGGAAGGTCCATGGCGGCGAGGGCCGGCCCGGCCTGCACGGGCTGGTTGCCGGCGACGAGCACCTGGAGCCCCTGGGCGCGCAGCGACGCGAGCGCGGGGCGCACGTCGGGGTAGAGGTCGTCGGCGTCGAAGTTCTCCCGCAGCGAGTCCGGCTCCTCGGCCAGCCAGGCCGCGCTCTCGACGTCGAGGTCGAAGTCCGGCTTCACCAGCCGGAACGCGTCGATCAGCTGCCGCCCCTCGGCGAGTACCCCGCCGAGCAGTCCGAAGAAGGCCAGGTGTGGGACCCCGAGCCGGTCGGCCCACCGCGCGAAGATGCGCGTCTCGTCGACCAGGGTCTCTCCGACGTCGAAAACCACACTCCGAATCACCACGAATGGGACGCTAACACAGGGAGCCGACATCGCCCTGAGCGCCCTGGGACCGCTCCGCCGCCGGCCGCCGCGGCGCGGTCAGCGGCCCGGCGGGGGACGCAGCACCGCGAAGGCGTCGGTGATCTCCAGCCGGCGGGTGCGGAACCGGAACAGCGCGGCCGGGCGCCCGCCGGAGCGCCCCGAGGGCACCGACGCACCGGTCTCCTCGATCTGACCGCGGCGCAGCAGCACCCGGCGCAGGTTCGTGGCGGCGACGTCGTGCCCGAGCGCCGCCCGGTAGTACCGCGAGAGCTCCGACATGGTGAACTCCGGCGGCGCCAGCGCGAAGCCGATGTTGGTGTAGGAGAGCTTCGCCCGCAGCCTGCGGCGGGCCGACCCGACGATGTCGGCGTGGTCGTAGGCCATGGCGGGCAGCTCGGCCGCCGGGTGCCAGCGGGTGTCCTCCGGGATGACGGGGTCCACGTCCGCGGGGACCAGGCCGAGGTAGGCGGTGGCCAGGGTGCGGCCGTAGGGGTCGCGGTCGGGGGCGCCGCGCGTCTCCAACTGCTCCAGGTGGGCGAGGTCGCGGACGTCCACCTTCTGCGCCAACTGGCGCCGGATCGACTCCCCCAGCCCCTCCCGGGCCCCGAGCCGGCCGCCCGGCAGCGACCAGCGGTCCTCGAAGGGCGGCCGGGCGCGGCGCCACAGCAGGACGGCGAGCCGGTCCTCGCGGACGGCCAGCACCACGGCGAGCACGTCGTGGCTGGTCGGGGGGTCGGGCGCGGCCGGAGGGACCGCCGAACCGGATGCGGGCCGCTCACTGATGTCGTCGATGTGCACCCCTGTTCCTCCCATGACTCCCCATGTTAGGCTGCGCGAGGTTTTTGCCTCAAAGACATAAACTGGGAGTGTCCAGACGGACGCACCCCGTCGGCCGTGGCGCGGTTTCCCGCGACCGCGCGGCGGCCAGATCGAAGGAAGAAGCACGCACATGGCAACCGGCACCGCTTCGACGCACACCCTCACTCGGGACGAGTGGGCGGCCGAGGTCCGCCGCCTGGCGAAGGAGCGCGACGCGGTCATCCTCGCGCACAACTACCAGCGGCCGGAGATCCAGGACGTCGCCGACCACACCGGCGACTCGCTCGCCCTGTCCCGCCTGGCGGCCACCGTGCGGGCCAGCACGATCGTGTTCTGCGGCGTGCACTTCATGGCGGAGACCGCGAAGATCCTGTCCCCGGAGAAGACCGTGCTGCTGCCGGAGCCGGAGGCCGGCTGCTCGCTCGCCGACACCATCACCGCCGAGGACGTCCGCCGGTGGCGCGCGGAGCACCCGGACGCCGTCGTGGTCGCCTACGTCAACACCAGCGCGGCGGTCAAGGCCGAGACCGACGTCTGCTGCACCTCCTCCAACGCCGCGGACGTCATCCGCTCGATCCCGGAGGACCGCGAGATCCTGTTCCTGCCCGACCAGTTCCTCGGCGCGCACGTGCGCCGCGTGACCGGCCGGGAGAACATCCACGTGTGGATGGGCGAGTGCCACGTGCACGCCGGCATCGACGGCGCCACGCTGCGCGAGCGGGTCGCCGCCGAGCCCGACGCCGAACTCTACGTGCACCCGGAGTGCGGCTGCGCGACCTCCGCGCTGTACCTCGTCGGCGCCGGAACGGTGCCCGCGGAGCGGGTCAAGGTGCTCTCCACCGGGGGCATGCTCGCCGCCGCCGAGCGCACCACCGCGGACAAGGTCCTCATCGCGACCGAGACCGGCATGCTGCACCAGCTGCGGGCCGCGAACCCCACGACGGTGTTCGAGCCGGTGAACTCGCGCGCCGAGTGCCGGTACATGAAGATGATCACCGCCGACAAGCTGCTCGCCGCGCTGCGGGACGGCACGACCGAGATCACCGTCCCCGACGACGTGGCGGCCCGCGCCCGCCGCTCGGTGGAACGCATGGTGGAGATCGGCTCGCCGTCCCGCGGCGGGGAGTGAGCGGCCCCTCGTGCCGGACCGGTCCCACGGCGGCGGAACGGTCCGGCACGGGGCGCGCCGCGCCGTCCGAGCAGCGGTTTCGGAGCACGTCCCTCGCGGATGAGTAAGTAACAATAAGCTTCCTCGAAGGCCATAGGTTCCGGAACCGACGGGACAGGTCCGCCGGAGCGTCGCTAGCGTCTCGGACAACTCCGGCGTTTCACCCTGCGCGCGTCGCGCCGGAGCGAGACGCATGCCACGGGTGGCACGGGGGAGGGGTCGTGACCGCGCATCGAGGATCCGGCAGGCACCGCGTCGACGCCGACGTCGCCTACGCGAGGCTGCTGCGGGACGGCCGCGGACACGCCGAGTGCTACGCCGTGTTCGCCCCCGGGCTATACCAGTACTGCTGGTCGCTCCTGGGGCCGCGGACCGGCACCGCGGACCCCGCGGGCGAGGCGGTCCGCGAGGCACTGCTGGCCGCCGGGGAGCTCATCGGCCGGCTCGGCGACCACGGCGACCTGCGGCCCTGGCTGTTCGCGCTGGCGCGGACGGCGTGCCAGCGGCGCGGATTCGCCCGGCGCACGCCCTACGCGGAGCTGCCGGCGGTGGAGTCGGAGCGCCCGCTGCTGCTGACCATGCCGCGGCTGCCGCCCAGCTACCGCGAGCTCCTGGAGCTCTACCTGCGCCACGGGCTCGCGCCGTCGCAGATCGCCGGCATCCTCGGACTGGACGCCGAGACCGCCGGCGAGCTGTGCCGGGCGTCGGTGCGCCGCGCCATCGACGAGCTGTCCGCCACGGCGAGCGCCCCCGGCCGCCCGGGCGCGACCCAGTGGGCGCTCGTGGACGTCGTCGCGCTGCTGGAGGCGGTCGCGCCGCCCGGCCCGCCGGACCGGCTGCGGCACGACGTGCTCGCGGACTGGACGGCGCCGGAGTGCGCCGCCGAGCGCCGCCGGCTCGCCGACCTCATGCGCCCGCTCGGGGTGGGCGGCTTCCCGCTGCACCGCTCGCGCTCGGAGGCCGCGGCGGAGGCCTCGGCCCCCGAGCCCGCCGCTCAGGGCGGCGGCGGGCCGGGCGAGGAGGAGGTCGTCGCCCTGCCCGCCGACCGGATCACCACGGCGGACACGCCCGCCGTGGACCGGACCGAACCCCTGGCCGAGATCTCGCCCGAGCCCGACGAGCCCGCGGACGACGAGGCCGAGAAGTCCCGCTGGACGACCCCCGTGGTCGCGGGTCTGGCCACCGTCGCCATCGCGCTGTCGCTGTGGGGGGTCGGCGTCCTCCTGGCGGAGGGCCCGTCGACCACCATCGCCGAGGTGGCGCCCTCCACCCCCGCCGCCCCCGCGCCCGGGTCCGGCATCGGCGAGCACGGGTCACCCGACCAGCTCACGGCTCCGGAACCGCGGTCGAGCGCCACCGCGCACTCCGCGCCCCCGAGCACGGACCCCACCGCGGTGGCGTCCGCCGAGCCCGCGTCGGTCGAGGGGCCGGCCTCCGAGCGCACCGCCACCGGGGAGGCCCCGGAGGCGGAATCCGCACCCGACACGCACGACTCCCGCCCGCCCTCCTCGGCCGACCCCAGTCCCGACGCGCCGGACCGGGACGAGGACGAGGCCCGGCCCGGCGTGTTCGAGCAGTGGTTCGGCGGCCTCGTGGGCATGTTCTCCGCCGAGGAGGAGGCCGCGGACTAGACCGCTGACGGGGCTCTGCCGGGCCGGGTACGCCCCATGGGGGAAGGCGCCGGGGGCCGCGGGCAGAGTTCCCGGCGCCCCCTGGTGGCGCTCAGCGTCCTTCCGGACGGCGGTCGAGGTCCCGGGCCTTCCTACGGTGCGGCAGCGGTGGTGGAGCGGACCGGGCGGCAGCCCGCCGAGGCTCGACCGCGGTCGCGGCCTGTCCCCGGCCCGGGTCCCGCCGGGACGCGGTTGCCGGGCCGGTGGCCGCACCCGGCACCCGGCACCCGGCACCCGGAGGCCAAGCGCCTGCCCCGCGCCTGTCCCACCAGCGCGAAAGCCGCGCGACCGGACCTCGTGCCCATCCGCGCGGTGCGGAGTCGGAGCCGGCGGCGACGGCGTTCCCCCGCTGGGCTCCGGCTCCGGCATCAGCCCGGGCCGGTCATCGGGCGCCGTGGAACCAGCCGCGCCCGGACGCCGCGCCGCCCCCGGCCACCCGCCGGGTCAGAAGCCGGCGAGCAGCTGACCGGCGGTGGTCTCCAGGCGCTCGCGCACCTCGTCGAGATCGCGGCCGCCGCGCAGCGCCTCCAGCAGCTCGAAGATCCACACGCCGGCCAGGGCGCCCACGAGGATGTACTCCCGCCCCTCGCGGTCGGGAGCAGGGTCCTCCGCGGTACCGGCCACCGCGCCGGTGGCCACCCGCCACAGCAGGTCGGTGATCCGGGAGCCGAGCTCGGTCTTGACCTCCGCGAGGATCAGCGACCGCACCAGCGCGTCGGCGAGTTCCGGCTCGCGGACCAGGCCCCGGGTGGCCCGCATGAGCACGTCGACCGCGCGGCCGGCGGCCGAGTCGGCGCTCGGCGGGCGGCGGACGATGCTGCTCTCCAGCAGGTCCAGCTCCTCGGTGACCACGGCGACCACCAGGTCCATCTTCGAGGGGAAGTAGCGGTAGAGCGTGCCCAGGGCGACACCGGCCCGCTCGGCGACGGTCCGCATCTGCATGGCCTCCACCCCGCCGCGCAGCGCCAGGGCGGCGGCCGTCTGCACGATCCGCCTGCGTCGCTGGTGCTGGCCGCGCTCCCGCGTGCCGATCGGCGCCTGGACCGCCACGTCGCCACTCCCATCGTCGTCGCGCGGGCCCCCGCCTCGCGCCGATATGCCGGCGCCCCCTCCGGCACCGCCATGAGAACACGTTATCCAACGAACACGGCCCCGGGCAGCGTCCGGTGACTGTGCACAACACCTCATCGACCGGTGGCGAAAGGGCGGCCGGGCCGGCGGACCGGGCGCGCGCCATCCCACGGCAAGATCAAGTGGAATTGGTTCTATTTTGTCCCATCCGCCCCCTCGCCGATCCCGCTTCCCCTCCGCCCGGCACCGCACCGGCGGTACCCGACACGCCCCCAGTAAGATCCCAGGGACCGGCATACGGGGACGAAACCGCCACTACTAAACTCACGAGTAACGTGGCGGCGCGCGCCTGCGGACGTCGCTCGGCGGTCGGAGCCGCCACAACCGCGACGGTGTGGACGGCGGTGCCGTCCACGCGACCGGCCAAAGGACCGGTGACGAACGAGGTGATCTGTTGACCCTGCCGGCGGGAGTCGCCTCCGTGGCTGGGAACGGAAGACACGCCTCCGTGGCTGGGAACGGAAGACACGCCTCCGTGGCCGGCGACCGAACACGCCCCCCTGGGTCCGTGCCCGGAGCCGCGGCGCCGCCGGCAGGGTCAACAGATCACCTCGGTCGTCACCGGTC
>NZ_QEIO01000018.1 GCF_003336425.1 Marinitenerispora sediminis | reverse complement strand
GGCCCGGGCGGCGGGGCCCGGGATCGGGGCGGCGCCGGAGAGAGGGGACCGGAACGGCTCGGCCGGGGTCAGCCGTGACACAGCGCGCTGGCGACCCGCAGGAGGTCCACGTGCCGGCGGCCGGCCAGCCGGACGCCGGGTGCGCTGCCATAGGTGATAACGGTCACTCTGCCGACTATAGGTCGTCACCGGCGGTGTCGCGCGGTCGGGGTGGCGGATGTCACCCGGGCGTCGCCCCCCGCTCGCCCGGCTGCCGGAGGTTCTGCGGGGGTTCGGCCGGATTTCCGGTGGTGATGCGGCGCGTGGCCTCCCCGAGGGCGCCGGAACCGGAGCCCTACGGGCGGACCGGCCGCGAGGGGGACTTCCGTCACCGGTACCGGGAACGCCGGGCACCGATCCGGACGTTTGACTCGGTGGACAGCCCGAAGGGGGCCCATGACGAGGGAGGCTGTGAAACGTCGTGCACCGCAACACGATCCGCGTGACCGCCCTCCTCGCCGGCATCTCCGGCGCGGTGATCCTGGGCGGCTGGCTGGGCGGCGGCACCGGCGGCCTGCAGCTCGGCCTGGTCGCCGCGATCGCGGTGAACGGCCTGCTCTACTTCTTCGGCGACACCATGGCGCTGCGCGCCATGCACGCCCGCCCCATCAGCGAGATCGAGCGGCCCGAGCTGTACCGGATCGTCCGGGAGCTCGCCACCGCGGCGCGGCAGCCGATGCCGCGGATCTACCTCTCGCCCACGGCGGCTCCCAACGCCTTCGCCACCGGGCGCAGCCCGCGCCGCGCCGCCATCTGCTGCACCACCGGGCTGCTCCGGATGCTCAACGAGCGGGAGCTGCGGGGTGTCGTGGCGCACGAGCTCGCGCACATCCGCGAGCGCGACACCCTCGTGTGCTCGGTGGCCGCCACGCTGGCGACCTTCATCACCTCGCTGACGGCGCTCGCCCTGCTGCTGCCCCTCGGCGACTCCGAGGACGAGGACGTCCCCAGCCTGCTCGGCGGGCTGCTCTTCCTGGTCCTCGGGCCGGTGGCGGCCCTGATGATCCACCTCGCGGTGAGCCGGTCGCGCGAGTACCGCGCCGACCTCGCCGCGGCGCGGCTCACCGGTGATCCGCTCGGGTTGGCCGGTGCCCTGCGCAAGGTGGAGATCGGCGGCCGGACCCACCCGCTGCCGGCCGAGCGCGGGCTGCTGGCCGCCGGGCACCTGATGATCGCGCACCCGTTCCCCAACCGCGGCATGAGCCGGCTCTTCTCGGTCCACCCGCCCACGACGGAGCGCATCCGGCGGCTGCGCGCGATGGCCGACGGCCTCGATCTGGGCTGACCGGGAGCCCCTCGGCGGCCCGGCCCGGAGCCGGCGGGCACCGGACAGCGGCCGGGGCCGCGGACCCGGCCCCGGCGGTCGACCCCTCAGCGGAAGTTGACGAACTGCAGCGCGATGTCGAGCTCCTTGCCCTTGAGCAGGGCGATGACGGCCTGCAGGTCGTCCTTCTTCTTGGAGCTCACCCGGAGCTCCTCGCCCTGGATCTGCGCGCGGACCCCCTTGGGCCCCTCGTCGCGGACGATCTTGGAGATCTTCTTGCCGTCCTCGGTGGAGATGCCCTCCTTGAGGTCGATCGCCAGGCGGTACTCCTTGCCGGAGAGGCGCGGCTCCCCGGTGGTGTCCAGCACCTTGAGGGAGACGCCGCGCTTGACCAGCTTCTCCTTGAAGACCTCGAGCACCGCCTTCGCGCGTCCCTCGGCGTTGGCTTTGATCTCCACGCTCCGGTCGCCGGACCAGCTGATCGAGGCGCCGGTGCCCTTGAAGTCGAAGCGCTGGGCGAGCTCCCTGGCGGTCTGGGTCACCGCGTTGTCGACCTCCTGGCGGTCGAGCTTGGAGACGACGTCGAAACTGGATTCAGCTGCCACGAACGCTGGCACCCCCGAGACGGTCCGGGGCCGTCCACGAGCGGACGGCCGGTTGCTCTGTCAGCCCGCCGGCCCGCCCTGGGGCGCCGTCCGGCTGCGGCAGAGACAGAGCTTAGCCGCGCGGCCGCCGCCGGCGGCGCGGCCCGCGCCCGGGACGCGCCCGCCGGGGTGGACTTATCGATTTCCTGTCCGCCAGTCATGTCCGCTATCGTGGTTCCCGCAGCGACCACCACATCGCCGCACTCCAGGCAGGTTGCCCGAGTGGCCAAAGGGAGCGGTCTGTAAAACCGCCGGCTCAGCCTACGCAGGTTCGAACCCTGCACCTGCCACCAGAACGGAACCCCCGCCGGCCAGCAGCGATGCTGGGTGGCCGGGGGTCTTCTCATGTCCTGGGACGTGCGGCCGCAGGCCACCGGATGCGGGAAGCTTCGGGTCGTCGCGGACTATGCGCGGAGCGGCGCGGAGGAGCGTTGACACCGGTCGGCTCCTGAGCAGGGGCGACGGCGCTTGCGCGCCATCGCGGCCGTGCGGCCGGCCCGCTCGGGCCGTCGCCTGTCCACAGCAACGCCCCGGCGCGCGTCCTAGCCCTGTCTCGGATGCCTCTCCAACCTGCGCCGTTCCCAGCGGTTGGGGTGGCGGATGACGACTCCCGCCATGCCGCCGGACCCAGTGAGCCGGATGAGCGGAGTTCCCGGACGCCGGTCGGGAGTGGTCTTGTCCGTCAGGCCGCCGAGGCCGGGATCCATGCCGCTGGTGTCCGCGGCCCAGCCGTCGGGGAGGACGATCGTGACACCAGCCGCCTCCCCGTACGCCTCCACCGTGACCTCCGGGAGGTTGCACTCAACCCGGGTGAAGTCGAGCTTCACGCCCCCCATGCCTCCGTGAGCGATCACGTGCCCGGGAACCTCCCAGCGCCCGGGGCCGCGAGACGCGCCATGCAGGCCGCCCCTGAGTACCAGCGGCGGCTGGCTCGCGGAGGAATGCGGCTTGGGCAAGTCGGCGGTCAGAGCAGCCAGCTCGGCGTGGGTCTTGGACGTCAGCGCCTGCTCCAGGCGCGAATCCAGCTCATCGAGATCGATGCGCCCCTCGGCTGCCGCGTCGCGCAGCCGCTCCACCACCGCTTCCCGGTCGTCGTGAGAGGCCCGGAACTGTCCGGATGGTGCAGGGCGCGGAGAGGGCTCCGGAGGCTGGGCAGTCATGGCCACAAGGATAAGCAGCTGGCGGACCGAGCGGACTGGGTCGACTGGGCCTGCACACCGCATCTCGAACACCGCCGCAGCGCCGCCTACGGAGGTGTGCGGCTGCCGGTCGCGGACTGGTAGTCCCAGGGAACTCCTCCTCGGTAAGGCCGGGGATGCCCGGCTGACTGTGCGCGAGGGCGTGCGCGGACCGCGCCGGCTGTGGCATCATCACAGGTCGCGGGCCTCGTTTCCCGCCCCTTGCCGCCGCCGGACCCGGTGCCGGTGCCGTACGGCGTCCGCGGGCGCCTTCCGGCGGCAGGGCGATCCGTTCCCCGGCCGCGCCGCCCCACGTCGCGTCGGTCCGGTTCCCGCTCTTCCCGCCGTGCCCGCGCCCTCCTGTGGGCACGTCCCGGCCCCACGTTGACCGTTCCGCTTTCCGGTCCTGCCGCAGCCCGCGCCGAGAGTGCCGAAACCCCAGCTCATGCCTGCGCACGGCCGCGAAGAGGGCAGCATGGCGAGGGTGAATTAGAGCATGCCCGTAATCGGTTCGTCGCCGGTATGCACGGGATGTCCACAGGTCTGTGGACAGGCACTGGACGAGCGGTGGACGTGCGGAGCGGTAATGCCGCCGCTTCTGCGGGGATAGCCGGCGGTCCGTGGTGCTATGCGGTGGGACGGGGCCGCTCCCAGCAGCGGTTCACCGCCGCTTTTCCCGTCGCGGACTTTACCGTACTCGCCATTGTCAGGTGCGACACGGTAAACGAACTGGAAAGCTCCGCAAACTTATTTACTGCCATTTCTTGCTTCTCTCTTCAAATGGGGGCGAGGTGTGTGAAGCGGACATTTCGATTTCTCTGATTTCGGCGTTGACAAAAAGCGGGAGAGCGGTCAATGATTGCGGCAGTCCACCGCAACGTCGGGCGCCGCTCGGCGTCTTATTCAATCCTCGCCTGATTTGATGGGGAAAAAGATGCTCAAGAAGCTGACCGCATTCGGTCTCGTCGCTGGCGCCGCGATGGGCGCGCTGCTGACCGCCGCGCCCGCCCAGGCGCACGGCTGGGACGTCAACGCCTCCGAGCAGCAGTACAACCAGAACCTGCAGGTCGTCCCGGTCCAGGTGTGCAACGCCAACGTCGGCGTGCTCGCCATCGTGGTTCCGGTGCTCTCGCCGCAGACCACCGGCGACTGCGTCAACGGCCCGCAGGGCACCAACGTCGACTTCCGCTAAGGAGCGAGGCGCATGCTGCGCAAGCTGAGCGCCGTCGGCCTGGTGGCCGCGGCCGCCCTGGGCTCGGTCCTGATGGCGGCTCCCGCCCAGGCCAAGAACGTCTCGGACCAGCAGTTCAACCAGAACCTGCAGGTCGTTCCGATCCAGATCTGCAACGCCAACATCGCGGTGGCCGGCGTCGTCATTCCGATCCTGTCCCCGCAGACCACCGGCGACTGCATCAACGGACCGGTCTCCACCAACGTCGGCTAGTCCGGGTCAGCCCGCGACCATCGCCGATCCAGAACTCCACACGTACTCCGTGTACTTCCAGAAGGGATTCACCATGCTGCGCAAGCTGGGAATCGCCGGCGCCGTCGCCGGTATCGCCCTCGGTTCCGTCCTCGCCGCCGCGCCCGCGCAGGCCGTGGACGTCAACGCCTCCGAGCAGCAGTACAACCAGAACCTGCAGGGCGTTCCGATCCAGGTGTGCAACGCCAACGTCGGCGTGCTCGCCATCGTCGTGCCGGTCCTGTCGCCGCAGACCACCGGCGACTGCGTGAACGGTGCCCAGGGCACCAACGTCGACCTGTAACCGGACCGACGTCCATGCCGCGGAAACCAGCGGTCGCGGGGCTGATCGTCGGCGCGGTGCTCGGGGCGGTCCTCATGGCCGCCCCGGCTCAGGCCGACGTCGTCGAGAAGGCCCGCCAGAAGTTCAACCAGAACCTGCAGGTCCTGCCGGTCCAGGTGTGCAACGCCAACGTGGCGGTGCTCGGCGCGACCGTCGTCGCGCTCTCGCCGCAGACCACGGGCGACTGCGTCAACGGGCCCATCAGCGGAAACCTCAGTTCTGACGCCGCCTGGGACGCCATCCCGAGGAAGAACGGCGCAGGCGGTTAGGGCAACGGTCGCCAGCCGGCCGGGGCGCGGGGGAGCCGTCATCGACGGCGCCACATCGCGACCGCGTTCCGGTGGCCGGTGACCCGATCCCCCGGTGTCCACGCAATCGCGTGGACACCGGGGGATCTTTTCGTGTGCCCTGTCGCGGTCCGGTCTGTGTCGACTTACTTCGGCGCCCGCCTTTCGGTACCGCCGATCACGCCGCGAAAACCGCGTTGTTGGCGAAAGCGGTGGTTTATCGAGGGAGGGGCGGTAAAACGTCGAGCGCGTCGTTACGGATACGGCGCGGTACGCGCGCTTAGTGTGGTTCGCGAGGAGATGCCAATTGCCACTGCGTGGTCGGTCATCCGGAAAGGAACCCATGAGAACAGCACGCGCTGCCGCCGTGGCGGCATCCTGCCTGATCCTGCTCACGGGCTGCGGCGGCGGGTCACTCGACTCCCGAGCCCCCGGGCCCGGCCACCACACCGCGCCCTCGACCTCGCCGGGCGCCCCGTCCACGCCCCCTGCCTCCCCCGGCACCGCACCCGGCGGGCACCCGGCCGAGTCCGGGGGCGAGGGGTCGGAGGTCTACGTGTACAACCTCTTCCGCCGCGAGCAGGGGCGCGAGGACCGCGAGCCCGAAGGGCTCACCGCCTCGGAGTTCACCACCTTCACCGCCCTCGAATGGGACTCGTGGGGTGCTGACTCGGCGACCGCCAGCGGCGAGCTGCGGGGCACCTGGTGCCTCCCCGGCTGCCAGAACGAGCCGTACCAGGTCACCGTCGTCCTCAGCGAGCCCCGCACGGTCGACGACACCGCCTTCTTCAGCAGGTACGAGGTGATCGAGGCGCCCGGCATGCCCGAGGACCAGCGGGAGCTGCTCCGGCAGGTGGACGGCGGCCGCCTGATGCTGCCCGAGGACGGCTCCGGCCCGCCCGCCGACGGGCCGTCCTGACGCGGCGGCCGGGCGCGGCCGCCGGAGCGGTGACGAAAAAGGCGGCCGCGGAAGCCGGAGGTCAGGCGGGTGGTCCGACGGCGGGAGGACCGCGCGGCGGCCCGGTTCGGGGCACGGTGGTGGCGCGGGGTCTCTAGTCTGCTGAGTTGTGGGTGACTCACCGAACCAGGCGACGACGATCGGCTCCGCGGACCCGGGGACGGCTGGACCGGCCGGCCGGAGCTCGCGACGCGGCCGGGCCGAGCTCCTGCGACTCGCGGCGTGGTTCGAGGCCGCCGACACCGAGACCGCCCACGCCCTGTGCACCGCCGCGTTCGCCCTCTACCCGGCCCGGCACCTGGGCGGTACCCATGACGAGTCGGTCGCGGCGACCACCAGCTGGTGGGACGCCCCGGCGGCAACCCCGGTGTCCCGCTCCGCGCCCCGCGGGCCGGCCGCGCTCGTCGACGACCACTCGGAGCAGCAGGCGCGGCTGCGCGACGCGGCCGAGGCCGCCGCCCACTGGCGGCGGTCCGCCGCGCAGGAGGTCCGCCGCGTGCTGGCCGAGCCCGCCGCGGACGGTGAACCGCTGCGGCTGTCCTCGGCCGCCATGGACGTGCTCATGGAGCTGCTCACGGCGGCCCTGGGCTCCGGTGACGCCGGCTCCGCCCCCGTCTCGGCCGGAGACCTGGAACTCGACGTGCGGCTGCACGTCCGGCACGACCCCGGTGCCGTCCTCACCCTGCGCGAGGCCGGGGGCGACCTCGTCCTGGAGTCCCTCCGGCTACGGGCGACCGGCTACGCGGCCGAGGAGCCCGGCGGCCCGCCGGAGCCCGAGCCCGGCGCCGGCCGCCCGGCCCGGCACCGCATCGCCCACCGGTTGGCGCGGCACGGATGAGAGACGGATCACCCTGCGCCCATCGACCCCTGACGGCCCGGGCCGGGCACGGCACCATGGGACTCCGGTCGCACGTACCGGGCGACCGCCAAGGGCGGCGGGACCGCCGGGCCAGCGGCGCCGAGGCCCGAACGGATCCACCCGGCGACCGCGCGTCCGCCCCCGACCGGCACGCAGGGAGGTGACCCCACTGATGGCCTCCAGGGAGGACGTGGCCCTCACCGTGGAGCGGCAGACCGCCGCCCGGCGGCTGCTCGCCGACCCGCTCGTCACCGCGCACACGCACCCGGAGGACTTCGCGCTGATCCGCGCGCACGCCGAGTGGCTGGTGCAGCGCTTCCGCCGCGTCCTCGACTACCGCCTCACCGTGGCCGCCGAGCACGCCCGCCTCGTCAAGACCGGACTGGTCGCCGCGGTGCGCCGGCCGCTGGTCCGCGGCAGCGGCGGGTACTTCACCCCGCGCACCTACAGCTACCTGGCGCTCGCGGTCGCGGCCCTCCTGGAGGCCCCGCCGCGGATCGCGGTCACCCGGCTCGCGGCCGACGTCCGCGTCGCCGCGGGGGAGGCCGGACTCGGCCTGGACCCGGCCGACCGCGCGGGCGAGCGGCGCGCCTTCGCCGCCGCGCTGCGCGTCCTCGCCGACTGGGGGGCCGTCGAGGAGCACGAGGGCACCCTGTCCGGATACGGCGCCGAGGGCTCCGAGGCCGTCCTCGACGTCCACCACGAGGCGGTCCGCCAGGTGCTCGCGCACCCGCCGGGCGCCGCCGCCGACTCCGGCGGCTTCCTCGCCGCGGCGGACGCCGCCCCCGCCGGCACCCGCGGCGTCGAACTCACCATCCGCCGGCGCCTGGCGGAGACCGCGGTCCTGTACCGGGACGACCTGCCGGCCGAGCACCGCGACCGGCTCGCCCACCACCAGTGGCGGGCTGTGGCCGAACTCGCCGCCCTCCTCGGATGCGACGCGGAGATCCGCGCCGAGGGAGTCGCGCTGATCATGCCCGACGACGGCGGGTCGGACGCCCGCGGCACCGACCGCCCCGCCGCCTTCCCCAGTTCCGACCCCGTCGGCCAGGCGGCGCTGCTGCTCGTCGGCCGGCTGGTCCACCAGCTCCGGCCGGCCGCCGGGCCTGCTCCAGAGGTCCCGGTGCCGGACGACCTGCTGCGCGCCGAACTGGACCGGCTGGCGGGCTCCGACGCGGAGTCCGGCCGCCCCTGGTCGCGCGCGGCCGTCAGCTACGTCCCCGACGCGGCCGACTTCACCGGCCGCGTCCTCGGCGTGCTCGCCGACGCCCGGCTCATGGCGCGCGAGACGGGAGCGGCCTCCGGCTCTGGATGGCGGCTGCTCGCCGCAGCGGGACGGTACGGGCCGAGCCGCACGGACACCGTCCCGCCGGACGCGGGCCGCTCGGAGCCGGCCGCGGAGGAGGACCGGTGACTCCTCCGGTGGCCCGCCCGACCGGGACTCCGCCCCCGGCCGCGCGGGGCCGCGGGGGAGGACGCCCGGGCGCCGGACACGGGTGCCGGCCGGGCAGGCGGTCCGGACCGAGGACGCGTGTCCGCGGTGCGGCCCGTGGCCGCGCCGCTCAGCGCCCGTCGCACCCGCCGCTCGGGACGCCGTCGTGCTCGGGCCGGGTGCACCGCGCCTCCGGCGCCGACCGCCGCCGACCGGCCCGGACGACGTCGTCCTGCCGTGCTTGCCGGGACCCGGCCCCGACGGGAACCGGCGCGGCCGCCCCTCCGCAGCTCGCCCTGCTGCGGGCCGGTGCCGGGTGTGCGCCGGTGCACGTCCCGCGCGGAGTCCGGTGCGGGCCCCCGCACGGCGCTGGCGGCCACCACGGACGGGCGTCCGGGCGGATCCGGTCGCGGCCGGCGGGTCCGGCGGGCGGCCCTCCGGTCGCCGGCGGCCGGGACGCGGCCGCCTCTCGGATCCGGGAGAATGACACGACCGTCAGCAGTGGACCCAGACCGCGCGACGCGGCGCGGAACGGAGCGGAGGGTGGTCGATGAGTGACGCCGGACACCCCGCCACGGCGGAGGAGGAGACGGCTCCTCCCGGCCGCTACCGGCTGAACCGGGCCGGTATCCACAACGTCTGGCAGTACGACGACCACGTCTTCCGGTTCGCTGAGGGCCGGCTGCTGCTGCGCGGCCGCAACGGCGCCGGCAAGTCCAAGGCGCTGGAGATGCTGCTGCCGTTTCTGCTCGACGGCGACGCCCGCCGGCTCGACACCACCGGCACCAGCCGGACCAGCCTGCGCTGGCTCCTGGTGGACAGCCGGGCCGCCGCGCCGGACGCCGGCGCCGCCGAGGCCGCGCCGACCAGCACCCTCGGCTACCTGTGGATCGAGTTCGCCGGGCGCGACGGCGCCGACCGGCCCCGGTGGCGCACCCTGGGCGCGGCGATCACCGCCTCCCCCGGCGCCGGCGACGCCCGTGCCGTGTTCTTCGTCACCGACCGCCGGGTCGGAGAGGACCTCGCCCTCGTCGTCGGCGAACGCCCGCTCGCGATCGACCGGCTGCGTGCCGAGGTCGGTCCGGAGAACTGCTACGACACCGCCACCGGCTACCGTGCGCGGGTCATGCGGGAGCTGTTCGGGCTCGATGACCCGATGCGCTACCGCAACCTGGTCCACCTGCTCTACCGGCTGCGCCGCCCCACGGTCGGCGAGCGGCTGGAGGCCGGCGAACTGGTGGAGGTGCTGTCCGAGGCGCTGCCGCCGATGGACGAGACCGTGCTCGACGCGGTGGCGCGCAACATCTCCGACCTCGACGACGCCCGCGCCCGCCTCACCGGGCTGCGCTCCGCCAGGGAGCGCGTCGAGGAGTTCCTCGCCGACTACCGCCGCTACCTGCACGGCCGGCTGCGCGGCCAGGCGGAGGTCGTGCGCCGGCAGCTCGACGACCACGCCGAGCGCGACGCCGAGGTCGACCGCCTCGCCGAGGAGCTGGACCGGCTCACGGCGGCCGAGGGGGCCGTGCAGGAGGAGCGCGACCAGACGCGGCGCTCGCGCGACACCGCGGCCGCCGACGTCGCGACCCTGTCCGCCGGTACGCCCGGCGCCCCGGCCCCGAGCGAGGCCGAACGGCAGGCACGCTTCGCCGCCGTCACGGCCTACATCCGCGCCGCCGAGGCCGCGTGGGCGGCCGCGAGCCACGCGCTCACCACCGAGCGGCAGGCGGAGCGGCGGCTCACCGCCGACGTCGCCGCCATCGACCGGGCGCTCACCGGCCTGCGCCAGGCGCACGCCCCGCTCGCGGACGCCGCCCGCGCGGCGGGCGTGGACCCGGCGGAGCTGGGCGAGGTGCCCCGGGCGGCCAGCATCGTGCTCGCTCCTCGCGAGAGCAGCACCCACGTGAACCTGGAGGGCCTGGAGCAGGCCGTCGAGCGCGACCCCGTCCCCGGCGTGGACCTCGCCGAGCTGCGCGGACGGCTCGCCGAACTGCACGACCGGCTGACGCGGGGCGCCGAGCGGGGGGCCGAGCGCGAGGCCGCCGCGACGGACCTGTTCGAGCGCGCCACCGGCCTCGCCGCCGCCGAGCGCCGGGCCGAGGCACTCGCCGACGAGGCGGAGTGGGCCGACGCCGCCGTGGAGCGCGCCAGGGAGCGCGAGGCAGCCGGCATCGCCGCCGTGCGCGCCGCGAGCGCCGACTACGCCGCGGAGGTCCGGGGCTGGATCGGCGCGGTCCGGGCCGCGGCTCCCGACAGCGACCTGGAGGCGGCACTCACCGCCCTGGAGGAGTGCGTCGAGATGCCGCTGGACGACGCGCTGCGCGTCCTCGACGCCGACGTCCCCGCCGAGGTGGCGCGGCGCGCGAACGAGATCGTCGATCCTCCGCTCGCCGACCTGCGCGCCCGGCGCGACACGGCGGTGGAGGAGGAGCGCGAACTCGCCACCGAACTCGACGACCTCTCCGAGCGGCGCGCCGCGGTGGGCGAGCACCTCCCCGCTCCGCGCGCCGCGTGGGCCACGGCCGCCCGCGACACCGCCGCGGGTGTGCCGCTCTACCTCGCCGTGGACTTCGCCGACGAGCTCGTCCCCGCCGAGCGCGCCGGCCTGGAGGCCGCGCTGGAGGCGTCCGGGCTGCTCTCCGGCTGGATCGCCCCCGGCGGTGCGGTCGTCGACCCCGGCACCCGCGATCTGCTCCTCAGCCCGGCCGGCCCGGTATCCGGCCGCAGCCTGGCCGACGTCCTCATCCCGGTCGAGGTGCCCGGCTCGGGGGTCGCGGCCGCCGACGTCCGCGCACTGCTGGGCTCCGTCCGGCTGGACCCCGCCGGCGCCGAGCCGGCCGACGAACTCGGTCCGCTCTTCCACCTCGAACGCGCCGCGCCCGCGTCCAGCGCCGTGTCGGTGGACGGCCGCTGGCGGCTCGGCGTGGCGGCGGGCGCCCACCGCAAGGCCGTCCCCGAGTACATCGGCGAGGAGGCGCGCACGCAGAGCCGCGCCCGCCACCTCGCCGAGCTCGACCGGCGGATCGCGATCGCCGAGGCGCTGCTCGCCGAGGCCCAGGAGCGCCGCGGCGACGTCGAACGCCAGCACGACGAGCTCATCGCGACCGCCCGCGCCCTGCCGAGCGGCGGCGGACTGATCGCGGCCTGGGCGGCGCTGGACGACGCGCGGACCTGGCTCGCCGGGGCCACCCGCGAGCTCGCCGCCGCGCAGGAGGCCGCCGACTCCGCCCGGCGCACCGCGCTGGAGCTCCGCGGCGACGTCGCGGCGCTGGCCCGTGAGCACGCGCTGCCGACCGACCGCGACGAGCTCGCCCAGACCCGGGCGGCGCTCGGCCGGCTGCTGGTACGGGTCTGGGCCGCCCACCGCGAACTCGAGGCGCTGGCGCACGGCCTGGAGGACTACCGGGCGCACGTCGAGGAGTGGCAGCGGGCGCGGGCCGACCGCGTGGTCGCCGAGGACGTGCGCGCGACCGCGATCGGCGACATGATCACCGTGCGCCGCCAGACCGAACTCACCGACCGCGCGCGCACCGCCGACCCCGCCCAGATCGAGGCCGCCGTCGCCGAGGTGCGGGCCCGCATGGACGGCGCCGCCGACCGGCTCCCCGAGCTGGAGCGCACCGCCCAGCGGGCCCGGGACGACCGGGTGGCCGCCGAGAGCCGGCTGGAGACCGCCCGCCGCGAACGCGCCGAGCAGGCGCGCCGGGCCCTCGCGGCCGGTGACGCGCTGCGCTCCATGCTCCAGGACGCGCACGGCGAGCCCGACCCGGCGCTGCTCACCGCGGCCGGCCTCGACGAGCCGGCCGCCCCCGATGGCGCCCTCACCGGCTACGACGCCGCGCGGACGGCGGAGCCCGCCGAACGGGTGGCGGCCCTGGCCGCGTTCGTGGACGCGGTCGCGACCCGCCTCGACCCCGACCCGGCCACCGACGTCGACGACAACGGCATCCTCCGCCGGCGGGAGGAGCTGCACCGGGCGCTCGCCTCCACCGACGTCGTGGGGGCGCGCACCGAGCTCACCGAGCCGGCCGGCGTGAAGCGGCTCACGGTCCACGACGACGACGGCGCCCACGACGTGACCGGCTACGCCCAACGCCTGGAGCAGGCCATCGCGGAGGCGGAGGAGACCGTCCGGCTGCGGGAGGAGGAGGCGTTCGAGCGGCACCTGCTGGGCGAGCTGGCCGGGCACCTGTCCCGGCAGATCGAGGAGGCGCGCTCGCTCATCGCCCGGATGAACGCCGTGCTGCGCGACGTCACCACCTCGCAGGGGCTGGGCGTGCGCCTGGACTGGCGGCTGGCCCCGGACGCCGACGAGGACGTCAGCGCCGTGGTCCCGCTGCTGGAGCGCCCCGCGGAGCAGCGCACGCGGGTGGAGACCACCCGGCTGCGCGACGCCCTGCGCCGCTGCATCGAGGCGATCCGGCGGCTGGACCCCACCGCCGCGAACGGCGCGCAGCTGCGCATGGCGCTGGACTACCGGTCCTGGTTCGCCTTCACCGTCTACGTCACCGACGCCGCGCATCCGGAGCGGGAGCGCCGGCTCAGCCACCGCACCGCGCTCAGCCAGGGCGAGCAGCGGGTGATCGCCTACCTGGTGCTGTTCGCCACCGCCGCCGCCCAGTTCGACTCCCTGGCCTCCGGCGCGCCGCACGCCCCCCGGCTGATCCTGCTCGACGACGCCTTCGCCAAGGTCGACGAGCCCACGCACGGCCGGCTGCTCGGCCTCCTCGTCGAGCTGGACCTGGACTTCGTCCTCACCTCGGAACGCGTCTGGGGCTGCTTCCCCACCGTGCCGAGCCTGCACATCTACGAGTGCCTGCGGGACCCCGCCACCCCCGGCATCGCCACCCTGCACTTCAGCTGGGACGGCAACCGGCGCCGCATGGTGGGGGTGTAGCCCGGTCGGCGGGGCCGGGTGCCGGTCAGCGGCCGCAGCGGCGCTGACGCGGCCCGGTGCGGCCGCCCATCGGCGGAGAGCCGCCGGGGCGGCGGCCGGGACGGGGACGCCCCGGCACAGGTCCGGACCCGCCGTCACACGGTGGCCCCGGCCAGTCGGCAGCCCGGGGCCGGCCACGGCCCGCTGGACGCGCGGCAGGTGCCGGCCCCGTGTGCGGTGACCCGCCTCCTCGGGGCGGCCGGGGGTGCGGCGGCGTCCGCGTGCGGGCGCGGACGTGGCCGTTTCCGATGGGCGCGGCGTACGGTGGCCGGGGCGTGGGGCCCGGCCGACGCCCACCGCGGCTACGGGTGCCCCCTGCCGTGCCCGCGGTCGGCCCGGCGGCCTCCGGCACGGACCCGGCCGGGCGCGAACGCCCGCGCCCGCCCTGCTATGACTCCGGCCACACTTGGCCCGCCTCCGCCCGGATGCGAGAAACGCTCTACTGGTTTCACCCGTCCTGTCCTAGTCTGCAGAGGCGAAGTCAAGAATGGAGCGGGTGTGGTGACGACAGTGACGACAGCCCTGACAACGTCCGCCAATGAGGCTCCACGACGACGGAACGACGAGGACGCGCCCGAGGCGGGGCAGTCCCTCACGGCGCGGCTGTCGGCCGCGCCGCTGGACCCCGCCGCCCGGCGGTGGGTCGTCGCGGCCCTGCACGGCGACGACGCCCTGGCCGCGTGCGCCAGCGGCGAGGCGCCCGACCTCCCCATGCCGGCCGAGCCGGGCTCGCCCGTGCGCCGCTCGCGCCGCAGCTACCTGGGCCGGGTCGAGGTCCAGGGCTTCCGCGGCATCGGCCGGGCCTCGGTGCTGGAGTTCCCGCCGGGCCCGGGGCTGACCGTGATCGTCGGCCGCAACGGCTCTGGCAAGTCCAGCTTCGCCGAGGCCATCGAGGCGGCGCTCACCGGCCGCAACCTGCGCTGGGACGGGATGCCCACCGCATGGCGGGACGGGTGGCGCAACCTGCACTTCGACGACCGCACCGAGATCACCGTCGAGCTCCAGATGGCCGGCGACTCCCAGTGGACCCGCGTCACCCGGACCTGGGCCGGCGCCAGCGTCCGCTCGGCGCACGGCGAGGTGGTCTTCCCCACCGGGGAGACGGGCCCGCTGGGCGAGCTGGGCTGGGGGGACGAGCTGCTGCGTTTCCGGCCGTTCCTCTCCTACGACGAACTCGGCCGGACCGTCACCGGCCGGGCCGCCGAACTCTACGACACGCTGACCACGCTGCTCGGCCTCACCGAGCTGGCGGAGACCGAACGCCGGCTCGCCAAGGCGTGCGACCGGCTGGACAAGCAGCAGAGCCGCCCGGCGCGCGACCTCGGCTACCTGGTGGAGCAGCTGCGCGGCAGCACCGATCCGCGCGCCGCGCGCGCCCTGGAGCTGCTGACCGCGCCCTCGATCGACCTCGACCGGGTGGCCGCCGTCGCCGCCGACGACGGTCCCAGCGACCCCGCCCGGCAGGTGGTGCTGCGCCGGCTGCGCCGCCTCGCGGTCCCCGAACGCGCGCTGATGGCCGACGTCGTCAGCGAGCTGCGCGGCGCCGCGATGGAGCTGGCGATGGCCGCGGGCACCAAGGGGGACCGGGCCCGCGGGGTGGTCCAGCTGCTCCGCCAGGCCATGGAGCACCACCAGCGCCATCCCGGCGACGCCGACTGCCCGACCTGCGGCGCGGCGGACGCCCTCGACGCCGACTGGGTGGCGCGCGCCCGGGCGGAGATCGCCCGGCTGGAGCCGGCGGCGGCCGGTGCGGCGGCCGCCTACGAGCGCGCCGAGCAGGCCCGCGACCAGGCCAGGTTCCTGATGGCCCCGCCGCCCTCGTGGCTGCCGGCCGACAGCGACCTCGGACAGGTCTGGGCGCAGTGGGCCGCCGGCGCCGAGCTCACCGACCTCGGGGAGCTGGCCGAGCACATCGAGAGCACCGGGCGGCGGCTGCGGTCCAGCGCGGTGGCCGCGCGCAAGGCGGCCACGGAGCGGCTGGCCGATCCCACCGACGGCTGGGCGGAGCTCGCCGAGCAGCTCGCCGCGTGGGTCGACGACGCCCGCGCGGCGCTGCGGGCGCGCGAGACGCTGCGCCCGGCGGAGCAGGCGCTGCACTGGTTCACCGCGTGCGCCCGGGAGCTGCGCGCCGAACGGCTGCGCCCGCTCGCGTCGCACGCCGAACGCGTGTGGCAGCGGCTCCGCCAGGAGCGCCACATCGATCTGGAGGCGCTGCGCCTGGTCGGCCGGGGCGCCCAGCGCAGGGTCGCCGTGGACGTCAGCGTGGACGGCACCGGCAGCGCCGGGCACGCGCCGGGGCTGCTCAGCCAGGGGGAGTTCCAGGCGCTCGCGCTGTCCATCTGCCTGCCGCGCACCATGGTCCCGGGCAACCCGTTCGGGTTCCTGGTGCTCGACGACCCGGTGCAGGCCATGGACACCGAGACCGTCGAGGGCCTGGCGGCGGTGCTGGCGGAGGTCGGCCGGCACCGTCAGCTCGTGGTCTTCACCCACGACACCCGGCTCCCCGACTCCCTGCACCGGCTGGGCCTGCCGGCCACCATCCGGATGATCCACCGCGACGCGATGTCCAACGTCTGGGTCGACTGAGCGCCCCTCCGCCGGGTGCCGGCGGCGCTCCTCCCCGGCCGGGGAGGAGCCGGTGCCGGGCGCCGGCGGGCCGCCGCGTCCGAGTTGGCAGAGCACCCCGGAACCCCTGTATAGTCATGACCGACGCGAAGGGCGGAACCCCCACGGGGAGGAAGCCACGGAAGCGCGCCCCTTTAGCTCAGTCGGCAGAGCGTCTCCATGGTAAGGAGAAGGTCTACGGTTCGATTCCGTAAAGGGGCTCCACCACTTGATGAGGTCCGGTCCACATCTGTGGGTGACCGGTGGAAATCATGTTCGCCGGTCTGATCGGGTTCCGGTAGTCTCAGAAGAGGTCCGGAAACCCGGCTCTAAGGCGGAGTAGCTCAGTCGGTAGAGCAAGCGGCTCATAATCGCTGTGTCGTCGGTTCAAGTCCGGCCTCCGCTACCACTCGCGCGACCCCTGGCCAGCTCAGGGGTCACCGCGGGTCTTTTTCAGTGTTCGACGTGTTGTTCAGCGAGAAAGGCACTCCAACGTGGCTGCCACCGACGTGAGGCCGAAGATCACCCTGGCCTGCCAGGAGTGCAAGCACCGTAACTACATCACGCGCAAGAACCGGCGGAACAACCCTGACCGGCTCTCGCTCAAGAAGTACTGCCCCAACTGCCGGCAGCACTCGGAGCACCGCGAGACCCGATAGGGCCCGCTCCGCACCCGTGGCGGACCGACCGGCCTGAACCCCGTAGCCCAGTGAGCTGACGCGCTCGCTGGGCTACTACTGTGTGGGCGCCCGGTGCGCGGACCGGTCCGCGCTGGCAGGATCGGATCCGGCCGGTGCGCCGCGCGGGCGGACCGCCGCCGAGAACCTGTCTGGAGAGGGAGCCCATGCCGATCAACCGCGACTACCTGGGGCGGGTGTACCAGTCCCCGGAGCCCTACGAGGTGACCCGCGGCAAGATCCGGGAGTTCGCCGAGGCCATCCAGGACCCGAACCCGGTGTACCGCGACGTCGCGGCGGCCAAGGCCGCCGGGCACACCGACGTCGTCGCGCCGCCCACCTTCCCGATCATCATGGGTATGGCGGGGGTGGCCCAGGCCGCCCTCGACCCGGAGCTGCGCCTGGACTTCTCGATGGTCGTGCACGGCGACCAGTCCTTCCGCTACAGCCGGCCGATGCGGGCCGGCGACGTGGTCGAGACCGCCACCCGGATCTCCGCCATCAAGGCGCTCGGCGGCAACGAGATGCTGACGCTGGAGAGCGAGATCAGCACGGTCGAGGGGGAGCACGTCGTCACCGCCGTCATCATGCTGGTGGTACGCGGCGGCGCCGAGCAGGACGTGAAGTAGCCAGACCCGGGCAGCCAGAGGAGAGTCCATGACCGCCACCGTCCGATACGCCGACGTTGAGGTCGGCACCGAGCTTCCCGAGCGGACCTTCCCGGTGCGCCGCCTCGACCTCGTCCGCTACGCCGGCGCCTCCGGTGACTTCAACCCCATCCACTGGAACGAGCGCGTCGCCAAGTCCGTCGGGTTGCCCAACGTCATCGCGCACGGCATGTTCACGATGGCGGAGGCCGGCCGGCTGGTCACCGACTGGGCCGGCGACCCCGGCGCCCTCGTCGAGTACGGGGTCCGGTTCTCCGCCCCGGTCGTCGTGCCCGACGACGACACCGGAGCCGAGATCGCCGTGAGCGGCGTGGTCAGCGAGAAGCGCGACGGCAACCTGGTCGTCGTGAAGATCACCGCCCGCAGCGGCGGGGCCAAGGTGCTGGCCCGCTCCAGCGCCGTCGTCCGGCTCGCCTAGCAGCCCAGGAAGGCGTTCCTCGACCGCCTCCGGGCCGCGGCAGCCCCGCCCCGGAGCGGCCTGACGAACCCGGCCGTCCCCGCCGGCCCCCGCCGGCGCGCCCGTCCCCGACGCAGAGGTGCCCGTGTCCGCTGTTCCCACCCGCAACGTGCCCCTGGCCCGCTACACCACGCTCGGCCTCGGCGGCCCGGCCGCCGCCTTCGTCACGGCCCGCTCCACCGACGAGCTGGTGGCGGCCGTGGTGGCGGCCGATGCCGCCGGCGACCCGCTGCTCGTCCTCGGCGGCGGCAGTAACCTGGTGGTCTCCGACGCGGGCTTCCCGGGCACGGTCGTGCATGTCGCGTCCGAGGGGATCGACCTGCGGGCCGGTGCGAATGGCACCGTGCGGGTGCGCGCGAGCGCGGGCGTGGAGTGGGACGCGCTCGTCGCACGGTGCGTCGCCGAAGGGCTCAGCGGGGTCGAGTGCCTGTCCGGGATCCCGGGCCGCGTCGGCTCGACGCCGATCCAGAACGTGGGCGCCTACGGCCAAGACGTCAGCGAGACCGTCGTCGAGGTGCTCGTCCACGACCGCGCCGCCGGCGCCATGCGGGTCCTCGGCAACGCCGACTGCGCCTTCTCCTACCGGGACAGCGCCTTCAAGGGCACCGACCGCTACGTGGTGTGCGAGGTGGTCTTCGAGCTGACCCGCTCCGACCTCAGCCGGCCGGTCCGCTACGCCGAACTCGCGCGGACGCTCGGCGTCGAGCCGGGCGGGCGGGTCCCCCTGGCCGACGCCCGCGCCGCGGTGCTGCGGCTGCGGCGCGGCAAGGGCATGGTGCTCGACCCGGCGGACCCCGACACCCGCAGCGCGGGCTCCTTCTTCACTAACCCGCTGCTGGACCCGGACGCCTTCACCGAGCTGCGCAAGCGGGTCGCCGAGCGGCTGGGCCCCGACGTGGAGCCGCCGGGCTACCCGGAGCCCGACGGCCGGGTGAAGACCTCGGCGGCCTGGCTGATCGACCGGGCCGGCTTCGCCAAGGGGCACGGCACCGGCCCGGCCCGCATATCCAGCAAGCACACCCTCGCCCTCACCAACCCCGGCGGGGCCAGCACGGCCGACCTGCTGGCACTGGCGCGCGAGGTGCGGGCCGGTGTGGCCGAGGCGTTCGGCGTCACCCTGGTCAACGAGCCCGTGATGGTCGGCGTCGCACTTGACGGCTGACAGCAATTCTTTTCGGTGCGCCGAACTCATTTCTTCGGATACTCACCGGAAATTCATTGGCATTCCCAGAAATTGCGGGAATCCATTTTTCTGGTAGCGTGGAATTCGTCGAAGGGGAGTAGTCCCCAATTGTGTGCTCGACAGACTGGTCCCCGTCCTCCCTGGTGGGACCCGGGCGCACAGGCCTGACCCGAGTTCAGGCGGACGAGACCTTCGGCCCGGTAGCCGGTACCGGGCCGAAGTGGTGTGTCCGCCCGCACTTCTGCCCGGTCCATGACTGAAGGGCAGAGATCTCCGTGGGATTCCTCACCGCACTCGGCGTCAGTGGCGCGGCCATTTTCGTCGCCGAAATGGGGGACAAGACGCAGCTCGTCGCGATGTCCCTCGCGACGCGCTACCGCGCACGCACCGTGCTCCTCGGCATCACCGCCGCCACCGTCGCGGTACACGGCCTCAGCGTGCTCATCGCCGAAGTGCTCGGACTCGCGATCCCCACCGAATGGGTCACCCTCGTCGCCGGTCTGGCCTTCCTCGCCTTCGGCGCGTGGACGCTGCGCGGAGACGAGATGACCGACAAGGACGAGAAGCGCGCGGCCTCCCGGCGCATCCGCTCGGGCTTCCTCACCGTCTGCGCGGTCTTCTTCCTCGCCGAACTGGGGGACAAGACCATGCTCGCCACCATCACGGTGGGCACCCAGTACCCGTGGCTGCCGGTGTGGATCGGCTCCACCGCAGGCATGGTGCTGGCCGACGGCCTCGCGATCGCGGTCGGCGCGATGCTCGGCAAGAAGCTGCCGGAGCGCGCCATCCAGATCGGCGCGGCCGTCCTGTTCTTCGTGGCCGGGGCCGCGATGGTCTTCGAGGGCGTCCGCCAGTTGGTGTTCTGACGTGCCTGCCCCGCCCGGCCGCCGCGCGCCGCGGCGGTCAGGCGCCGGCCGGCGGGGCGGCGAGCCAGGCGTCGACGCCGGCCAGCAGCTCCTTGCGCCGGCTCTCCGGCGCTCCGGAGCCGCGGATCGACATCCGGGCGAGTTCGGCCAGCTCGGCGTCGGAGAAGCCGAAGACGTGCCGGGCGGTTTCGTACTGCTCCGCCAGGCGCGGGCCGAACAGCAGGGGGTCGTCCGTGCCGAGCGCGATGGGCGCGCCGGCGTCGAACAGCCGGCGCAGCGGCACGTGTGCGAGCTCCTCCACCACGCCGAGCCCGACATTGGAGCTCGGGCACACCTCCAGCGTGACCTCCTGGGTGGCGATCCGCTCCACGAGGTAGGGGTCCTCGACGGCGCGTACCCCGTGCCCGATCCGGTGGGCGTCCAGCTCGTCCAGGCACTCCCGCACGCTGCGGGCCCCCTGGAGCTCGCCGCCGTGCGGCACGGACAGCAGGCCGGCCCGCCGCGCGATGCGGAAGGCGCCCTCGAACTCCCGGGCCCGGCCGCGGCGCTCGTCGTTGTTCAGCCCGAAGCCGACCACTCCGCGGTCCGCGTACTGCCGGGCCAGCCGCGCCAGCGCCTTGGCGTCCAGCGGGTGCCGGGTGCGGTTCGCCGCCACCACCACGCCGATCCCCACTCCGGTGCCGCGCTCGGCGGTCCGCGCGGCGTCCAGGATCAGCTCCATGGTCGCGGTGAGGCCGTCGAAGCGCGCCGCGTACCCGCTCGGGTCGACCTGGATCTCCAGCCACCCGGAGCCGGCGGCCCGCTCGTCCTCGGCGGCCTCGCGCAGCAGCCGGTACACGTCCTCCGGCTCCCGCAGCACCGACCGGGCGATGTCGTAGAGCCGCTGGAACCGGAACCACCCGCGCTCGTCGGTGGCTCTGAGCTTGGGCGGCCACTCCTCGACCAGCGCCTGCGGAAGGTGCACCCCGCGCAGCCGGGCGAGCTCCACGAGCGTGCCGTGCCGCATGGATCCGGTGAAGTGCAGGTGCAGGTGGGCCTTGGGCAGTCGAGTGATCGGGCGTTCCATGACACAAGGGTGCCGCAAACCGATCGGGCCGTTGTCCCGTACTCGGAAAAACGCGGCCGCCCCGATCTCGCGGGAGATCGGGGTGGCCCCCTCGGCAGGGTGCGGGGCCGCGGACAGCGGGTCCGCGGCCGCGATCAGCGGGGTCCGGGAGCCCGGGTCACTCGGCCTCGCCCAGCAGCTTGGCGATGCGGCCGACCCCCTCCACGAGGTCGGCGTCGCCCAGCGCGTAGGAGAGCCGCAGGTAGCCGGGCGTGCCGAACGCCTCGCCGGGCACCACGGCCACCTCGGACTGCTCCAGGATCAGCTCCGCGAGTTCGGCGGAGGTCTGCGGACGGCGGCCGCGGATCTCCTTGCCCAGCACCGCCTTGACCGAGGGGTAGGCGTAGAAGGCGCCCTGCGGCTCGGGGCAGAACACACCGGGGATCTCGTTGAGCAGCCGGACGATGGTCCGCCGGCGCCGGTCGAACGCGGTGCGCATCTCGGCCACGGCCGCCAGGTCGCCCGAGACGGCGGCCAGCGCGGCGACCTGCGACACGTTGGCGACGTTGGAGGTGGCGTGCGACTGCAGGTTGCTCGCGGCCTTCACCACGTCCTTGGGGCCGATGACCCACCCGACCCGCCAGCCGGTCATGGCGTAGGTCTTGGCGACGCCGTTCACCACGACCGTGCGCTCGGCCAGCTCGGGCACCTGCACCGGCAGCGAGCTGAAGCGGGCGTCGCCGTACACCAGGTGCTCGTAGATCTCGTCGGTCAGCACCCACAGCCCGTGCCCGGCCGCCCACCGGCCGATCTCGCCGACCTGCTCCGGGGTGTACACCGCGCCGGTCGGGTTGGACGGCGAGACGAACAGCAGCACCTTGGTGCGCTCGGTGCGCGCGGCCTCCAGCTGCTCGACCGACGCCAGGTAGCCGGTGGTCTCGTCGGTGACGACGTAGACGGGCACGCCCCCGGCCAGCCGGATCGACTCCGGGTAGGTCGTCCAGTACGGCGCGATGACGATGACCTCGTCGCCGGGGTCCAGCAGCGTGGCGAACGCCTCGTAGATGGCCTGCTTGCCGCCGTTCGTCACCAGGATCTGGCTCGGGTCCACCTGGTACCCGGAGTCGCGCAGCGTCTTCGCGGCGAGCGCCTCCTTCAGCTCGGGCAGGCCGCCGGCCGGGGTGTAGCGGTGGAAGCGGGGCTCGCGGCACGCCTGGACGGCGGCCTCGACGATGTAGTCGGGGGTCGGGAAGTCGGGCTCCCCGGCCCCGAACCCGATGACGGGGCGCCCGGCGGCCTTCATGGCCTTGGCCTTCGCGTCCACCGCCAGGGTCGCTGACTCGGAGATGCCGCCGATACGCGCGGAGATACGAGGTCGGTCAGTCATGACGCCCATGCTCGCACGTGGCGGGCGGGTGCGGGGCGGACGGGCCCGGAGCGGGGGCGCCGCCGCGAAGGCGTGGAACCGCGCCGCCGGGCGTCCGCGACGTGCCGGGTTGGTCCTGTGCGCGGAATGGGCATAGACTCAGGCGACCGAGGGCCCTGGGGTGGCGCACACGCCGAATAATCGCGCGCGTCCGCTCGCCGCAGCGGCTATCGTGGGGGACGCGGGTTCCCCGAAGGGCAGTGGCTCAATTGGTAGAGCACCGGTCTCCAAAACCGGCGGTTGGGGGTTCGAGTCCCTCCTGCCCTGCAAGAGCGATCTGGGAGCGCAGTGGTAGTGAGCGCCCGGCCGACCGGCGGATCGCCGGGAGGTGCCAGGTGAACCGACGACTCCGAAGGACCTCAAGGTGACACAGACTGACGCCGACGCCAAGCCGGAGAAGGAGCGCAAGCGTCGTACCGGTCCGGTGACCTTCACCAAGCAGGTCGTCGGCGAGCTGCGCAAGGTCCGCTGGCCCACCCGCCGCGAGCTCATCACCTACACGATCGTCGTCATCGTGTTCGTCGTGATCATGGTCGGGTACGTCTACGGGCTCGACGTCCTCTTCGGGGAGGGCGTTGTCTGGCTGTTCGGGAACCTCGGCGCGCCGGCCTGACCCGGGTCGGGTCCGCGGCGCCGCCGGCCGTGCCGCGCTTTGATGGGCTGTTGGTCCCATCCCACCGGCCGAGACCGTAAGCTGGCGTTGTCGACAGGCGTCGACAGCTGTCGACTCTCTCGGCCGCCACGCGGCTGGGAGCGCGTACCCGACGAGAGAAAGAGCAGCCGTGTCCGAGTCCCCACTGACCTCTGACGATCTCCCCACCGAGGAGCGGGATCAGTCGTCGGCGGACGAGACCGGTCCGCGGACCGAGCAGACGGATGCTGCTGACGCGGGCGAGGCCGCGGCGGCCGACACCGCGGCCGCCGGCGAGGGTGCCGAGGAGGTCGAGGAGGAGGCCGCCGCCGAGGAGGAGGCGCCCCGGCCCGACCCGGTCGAGGAGTTCAAGTCCCAGTTGAGCCTGCTCCCGGGCGACTGGTACGTCGTACACACCTACGCGGGCTACGAGAACCGGGTGAAGGCCAACGTCGAGAGCCGCACCCAGTCGCTCAACATGGAGGACTACATCTTCCAGGTCGAGGTGCCCACGCAGGAGGTCACCGAGGTCAAGAGCGGCAAGCGCCAGCAGGTCACCGAGAAGGTGCTGCCGGGCTACGTCCTGGTCCGGATGGACCTGGTGGACGAGTCCTGGGCGGCGGTCCGCAACACTCCCGGCGTCACCGGTTTCGTCGGCCTGTCCAACCGCCCCGCTCCGCTCAGCCTGCAGGAGGTCGCCGACCTCCTCGCGCCGGAGCCGGAGGAGGAGGCGGAGCAGGCGAAGAAGAAGGAGACCGAGACCCGCTCGGACGTGGCCTACGAGGTGGGCGAGTCCGTCACCGTGATGGAGGGCCCGTTCGCGACGCTGCCCGCCACGGTGAGCGAGATCAACCCCGACACCCAGAAGCTCAAGGTGCTGGTCTCGATCTTCGGCCGCGAGACGCCCGTGGAGCTGGCGTTCAACCAGGTCTCGAAGATCTAGCCGATCGCCTAGACTTGGTGGGTCCGCCGGCCGGCGGACCCACCGCGCCCCGCTTCGGCGGGGCTCGTTCGCGCCCGCCCGGGTCCCGGCGGACGCGCGTCCACCCCCGCCCGTCGAGGGCCGGGGCGCCCCGTGCCGCCTCCGGGCGGCGGGGGCCTCGCGGACGGTCATGGTCCCACGACGCGTGGGGCAGGGACCTCATCACGCAGTAGATCCGGCAAAGGACCCGAAATGCCTCCGAAGAAGAAGATCGCGGCACTCGTCAAGGTGCAGCTCCCGGCCGGGCAGGCCACGCCGGCGCCGCCGGTCGGTACCGCCCTCGGTCCGCACGGCGTCAACATCATGGACTTCTGCAAGCAGTACAACGCTGCTACGGAAGCCCAGCGCGGCAGCGTCATCCCCGTGGAGATCACCATCTACGAGGACCGGACGTTCACCTTCATCACCAAGACGCCGCCGGCGCCGAAGCTGATCCTCAAGGCCGCCGGCCTCGACAAGGGCAGCTCCGACCCGAACCGCACCAGCGCCGGGTCCATCACCCGCGAGCAGGTGCGGGAGATCGCGCAGACCAAGCTGCCCGACCTCAACACCGCCGACCTCGACGCCGCCGAGAAGATCGTCGCCGGCACCGCCCGCTCCATGGGCATCGAGGTGACGGGCTGACGCCCGTCCCGGTCTCGTCCACCGTGGCAGGGCCAGGCGCTGGCCCGTACACCACAGCCCCTCGACAGGAGTGTTCCGTGAAGCGCAGCAAGAACCACCGCAAGGCCAGCGAGCTGGTCGACCGCAGCCGGCTGTACGCGCCGGCCGAGGCCGTCAAGCTCGCCAAGGAGACCGTCTCCGTCAAGTTCGACGCCACCGTCGAGGTCGCCCTGCGCCTCGGGGTCGACCCCCGCAAGGCCGACCAGATGGTGCGCGGCACCGTCAACCTGCCGCACGGCACCGGCAAGACCGCTCGGGTCCTGGTCTTCGCCACCGGTGAGCGTGCCGAGCAGGCCCGCGCCGCGGGTGCCGACTACGTCGGCGACGACGACCTCGTCCAGGAGATCCAGAACGGCTTCCTCGACTTCGACGCCGTGGTCGCCACCCCCGACCTCATGGGCAAGGTCGGCCGGCTGGGCCGGGTGCTCGGCCCGCGCGGCCTGATGCCGAACCCCAAGACCGGGACCGTCACCCCTGACGTCGCCAAGGCCGTCACCGAGATCAAGGGCGGCAAGATCGAGTTCCGCGTGGACCGGCACGGCAACCTGCACTTCATCATCGGCAAGGTGTCGTTCGACGAGCAGAAGCTGGTCGAGAACTACGGCGCCGCCCTCGACGAGGTGCTGCGGCTCAAGCCGTCGGCCGCGAAGGGCCGCTACATCAAGAAGGCCACGCTGACCACGACCATGGGCCCGGGCATCCCGGTCGACCCCAACGTGACGCGCAACCTCGCCGCGGCCTCCGCCTGACAGCGGCCGGCGCCCCGCGCCGGCGTCGCAGGTCTCACGGGCGCCCCGGTCCGCACCCCGCGTGCGGCCGGGGCGCCCGGCGCGTCTCCGGGCCACCCGCGCCGCGGGGACCGGGACGGCAGACCGAGGGCCGGCCGCTGCGGACCGCGCCGCACCTGTTCTGACCACCCGGGAACGTGGCCTAGTATGAGTGGTGCCGAAGACCGCCGGTCGTCACCCGTCGGGTGACCCAAGGTCCCATGCGAATGGGCGGCCAGCGCAGGCGTGATGTGAGCAGTGGCCGGATGCCCCGTCCCTCCGACGGCAGCGCAACCCGGCCCTCGCCCCGTGCGCCCGCGCCGGGGCTTTTCTCATGCCTCCGCCGCCCACTCCGATGGCTCCTTGGCCGGTGTTCACAGTTGGAAGGAGTCCCATGGCGAAGCCGGAGAAGGCAGCCGCCGTCGCCGAACTCACGGAGGAATTCCAGAGTTCGTCGGGCGCCGTGCTGACCGAGTACCGTGGGCTCACTGTCGCGCAGGTCACCGAACTGCGCCGCAGCCTCGGCCAGAACGCGCGGTTCCGCGTCGTGAAGAACACGCTCACCAAGATCGCGGCCTCCGAGGCCGGCCTGGACGAGCAGGTCCTCGACCTGTTCCAGGGCCCCTCCGCCATCGCCTTCGTCAAGGGCGACGTGGTCGAGGCCGCCAAGGGTCTGCGTGACTTCGCCAAGGCGAACCCGCCGCTGGTGATCAAGGGCGGTGTCATCGACGGCAAGGCGATGACCCCCGAGGACATCACCAGGCTGGCCGACCTCGAGTCCCGCGAGGTTCTCCTCTCGAAGCTGGCCGGAGCGCTCAAGGCCAAGCAGGGGCAGGCTGCCGCCCTGTTCCAGGCGCTCCCGTCCAAGACCGTGCGGCTGGCCCAGGCGCTGCACGACAAGCGAGCGGAAGCCTAACCACCCCAGACCACCCCGCTCCGGTGCGCCGCGCGCCGGAGGCACAGGCTCGGCACGGCGCCGTCCGGCGCCCGGGCCGGAAGAGAAAGAGAGACCGCAATCATGGCGAAGCTCACCGCCGACGAACTGCTCGCCTCCTTCGAGGAGATGACCCTCCTGGAGCTCGCGGACTTCGTGAAGAAGTTCGAGGAGCGCTTCGACGTCACCGCCGCCGCTCCGGCCGCGGTCGTGGCCGCCGCTCCGGGCGCCGGCGGCGGCGAGGCCGCCGCCGAGGAGGAGAAGGACGAGTTCGACGTCGTCCTCGAGGCCGCGGGCGACAAGAAGATCCAGGTCATCAAGGAGGTCCGCAGCCTCACGAGCCTGGGCCTCAAGGAGGCCAAGGACCTGGTCGACAACGCCCCGAAGCCGCTGCTGGAGGGTGTCAACAAGGAGACCGCGGAGAAGGCCAAGGCCGCCCTGGAGGGCGCCGGCGCCACCGTCACGCTCAAGTAGTCCGGTCTTCCCGGCTGCCGGTACGGGCGGCCGCTCCCTCGGGGGCGGCCGCCCGTCGGCGTCCCCGGGGCCGGCGGGCGGAGCGGGCCCGGAAAAACGGCGGGACGCCGCCTGTCGGCGCCGCGAGCGGTCGCGGGGACTGGAATAATCGCGACGGCGTCCGTCCGCGCCTCCCGCCGGTTCCGAGCCGGCGGACGGGTTACGGGCGGGCCGGCGCGGGAGGCCGGCAGCAGAAGCGGGGGAACCGGGAGTCCTTCCCGGATGTATGCTCCCTCACACCTGCCGGGGCCTGTGGGACCTCTCACGGAGGCGGAATGACCTGTTCTGTCGGATCTGGGCTTGACGGATCCGCCGGTTGCGGCGATGCTGCGTGGTGTCGTGACTGACTCCGGGGGCTGCCGTTGGACAGCGGTGTAGTATTCGGCTACACTGCCCTTTTGCGCTGCCCATTGACGAATCCTGTGCCGGAGTCCGTACGTAGTGTCCAATTCTTGCGTGATTGGGCTGGTGCGTACGTCCTCTAGATGGGAGCCGCCCCTGTCCGGCGGTTCCTCGACATTCGGGTCGTCCGGCGTGCGCGCGCATCAACCGCCACAAGCCTTCGGAAGGACCCCTGTTGGCAGCCTCGCGCAACGCCTCCGCTAACGCCCTTGGTCCGAACCGCGTTTCCTTCGCCCGCATCCAGGAACCACTCGAGGTCCCGAACCTTCTCGCCCTGCAGACCGAGTCCTTCGACTGGCTGCTCGGTAACGAGAAGTGGCGTACCCGAGTCGAGTCGGCTCGTAACGCCGGCCGCAAGGACGTTCCGGAGCAGTCTGGCCTCGAAGAGATCTTCGAGGAGATCAGTCCGATCGAGGACTTCTCGGGCACGATGTCGCTGTCGTTCCGCGACCATCGGTTCGAGCCGCCCAAGTACTCCGAAGAGGAGTGCAAGGACAAGGACATGACCTACTCCGCCCCGATGTTCGTCACGGCGGAGTTCATCAACAACGACACCGGTGAGATCAAGAGCCAGACGGTGTTCATGGGCGACTTCCCGCTCATGACCGTCAAGGGCACCTTCATCATCAACGGCACCGAGCGCGTCGTCGTGTCGCAGCTTGTCCGCTCGCCGGGTGTGTACTTCGACCGCCAGGTCGACAAGACCTCCGACAAGGACCTCTACGGCTGCAAGGTCATCCCGTCGCGCGGGGCCTGGCTGGAGTTCGAGGTCGACAAGCGCGACTTCGTCGGTGTGCGCATCGACCGCAAGCGCAAGCAGGGCGTCACCGTGCTGCTCAAGGCGCTGGGGTGGACCACCGACCAGATCCTGGAGCGCTTCGGCCAGTACGAGTCCATCCGCAACACGCTGGAGAAGGACCCGACCGCGGGCACCGACGACGCGCTGCTGGACATCTACCGCAAGCTGCGCCCGGGGGAGCCGCCCACGAAGGAGTCGGCGCAGACGCTGCTGGAGAACCTGTACTTCAACCCCAAGCGCTACGACCTCGCCAAGGTCGGCCGCTACAAGCTCAACAAGAAGCTGGGGCTGCAGGCGGAGTACACCCAGGGCACCCTGACCGAAGAGGACATCGTCGCCACGATCGACTACCTCGTCCGGCTGCACGCCGGCGAGGACGAGCTGGCGCGCGAGCACGGCAGCTTCCCGATCGAGGTCGACGACATCGACCACTTCGGCAACCGCCGCCTGCGCACCGTCGGCGAGCTGATCCAGAACCAGGTCCGCCTGGGCCTGGCCCGCATGGAGCGCGTCGTCCGCGAGCGCATGACCACGCAGGACGTCGAGGCGATCACGCCGCAGACCCTGATCAACATCCGGCCGGTCGTCGCCTCCATCAAGGAGTTCTTCGGCACCAGCCAGCTGTCGCAGTTCATGGACCAGAACAACCCGCTGGCGGGCCTGACCCACAAGCGCCGCCTGTCGGCGCTGGGCCCGGGCGGCCTGTCCCGCGAGCGCGCGGGCTTCGAGGTCCGCGACGTGCACCCGTCGCACTACGGCCGCATGTGCCCGATCGAGACCCCGGAAGGCCCCAACATCGGCCTGATCGGCTCGCTCGCCGCCTACGGCCGGGTGAACTCGTTCGGGTTCGTCGAGACCCCGTACCGCAAGGTCGTCGAGGGCCGGCTGACCGACGAGATCTCCTACCTCACCGCCGACGAGGAGGACCGCTACGTCATCGCCCAGGCGAACACGCCGGTCAACGCCGACGGCTCGTTCGCCGAGGACCGCGTGCTGGTCCGCCGCAAGGGCGGGGAGTTCGAGGCGGTCCACAAGGGCGAGGTCGACTACATGGACGTCTCGCCGCGCCAGATGGTGTCGGTGGCGACCGCGCTGATCCCGTTCCTTGAGCACGACGACGCCAACCGCGCGCTCATGGGCTCCAACATGCAGCGCCAGGCCGTGCCGCTGCTCCGCTCCGAGGCGCCGCTGGTCGGCACCGGGATGGAGTACCGGGCGGCGACCGACGCCGGCGACGTCATCCTGGCCGAGAAGGCGGGTGTCGTCGAGGACGTCACCGCCGACTACATCACCGTGATGGCCGACGACGGCACCCGCAAGACGTACCGCGTCGCCAAGTTCAAGCGGACCAACCAGGGCACCTGCTTCAACCAGCGTCCCATCGTGGAGGAGGGGCAGCGGGTCGAGGAGCAGCAGGTGCTCGCCGACGGTCCGTCCACCGACAACGGTGAGATGTCGCTGGGCCGCAACCTGCTCGTGGCCTACATGTCGTGGGAGGGCCACAACTACGAGGACGCCATCGTCCTCTCCCAGCGCATCGTGCAGGACGACGTGCTGTCCTCGATCCACATCGAGGAGCACGAGGTCGACGCCCGCGACACCAAGCTCGGCCCGGAGGAGATCACCCGCGAGATCCCCAACGTCAGCGAGGAGGTCCTCGCCGACCTGGACGACCGGGGCATCATCCGGATCGGCGCGGAGGTCGTCGACGGCGACATCCTGGTCGGCAAGGTCACCCCGAAGGGTGAGACCGAGCTGACCCCGGAGGAGCGGCTGCTGCGCGCGATCTTCGGTGAGAAGGCCCGCGAGGTGCGCGACACCTCGCTGAAGGTGCCGCACGGCGAGTCCGGCAAGGTCATCGGCGTGCGCGTGTTCAGCCGCGAGGACGGCGACGAGCTCCCGCCCGGCGTCAACGAGCTGGTCCGGGTGTACGTGGCCCAGAAGCGCAAGATCACCGACGGCGACAAGCTCGCCGGCCGGCACGGCAACAAGGGCGTCATCTCCAAGATCCTGCCGCAGGAGGACATGCCGTTCCTGGAGGACGGCACGCCCGTCGACATCGTGCTCAACCCGCTGGGCGTGCCCGGCCGCATGAACGTCGGGCAGATCCTGGAGATCCACCTCGGCTGGCTGGCCAAGAGCGGCTGGAAGATCGAGGGCGACGACGAGGGCTGGAAGCAGGCGATGCGGGCCATCGGGGCCGACGACATCACCCCCGGCACCAAGGTCGCCACGCCGGTCTTCGACGGCCTGCGGGAGAACGAGATCGGCGGCCTGCTCGCGTCCAGCCTGCCCAACGCCGACGGGGAGCGCCTGGTCAACGAGCACGGCAAGGCGCGGCTCTTCGACGGCCGCACCGGTGAGCCCTTCAAGGAGCCGATCGCGGTCGGCTACACCTACTTCCTGAAGCTGCACCACCTCGTGGACGACAAGATCCACGCGCGTTCCACCGGTCCGTACTCGATGATCACCCAGCAGCCGCTGGGCGGCAAGGCGCAGTTCGGCGGCCAGCGGTTCGGCGAGATGGAGGTGTGGGCGCTGGAGGCCTACGGTGCCGCCTACGCCCTCCAGGAGCTGCTCACCATCAAGTCCGACGACGTCGTGGGCCGGGTCAAGGTCTACGAGGCCATCGTCAAGGGCGAGAACATCCCCGAGCCGGGTATCCCCGAATCCTTCAAGGTGCTCATCAAGGAGATGCAGTCGCTCTGTCTGAACGTGGAAGTGCTGTCCAGCGACGGTATGTCCATCGAGATGCGGGACAGCGATGAGGACGTTTTCCGCGCAGCGGAAGAACTGGGAATCGACCTGGGTCGGCGCGAGCCGAGCAGCGTCGAAGAGGTCTAATTCCGCGATCCAAGAGCAGGGGACGAATTAAGTGCTCGACGTCAACTTCTTCGACGAGCTGCGAATTGGCCTCGCGACGGCCGAGGACATCCGTCAGTGGTCGCACGGCGAGGTCAAGAAGCCGGAAACCATCAACTACCGCACCCTCAAGCCGGAGAAGGACGGGCTCTTCTGCGAGAAGATCTTCGGTCCGACCCGGGACTGGGAGTGCTACTGCGGCAAGTACAAGCGGGTCCGCTTCAAGGGCATCATCTGCGAGCGGTGCGGTGTGGAGGTCACCCGGGCCAAGGTCCGGCGTGAGCGCATGGGCCACATCGAGCTCGCCGCGCCCGTGACCCACATCTGGTACTTCAAGGGCGTGCCCAGCCGCCTGGGCTACCTGCTCGACCTCGCTCCGAAGGACCTCGAGAAGATCATCTACTTCGCGGCCTACATGGTCACGTGGGTGGACACCGAGGCCCGGGAGCGCGACCTCCAGTCCCTGGAGGCGCAGATCTCCGTCCAGCGGCAGCACCTGGAGCAGCGGCGCGACTCCAACGTCGAGGAGCGGCACCGCAAGCTTGAGGCCGACCTGGCCGAGCTGGAGGAGCAGGGCGCCAAGGGCGACGCGCGCCGCAAGGTCCGCGAGAGCGCCGAGCGCGAGATGCGGCAGATCCGCGACCGCGCCCAGCGCGAGATCGACCGCCTCGAAGAGGTGTGGAACCGCTTCAAGAACCTCAAGGTTCAGGACCTCGAGGGCGACGAGCTGCTCTACCGCGACATGCGCGACCGCTTCGGCAAGTACTTCCGGGGCGGCATGGGCGCCCAGGCGATCCAGGAGCGCCTCGCCAACTTCGACCTCGACGCCGAGGCCGAGAAGCTGCGCGAGACCATCCGCACCGGCAAGGGCCAGAAGAAGGCCCGCGCCCTCAAGCGGCTCAAGGTCGTCTCGGCGTTCCTGAACACGCGCAACAGCCCGAACGGCATGGTCCTGGACTGCATCCCGGTGATCCCGCCGGACCTGCGTCCCATGGTCCAGCTCGACGGTGGCCGGTTCGCCACCTCGGACCTGAACGACCTGTACCGCCGGGTCATCAACCGGAACAACCGCCTCAAGCGGCTGCTCGACCTCGGCGCGCCCGAGATCATCGTCAACAACGAGAAGCGGATGCTGCAGGAGGCCGTCGACGCGCTGTTCGACAACGGCCGCCGCGGGCGTCCGGTCACCGGCCCGGGCAACCGGCCGCTGAAGTCGCTGTCGGACATGCTCAAGGGCAAGCAGGGCCGGTTCCGCCAGAACCTGCTCGGCAAGCGCGTCGACTACTCCGGCCGCTCGGTCATCGTCGTCGGTCCGCAGCTGAAGCTGCACCAGTGCGGTCTGCCCAAGCAGATGGCCCTGGAGCTGTTCAAGCCGTTCGTGATGAAGCGCCTGGTGGACCTGAACCACGCGCAGAACATCAAGAGCGCCAAGCGGATGGTCGAGCGCTCCCGCCCCGTGGTGTGGGACGTGCTCGAAGAGGTCATCACCGAGCACCCCGTGCTGCTGAACCGGGCGCCCACCCTGCACCGGCTGGGTATCCAGGCGTTCGAGCCGCAGCTGGTCGAGGGCAAGGCGATCCAGATCCACCCGCTCGTCTGCACCGCGTTCAACGCGGACTTCGACGGCGACCAGATGGCGGTGCACCTGCCGCTGTCGGCGGAGGCCCAGGCCGAGGCGCGCATCCTCATGCTCGCCACGAACAACATCCTGAAGCCGTCCGACGGCAAGCCGGTGACCATGCCCACCCAGGACATGATCATCGGGCTCTACTACCTGACCACCCTCAAGGAGGGTGCGAAGGGCGAGGGCCGGGCGTTCCGCACTCCGGGCGAGGCCATCATGGCCTACGACCTCGGCGACCTCGACCTGCAGGCGCGCATCAAGCTGCGCCTGGAGGGCGACGCCCCGCCGCCGCGCGACTGGATCGCGCCGGAGGAGCACCAGCCGGGCGAGCCGTACACGCTGGAGACCACCCTCGGGCGGTACCTCTTCAACGAGACCACCCCGGTGGACTACCCGTTCGTCAACTACCAGGTGGGCAAGAAGCAGGTGTCCGCCCTGGTGAACGAGCTGGCGGAGAACTACCCGAAGGTCCAGGTGGCCACCACGCTGGACGCGCTGAAGGACGCCGGCTACCACTGGGCCACCCGGTCCGGCCTGACGATCGGCATCGGCGACGTCGTCGCCCCGCCGCGCAAGCAGGCCATCCTGGACGGCTACGAGCGGCAGGCCGACAAGATCCAGCGCGAGTACGACCGCGGTCTGATCACCGACGACGAGCGCCGCCAGGAGCTCACGGAGATCTGGACCAAGGCCACCAACGAGGTCGCCAAGGAGATGGAGGAGAACTTCCCCGCCGACAACCCGGTGTGGATGATGGTCAACTCCGGCGCCCGAGGCAACCCGATGCAGGTCCGCCAGATCGCCGGTATCCGCGGCCTGGTCTCCAACACCAAGGGCGAGACCATCCCGCGGCCGATCAAGTCCTCCTACCGCGAGGGCCTGTCCGTGCTGGAGTACTTCATCTCCACGCACGGCCAGCGCAAGGGCCTGGCGGACACCGCGCTGCGGACCGCCGACTCCGGCTACCTCACCCGCCGCCTGGTGGACGTGGCGCAGGACGTCATCGTCCGCGAGATCGACTGCGGCACCGACCGGTCGCTGTGGCACGAGATCGGCGAGAAGAACGCCGCCGGCGTCGTCGTGCGCAAGCACAACGTCGAGAACACCGGTTTCGGCCGCACCCTCGCCGAGGACGTCGTCGTGGACGGCAAGGTCGTCGCCGCGGCGCTGACCGACACCACCGAGACGATGATCGACAAGCTGATCGCCGCGGGGGTCGAGCGGGTGCGGGTGCGCAGCTCGCTGACCTGCGAGGCGAAGATCGGCGTGTGCAGCACCTGCTACGGCCGTTCGCTGGCCACCGGCAAGCCGGTCGACGTGGGTGAGGCCATCGGCATCATCGCGGCGCAGTCCATCGGTGAGCCCGGCACCCAGCTGACCATGCGGACCTTCCACATGGGCGGTTCCGCGGGTCAGGACATCACGCACGGTCTGCCCCGCGTCCAGGAGCTGTTCGAGGCCCGCATCCCCAAGGGTGTGGCCCCGATCAGCGAGGTCGAGGGCCGGATCCGGATCGAGGAGACCGAGAAGAGCCGTAAGATCGTCCTGATCCCGGACGACGGCTCGGACGAGATCGCCTACCCGGTTCCGATGCGGGCCCGGCTGCTCGTCGGCGAGGGCGACCACGTCACCGTCGGCCAGCAGCTCATCCAGGGCGCCATCAACCCGCACGAGGTGCTGCGCATCCAGGGGCCGCGCGCGGTCCAGCAGCACCTGGTGTCGGAGGTGCAGGAGGTCTACAAGTCGCAGGGTGTCTCGATCCACGACAAGCACATCGAGATCATCGTGCGGCAGATGCTCAAGCGGGTGAACATCCTGGAGTCCGGCGACACCGAGCTGCTGCCGGGCGAGATGGTGGAGCGTCCGAAGTTCGAGGCGATCAACCGCCAGGTGGTGGCCGAGGGCGGCCAGCCGGCCTCCGGCCGGCCGGTGCTGCTCGGCATCACCAAGGCATCGCTGGCCACGGAGTCGTGGCTGTCCGCGGCCTCGTTCCAGGAGACCACCCGGGTCCTCACCGAGAACGCCATCCACGGCAAGAGCGACCCGCTGCTCGGGCTCAAGGAGAACGTCATCATCGGTAAGCTCATCCCGGCCGGTACCGGCATGCCGCAGTACCGCAACGTCCGGGTCGAGCCGACCGAGGAGGCCAAGGCGTCGATGTACTCGGTGTCGGCCTACGAGGAGCCCAGCGAGTACACCTTCGGCCAGGGGTCCGGCGAGGCCGTCCCGCTGGAGGAGTACGACTTCGGTCCCTACAACAGGTGACCTGAGAACCAACCGGTGAGATCGATTGGTTGAACTGGCGACGGCGGTGGTCCACTCCGGAGGGGTGGTACTGCCGCCGTTCGTCGTTGCCGCCCGCCATACTCGGGCGGACAGTCGGAAGAGCGCGCACGCGCGGTCGGGAGATCGAACACAGTGACCGAAAACGGGGGAGGGCCGTACAGGTCGCCGGAGGACCGGAACGAGCAGCCGGAGCATACGCCGGACTCGTGGTTCACGCCCAGCGGCGACCGGTACCGGGCCCAGGCGCGGTACGAGGACCCCAGCGGCGACGAGCAGCGGACTCAGGACGGCCCCGAGACCGCACCCGGCGGTGAGCGGCCCGCGCCTTTGACGGACAATCCCTATCTGCGGGGCCACGGTGACGTGGCGGCGCCCGGTGCGGGCGGGTACCCGGGGCTCGGCTACGGGGACGCCGCCCGGCGTCCCGGCATGGCCGAGCCTTACCCCTCCGCCCTCGGCGGGATGGGGGAGCCGGCTCCGGCCGGAGACCCGGGGGCCTACCCCGACGCCGCCGCCGCGGCGCAGGGGGACGGGCGGCCGCCGACGGGGTACGGTGACCCGCTGGGCGACTCCTACCGGCCCGCCGGCGACGCCGGCGGGCCGGCACCGGACCGGTCCGGGCGCCCGCTCGACGACGGCCGGCCGTGGCCCGCAGCGCACACCCCGGTCGGCGAGCCGGCCGCCTTCGGGGGGTACTCCGACGCCGGCCGCGACCCGCTGGCCGACGGCCATTCCGGCCTCGGGGCGGCCTCCTCCCGCTCCGACGGCGGATGGCCGTCCGGCGGCAGCACGGACGACTGGGGCGGGTACCGCAACGGTGCCGGCGAAGCCGGCGGCGCCTCCGACCACGGGGAACCGCGGCGGCCGGACCCCGCGCTGGACCGGCCCTACACCGGCTCCGCCGACGCCTGGAACCCGGCGCCGTCCGGTGAGCGCGCCGGCGACCCGTTGGGTGGCCCGGCACCCGCGGCCGACGGCTCGCCGGGCCGCGGCGGCGACGATGCGCCGCACGCCGGCGTCTACCGCGTGCCGACCGGCGAGCAGCCGGCGGCGTTCTCCTCCGGCGGGAGCGGGACCGCCGCCGGCTATCCCGGCTGGGGCCCGGGCGCGCCCGACCGCGCAGACGCGGAACCGCCGGGCGTGCCGACGTACCCGGGGGCCGGGACGGCCGAGCACGACCCGCTGGATCCGTTGGCGGACTACCGGTCGGATGCGCCCTCGGGTGCGCCGGGCGCGGGGCACTGGGACACGCCTCGGGATTCGGCGGGGACCCCGGGGCCGGACCCGCTCGCGGCCGACACCGCCTGGCCGCGCGCCGAGGACCGGGGGCCGTCCGCGGGCGACGCCGATCCGCTGGGCCGCCCGTCCGGCGGCCCGGAGCCGGCGTACCCGGGCTTCGATCCCCTTGACGGGCCGTACCGGGTTCCGGAGGCCCCGGAGCGGGCGGACGCGGACCCGCTCGGCGGACCGACGTACCGGGGGGCCGGGGCGGCCGAGCACGACACACGCGGACCGTTGGGGGACCGCCGGCCCGATCCGCTGGATCCGTTGGCGGACTACCGGTCGGACCCGCTGTCGGGATCGCCGGGCGCGGGGCACTGGGACACACGCCGGGAGGCGGCGGGGACCCCGGGGCCGGACCCGCTCGCGGCCGACACCGCCTGGCCGCCCAGCACGGGCGGCCTCGACACCGACCGCGCCGATGCCGAGCGCAGGTACGACGACCCGCTGGGCGCCGAGCCCTGGGATGGCGGCCACCGGCCGCCGACCGGGGGCGCGCCTGCCGACGAGCTCGGCGCTCCCCGCGACTGGCGGGACCCGGCACCCGTCGGCGCCGGTTCGCCGGGTGGTCCGGCGGCGGACCGCGCCGCGGACCCGCTCACCGATCCCTTCGAACCCGCGGGCGGACGGGCCGGAACCGAGTCGCGTCCTGAGCCGCCGGCCGCGGAGCAGCCCACCCTGGGCGGCGACCTCGGGACCGGCAGCGGCAACACCTGGGCGTTCAGCCGGGACGATCCGCGCCTTCCGGAGGAGGTGCGGCGGATCGGCGCCGAGGCCCAGGACCGGCGCCGGGACGGCAACCCGACGCACACCACCCAGGCGCTGCGGCCGGAGGACCTGCGCGGCGACGGCCCCGTGCCGCCCGTGACCGGCGAGGACTGGCACGCCGACCCGCACCACCCGGACCCGGGTGAGGGCACCCAGGCGATGCCCGTCCTCAGCGACGACCTCCTCGGTGGCGAACCGCACGAGCGGGGGGACCGCCGCGACGAGGACGCCGGTTTCGCCCGAGGCCGCGAGGCCGACGGCTACGGCGAACCCGGCCGCGGTGACGAGGACCGGGGGTACGGCGACGGCGTCGACGACCGGTACGGCGACCGCGGTCACGACGGCCGGGGGTACGGCGACCGTACCGACGACCGGTACGGCGATCGCGGTCACGACGGCCGGGGGTACGGCGACCGTACCGACGACCGGTACGGCGAGCGCGGTTACGACGACCGGTACGACGACCGCGCCGACGACCGGTACGGCGAGCGCGGTTACGACGACCGGTACGACGACCGCGCCGACTACCGGGACGAGCCGGACTACCCGGACTACCCGGAGTCCGGCGGCTACGACGAGGCGGACGGGACCGCGCGTCCCGGGCCGCGCGGCCGGCGCGGCCGCGGCGGCCGGGACCGGGTGGCCGACGAGTTCCCCGGCTTCGACGACCGCCCGCTCGGCGGCTCGGCGGGTGAGGAGTACCCGGGCTACGACAACATCGACGACTGGCCGGAGACCGCGCCGCGCGCCGGCGCCACGCTCTGGCTGGGCATCCTCGGGCTGGTCCCGGTGCTCGGCCTGTGCACGGCGATCGCCGCACTGGTGCTCGCTCCCGGCGTCCGGCGGGCCATCCGGTCCTCCAACGGGCAGCTGGAGGGGGAGCACCTGGTGCGCGGCGGAGTCGTCACGGCGTGGATCGGCATCGCGCTGTCGGTGCTGGAGATCGTCATCGGCGGCGTGTCGCTGCTGTTCTGAGCCGGGGCCGCCGGCGCCGCGTACGGCCCGCTTCCGACTCCGGTCGGGGCGGGCCGTACGCGTTCGGAGGTTCGTGCGGTCGGCACGTGTGCCGCGGTCCCGGATGGGTAGGGCGAGGGGCAGAGTGAACCGGGGCCGGAGCGCGGACGCCGGGGAGCGCGAAAATCGGAACGCGTCCACTCTTGACTGCCCGTACACTAGAGGGTGACCTACGGCAGCATGAGGCTGCGGAGCCACGGGTACCGAGCACGGACGCCGCTGTTTTGACCAGGTAGACGCCGTTCGGTACTCTTCAACTTCGTGCCCGTGAGTCAGCGGGTCACACGTGTGCGCTTTGGAGACCGTTCCTCCTGGGCTTCCCCGGTTGCCTTGAGGTGGCGTCCCGACAGCGACGCGTGACACCTCCTCCCACGACAGTCGGCCGCGAGGTCGAGCGTGTCGGCACCGTCATGTTCGGGCAGAGTGCGACACGCCCGGATGCGGGGGTCGGGGGAGACGGGAAATCCAGCAGGTCAATAGCGCAATCGGCTAACAGAACCGGCGTAGGTCACGAGAAAGACGGAGACGCGGTGCCCACCATCCAGCAGCTGGTCCGCAAGGGCCGACAGGACAAGGTCTCGAAGAACAAGACCCCGGCGCTGAAGGGGAGTCCGCAGCGTCGTGGTGTGTGCACGCGTGTCTACACCACTACGCCGAAGAAGCCGAACTCCGCTCTGCGCAAGGTCGCCCGTGTCCGGCTCAGCAGCGGGATCGAGGTCACGGCCTACATTCCCGGCGTCGGGCACAACCTCCAGGAGCACTCCATCGTGCTCGTGCGCGGTGGCCGTGTGAAGGACCTGCCGGGTGTCCGGTACAAGGTCATCCGCGGTTCTCTGGACACCCAGGGCGTCCGTAACCGCAAGCAGGCGCGCAGCCGTTACGGCGCTAAGAAGGAGAAGTAAGCATGCCGCGCAAGGGCCCGGCGCCAAAGCGCCAGCTGATCACCGACCCGGTCTACGGTTCGCCGCTGGTCACCGCACTGATCAACAAGGTGCTGCTCGACGGCAAGCGCTCCATCGCGCAGGGCATCGTGTACGACGCCCTCGAAGGAGCCCGCGAGAAGACCGGACAGGACCCGCTCGTGGTCCTGAAGCGTGCGCTGGACAACGTGAAGCCCGCTCTGGAGGTGCGCAGCCGCCGCGTCGGTGGCGCCACCTACCAGGTGCCGGTCGAGGTCCGTTCGTCCCGCAGCACGACGCTCGCCCTGCGCTGGCTGGTGCAGTACGCCCGCCAGCGTCGCGAGAAGACCATGACCGAGCGCCTGCTGAACGAGCTGGTGGACGCCAGCAACGGCCTGGGCGCGAGCGTCAAGCGTCGCGAGGACACGCACAAGATGGCGGAGTCGAACAAGGCCTTCGCCCACTACCGCTGGTAATCCCCGCGGCCTATCGAGACGAGAGACCGAGAGAAGACGAGCCACATGGCTACCACTGCTCTTGACCTTGCCAAGGTCCGCAACATCGGGATCATGGCGCACATCGACGCGGGTAAGACCACGACGACCGAGCGGATCCTCTTCTACACCGGTGTGACGTACAAGATCGGTGAGGTCCATGAGGGCGCGGCCACCATGGACTGGATGAAGGAGGAGCAGGAGCGCGGCATCACGATCACGTCCGCCGCGACCACCACTCACTGGGACGACCACACCATCAACCTCATCGACACGCCGGGCCACGTCGACTTCACGGTCGAGGTCGAGCGGAACCTGCGTGTCCTTGACGGTGCGGTCGCCGTGTTCGACGCCAAGGAGGGCGTGGAGCCCCAGTCGGAGCAGGTGTGGCGGCAGGCCGATCGCTACAACGTGCCCCGGATCTGCTTCGTCAACAAGATGGACAAGATCGGCGCCGAGTTCCAGCGGTGCGTCGACATGATCACGGACCGTCTCGGGGCCAACCCGCTGGCGATCCAGCTGCCCATCGGTGCCGAGGCCGGCTTCAAGGGTGTCATCGACCTCGTCCGCATGAAGGCCTACGTCTGGAGCGACGAGGCCGCCAAGGGCGAGATGTACGACACCATCGAGATCCCGGACTCCCACGCGGACGCGGCGCGCGAAGGCCACGACAAGCTGGTCGAGACGCTGGCCGAGGCCGACGACGAGATCATGGAGCTCTACCTGGAGGGCCAGGAGCCCACGGTCGAGCAGCTGGTGCCCGCCATCCGGCGCGCCACGATCGCCGGCACGGCTGTCCCGGTCCTCTGCGGTACCGCGTTCAAGAACAAGGGCGTGCAGCCGCTGCTCGACGCGGTCGTCGACTACCTCCCCTCGCCGCTGGACGTCGAGGAGATCACCGGTCACGACCCGAAGGACGAGACCGAGGAGGCCTCGCTCTCCCGCAAGCCGAGCGAGGACGAGCCGTTCGCGGCCCTGGCCTTCAAGATCATGAGCGACCCGCACCTCGGCAAGCTGACCTACCTGCGCGTCTACTCCGGCGTGCTGGAGGCCGGCTCGCAGGTCCTGAACAGCGTGAAGGGCCGCAAGGAGCGGATCGGCAAGATCTACCGGATGCACGCCAATAAGCGCACGGAGATCGCGCGCGTCGGCGCCGGCGACATCGTGGCCGTGATGGGTCTGAAGGACACCACCACCGGTGAGACGCTCTGCGACTCGTCCTCGCCGATCGTGCTGGAGTCCATGACCTTCCCGGCGCCGGTCATCCGGGTCGCGATCGAGCCGAAGACCAAGAGCGACCAGGAGAAGCTCGGCATCGCCATCCAGCGGCTCGCCGAGGAGGACCCGTCCTTCCAGGTGAACACCGACGAGGAGACCGGGCAGACGGTCATCGCCGGTATGGGTGAGCTGCACCTCGAGGTGCTCGTCAACCGCATGCGCGACGAGTTCAAGGTCGAGGCGAACATCGGCAAGCCGCAGGTCGCCTACCGCGAGACCATCCGCAAGAAGGTCGCGAAGGTCGAGTACACCCACAAGAAGCAGACGGGTGGCTCCGGCCAGTTCGGTCGCGTCATCATCGACCTCGAGCCGCTCGAGGTCGACGGCGACGGCGACGGTGCCGGGTACGAGTTCGTCAACAACATCACCGGTGGCCGTGTCCCGCGGGAGTACATCCCGTCGGTGGACGCCGGCTGCCAGGAGGCCGCGGAGTTCGGCATCCTGGCGGGGTACCCGCTGGTGGGCGTCAAGGTGACGCTGCAGGACGGCGCCTACCACGACGTCGACTCCTCCGAACTCGCCTTCAAGGTCGCCGGTTCCATGGCCTTCAAGGAAGCGGCGCGGCAAGCCAAGCCGGTTCTTCTGGAGCCGGTCATGGCGGTCGAGGTCACCACGCCCGAGGACTACATGGGCGACGTGATCGGCGACCTGAACAGCCGACGCGGACAGATCCAGTCGATGGACGAGCGTGCGGGTGCGCGCGTCGTCAAGGCACTCGTGCCGCTGTCGGAGATGTTCGGCTACGTGGGCGACCTTCGCAGCCGCACGCAGGGGAGGGCGAACTACACCATGGTGTTCGACTCCTACGCGGAGGTTCCGTCCAACGTCGCCACGGAGATCGTGGCGAAGGCCCGCGGCGAGTAGCCGCGCCACGTAACCAGACAGCTAGCAACCTCGTACGTCACACGGCGTTAGACCCAGTAGGAGAAATCCAGTGGCGAAGGCCAAGTTCGAGCGGACCAAGCCGCACGTAAACATCGGGACCATCGGTCACATCGACCACGGCAAGACCACGCTGACCGCGGCGATCACCAAGGTCCTGCACGACCAGTACCCCGACCTCAACCCCTTCACGCCGTTCGAGGACATCGACAAGGCGCCGGAGGAGCGCGAGCGCGGTATCACCATCTCGATCGCGCACGTCGAGTACCAGACCGAGGCGCGCCACTACGCCCACGTCGACTGCCCGGGTCACGCGGACTACGTGAAGAACATGATCACCGGTGCCGCCCAGATGGACGGCGCGATCCTGGTGGTCGCCGCCACGGACGGCCCGATGCCGCAGACCAAGGAGCACGTGCTCCTGGCCCGCCAGGTCGGCGTTCCGTACATCGTTGTCGCCCTGAACAAGGCCGACATGGTGGACGACGAGGAGATCTTCGAGCTCGTCGAGCTCGAGGTGCGCGAGCTCCTCAACGAGTACGAGTTCCCGGGTGACGACGTCCCGGTCGTCAAGGTCTCCGCGCTCAAGGCGCTGGAGGGCGACGCCGAGTGGGGCCAGGCCATCCTGGAGCTCATGAAGGCCGTGGACGAGAACATCCCGGAGCCCGTCCGCGACGTCGAGAAGCCGTTCCTGATGCCGATCGAGGACGTCTTCTCGATCACCGGCCGCGGCACGGTCGTCACCGGCCGCATCGAGCGCGGTGTCATCAACGTCAACGAGACCGTCGACATCGTCGGTATCAAGACGGAGAAGCAGACCACCACGGTCACCGGTGTCGAGATGTTCCGCAAGCTGCTCGACCAGGGCCAGGCCGGTGACAACGTCGGTCTGCTCCTGCGCGGCACCAAGCGCGAGGACGTCGAGCGCGGCCAGGTCGTCATCAAGCCGGGCACGACCACCCCGCACACCGAGTTCGAGGCCCAGGTCGTCATCCTGTCCAAGGACGAGGGTGGCCGCCACACGCCGTTCTTCAACAACTACCGGCCGCAGTTCTACTTCCGCACCACGGACGTCACCGGCGTCGTCACGCTGCCCGAGGGCACCGAGATGGTCATGCCCGGTGACAACACCGAGATGAAGGTGGAGCTCATCCAGCCGGTCGCCATGGAGGAGGGCCTGAAGTTCGCCATCCGCGAGGGTGGTCGGACGGTGGGCGCCGGCCGGGTGACCAAGGTCATCAAGTAGCACGACCGCGCGGGGCGGCGCCGACGGGGAACCGTGGGCCCGCCCCGGTGGGGCGGCCGAGCCGCTGGTCGGTTCGGCCGCCCCACCATGAACGACGTCATCGGGCTCTGTAGCGGTGATGCCACCTCACTCAGGGGACAGCCCTGCAGCGGTTTCTCAGGTGAATAGAGCCTCGAACACAAGGGCAGCCCCGGAGGGCACCGGGCCGATCACGGTACCGCGCCTCTACGGACACTGAAGCGAAGGACGAAAAGGCCACCATGGCGGGACAGAAGATCCGCATTCGGCTGAAGGCCTATGACCACGAGGTCATCGACAGCTCGGCGCGCAAGATCGTCGAGACTGTGACGCGGACCGGCGCGCAGGTCGCTGGCCCGGTGCCGTTGCCGACGGAGAAGAACGTGTACTGCGTCATCCGTTCGCCGCACAAGTACAAGGACTCGCGCGAGCACTTCGAGATGCGCACGCACAAGCGGCTGATCGACATCATCGACCCGACGCCGAAGACCGTCGACTCGCTCATGCGGCTCGACCTCCCGGCCGGCGTCGACATCGAGATCAAGCTTTAAGGGACGCACAGACATGGCCACCAAGCAGATCAAGGGAGTCCTGGGCGAGAAGCTCGGCATGACCCAGGTCTTCGACGACGCCGGCAAGATCGTGCCGGTGACCGTCCTGAAGGCCGGTCCGTGCGTCGTGACGCGCGTCCGCACTCCGGAGACCGATGGCTACTCCGCCATCCAGCTCGGCTACGGGCAGATCAACCCGCGCAAGGTCAACAAGCCGCTCGGCGACTACCTGCGCAAGCACGACCTGACCCCGCGCCGCCACTACGTCGAGGTCCGCACCACCGACGCCACCGAGTACACGCTCGGCCAGGAGCTCACCGCCGAGACGTTCGAGGCGGGCCAGCTCGTCGACGTCACCGGCAAGAGCAAGGGCAAGGGCTTCGCGGGCGTCATGAAGCGCCACGGGTTCCGCGGCCTCAGCGCCACGCACGGCACCCAGCGCAAGCACCGCTCGCCGGGTTCCATCGGCGGCTGCGCCACCCCCGGCCGCGTGTTCAAGGGCCTGCGGATGGCGGGTCGTATGGGCAACGTGCGCAAGACCATCCAGAACCTCACCGTGCACGCGGTTGACGCCGAGAAGGGCCTCATCCTGGTCAAGGGTGCGGTCCCCGGCCCCAACGGCGGGCTGGTGCTCGTCCGCACCGCCGCGAAGGGGGAGAAGTAAGCCATGGCGACGATCGAGGTCAAGAACCCCGACGGCGCGGCCGGCCGGAGCGTCGAGCTCCCCGGTGAGATCTTCGACCAGCAGGTCAACATCCCGCTGATCCACCAGGTCGTTGTCGCGCAGGAGGCCGCGGGCCGGCAGGGCACGCACTCCACCAAGACCCGCGGCGAGGTCCGCGGCGGCGGCAAGAAGCCGTACCGCCAGAAGGGCACCGGTCGCGCCCGGCAGGGCTCCATCCGCGCTCCGCAGTTCACCGGCGGCGGCGTGGTGCACGGCCCCAAGCCGCGCGACTACAGCCAGCGCACCCCCAAGAAGATGAAGGCCGCCGCGCTGCGGGGCGCCCTCTCCGACCGGGCCCGCCACGGCCGCGTGCACGTCATCAGCGACTTCGTCGCCGCCGACGTCACCACCAAGCGGACCCAGACGGCCCTGAAGGCGCTGCGCCAGGTCACCGACTCCGACAAGGTGCTGGTGGTCCTCGGCCGCGAGGACGAGCACAACCGCCTCGCGCTGCGGAACCTCGGCGAGGTGCACATCCTCGACGCCGGCCAGGTCAACACCTACGACGTCCTGGTCGCGGACGACATCGTGTTCACCGAGCGCGGTTACGACGCGTTCCTGGGCCACGTCCAGGGCGCCTCGGCTGCGACGTCTCAGGAGGACGACCAGTGAGGATCCCCGACCCTCGGGACATCATCGTCGAGCCGGTGATCTCCGAGAAGAGCTACGGCCTGATGGACCAGAACAAGTACACGTTCATCGTCCGGCCGGACGCCAACAAGACGCAGATCAAGATCGCGGTGGAGAAGATCTTCGACGTGAAGGTCACCAGCGTGAACACGATCAACCGTCAGGGCAAGCGCAAGCGCACGAAGTTCGGGTACGGCAAGCGCCCCGACACCAAGCGCGCGATCGTGAGCCTGCGGGACGGCGACCGGATCGACATCTTCGGCGTCTGATCCACCGGCCTGACCGCTTCATCTCAAGCACCACGTAAAGGAATGCGCGAAGAAGATGGGCATTCGTAAGTACAAGCCGACGACACCGGGTCGTCGCGGCGCCAGCGTGAGCGACTTCGTCGAGATCACGCGTTCGACGCCGGAGAAGTCCCTGGTGCGTCCGCTGCACTCCAAGGGCGGGCGCAACGGCCACGGCCGTATCACCGCCCGCCACCAGGGTGGCGGACACAAGCGGGCCTACCGGGTCATCGACTTCCGGCGCCACGACAAGGACGGGGTCCCGGCCAAGGTCGCGCACATCGAGTACGACCCCAACCGCACCGCGCGCATCGCGCTGCTCCACTACGTGGACGGCGAGAAGCGCTACATCCTCGCGCCGGCCGGCCTCAAGCAGGGCGACCGCGTCGAGAACGGCCCCCAGGCCGACATCAAGCCGGGCAACTGCCTCCCGCTGCGCAACATCCCCACGGGTACGTTCGTGCACGCGGTCGAGCTGAAGCCGGGCGGTGGCGCCAAGCTGGGCCGCTCCGCGGGCTCGCAGATCCAGCTGCTCGCGAAGGAGGGCGCCTACGCCACGCTGCGCATGCCCTCCGGTGAGATGCGGCAGGTCGAGGTGTCCTGCCGGGCGACCGTGGGACAGGTCGGCAACGCCGAGCAGTCCAACATCAACTGGGGCAAGGCCGGCCGGATGCGGTGGAAGGGCAAGCGCCCGACCGTCCGCGGTGTCGCCATGAACCCGGTGGACCACCCGCTCGGCGGTGGCGAGGGCAAGAGCTCGGGTGGCCGCCACCCGGTCAGCCCGTGGGGCAAGCCCGAGGGCCGCACCCGCAAGCCGAACAAGGCCAGTGACCGGCTCATCGTGCGTCGGCGTAGCAAGAAGAAGCGGTAAGGAGCACGTCTGATGCCACGTAGCCTTAAGAAGGGCCCGTTCGTCGACGAACACCTGCTCAAGAAGGTGCAGGAGCAGAACGCGAAGGGCAGCAAGAACGTCATCAAGACGTGGTCCCGCCGTTCCATGATCATCCCCGAGATGATCGGGCACACCATCGCCGTGCACAACGGGAAGACGCACATCCCGGTGTTCGTGTCGGAGTCGATGGTCGGTCACAAGCTCGGCGAGTTCGCTCCCACGCGCACTTTCCGCAGCCACGTCAAGGAAGACCGCCGTAGCCGCCGTTAGCGGTTGCACGCAGAGTAAGAGCAATGTTCCCCACGGTGCGTGGGGGTGAGTTCCGTGAGCGAGGGAAGAGCGATGGGAACGAGGGCACAGGCACGGTTTGTCCGTGTTACGCCCCGAAAGGCCCGCCGGGTGGTGGACCTTATTCGCGGGTTGCCCGCTGACGAGGCACAGGCGGTGCTGCGGTTCGCGCCCCAGGCGGCGAGTGAGCCGGTGGGCAAGGTGCTCGCGAGCGCCATCGCCAATGCCGAGCACAACGACAAACTGGACCGCGAGACGCTGGTCGTCAGCCGGGCCTGGGTGGACGAGGGTCCGACCCTGAAGCGGATCCGGCCGCGGGGCTTCGGCCGGGCGTTCCGGGTCACGAAGCGGACGAGCCACATCACCGTGGTCGTCGCGCCGCGTGAGACCGCGGGCGCCTCGTCCACCAAGACGCAGGAAAGGACCCGATAGTGGGGCAGAAGGTCAACCCGCACGGGTTCCGGCTGGGCGTGACCACCGACTTCAAGAGCCGCTGGTACGCCGACAAGCTCTACAAGGACTACGTCAAGGAAGACGTGGCCATCCGCCGCATGCTGAACCGCGGCATGGAGCGCGCCGGAATCTCCAAGGTCGAGATCGAGCGCACCCGCGACCGGGTCCGCGTCGACATCCACACCGCCCGGCCGGGCATCGTCATCGGCCGTCGCGGTTCCGAGGCCGACCGCATCCGCGGCGACCTGGAGAAGCTGACCGGCAAGCAGGTCCAGCTGAACATCCTCGAGGTCAAGAACCCCGAGATCGACGCCCAGCTCGTGGCCCAGGGCGTCGCCGAGCAGCTCTCCAGCCGGGTCGCGTTCCGGCGGGCGATGCGCAAGGCGATGCAGAGCGCCATGAAGAGCGGCGCCAAGGGCATCCGGGTGCAGTGCGGCGGCCGCCTCGGCGGCGCCGAGATGTCGCGCTCGGAGTTCTACCGCGAGGGCCGGGTGCCGCTGCACACGCTGCGCGCCGACATCGACTACGGCTTCTTCGAGGCCCGTACGACGTTCGGCCGCATCGGTGTGAAGGTGTGGATCTACAAGGGCGACGCGCCGGCCACCCGCGCCGAGCGCGAGGCCGCCCAGGCCGCGCAGCGCGCTCCGGGCGGCGGCGGCCAGCGTCGTGAGCGCCCGCAGCGCCGCCGCCGCGGCGGCCAGCAGGGCGGCGGCCAGGGGCCGCAGGGCGAGAGCAGCAAGCCGGCTGAGGCGCCCCAGGGCGCGGAGGCGGGCGCGAAGTCCGGGAACGAGGGGAGCTGACCGATGCTTATTCCCCGCAAGGTCAAGTACCGCAAGCAGCACCACCCCAGCCTGGCCGGTCGCGCCAAGGGCGGTACGAAGGTCAACTTCGGTGAGTACGGCATCCAGGCCCTGGAGTCGGCCTACGTCACCAACCGGCAGATCGAGTCGGCGCGTATCGCGATGACCCGGCACATCCGCCGCGGTGGCAAGGTGTGGATCAACATCTTCCCGGACCGGCCGCTGACCAAGAAGCCCGCGGAGACCCGCATGGGTTCCGGTAAGGGCTCCCCGGAGTGGTGGGTCGCCCCGGTCAAGCCCGGGCGCGTGATGTTCGAGCTGTCGGGTGTGCCGGAGGCGGTGGCCAAGGAGGCCATGCGTCGGGCCATGCACAAGCTCCCGATGAAGTGCAAGTTCGTGAAGCGCGAAGTGGAGGCGTGATGGCGAAGTCCCTGACCGCCCAGGAGCTGCGGGACCAGTCCGTGGAGGACCTGGTCGGCAAGCTCAAGGAGGCGAAGGAGGAGCTGTTCAACCTCCGCTTCCAGGCCGCCACCGGGCAGCTCGACAACCACGCTCGGCTGCGCACCGTCAAGCGGGAGATCGCCCGGATCTACACCGTGATGCGGGAGCACGAGCTGGGCATCGTGGCGCTGGCCGGCGAGTCGGCTGACAAGACGAAGGAAGCAGCCGAATGAGCGAGGACAAGGCCGTGACCCAGCGGAACTACCGCAAGGTCCGCGAGGGCTACGTTGTCAGCGACAAGATGGACAAGACCGTCGTTGTCGAGGTGGAGGACCGCGTCAAGCACGCGCTGTACGGCAAGGTCCTCCGCCGCACCACGAAGTACAAGGCCCACGACGAGGCGAACACCGCCGGTGTCGGCGACCGGGTCCGCCTGATGGAGACCCGCCCGCTGTCGGCGACCAAGCGCTGGCGCGTCGTGGAGATCCTGGAGAAGGCTAAGTAGACCCCTGCATCGGCGGCCGGTTGGTGGAGATCGGCCGCCGCTGGGGTGAGACCACCTAGCAGCGCGGGACGCGTTCCCGCGCGATATATCAGGAGCAGACGTGATTCAGCAGGAGTCGCGACTCAAGGTCGCCGACAACACGGGGGCCAAGGAGATCCTGACCATCCGTGTCCTCGGCGGTTCGGGTCGGCGATACGCGGGCATCGGCGACATCATCGTGGCGACGGTGAAGGACGCCCTTCCCGGCGCCGGCGTGAAGAAGGGCGATGTCGTCAAGGCCGTTGTCGTGCGCACCACCAAGGAGCGCCGCCGGCCCGACGGCTCCTACATCCGCTTCGATGAGAACGCCGCCGTGCTCATCAAGGACGGTGGGGACCCGCGAGGCACCCGTATCTTCGGCCCGGTCGGCCGCGAGCTGCGGGACAAGAAGTTCATGCGCATCATCTCGCTAGCGCCGGAGGTGCTGTAGGCGATGAAGATCAAGAAGGACGACGAGGTCATCGTCATCGCCGGCAAGGACAAGGGTGCCACCGGGAAGGTCCTGCGGGCCCTTCCCAAGGAGCAGCGTGTCGTCGTCGAGGGCGTCAACCTCATCAAGAAGCACAAGAAGGCCAACCAGGCGGGCGGCCAGCAGGGCGAGGTCGTCACCCAGGAGGCGCCGATCCACGTGAGCAACGTGGCGATCGTCGAGGACGGCAAGCCCACCCGCGTCGGGTACCGCTTCGAGGAAGACGGCACCAAGGTTCGGATCTCCCGCCGTACCGGTAAGGACATCTGATGACGGTCACCAGTGACACGGCCGCTCCGGCGCTGCCGCGCCTCAAGGAGAAGTACCGCACCGAGATCGTGCCGGGGCTCCGCGAGGAGTTCGAGATCGGCAACATCATGCAGGTGCCCGGGCTGACCAAGATCGTGGTCAACATGGGCGTCGGCGAGGCGGCCCGCGACGCGAAGCTGATCCAGGGCGCGATCGCCGACCTGTCGGCCATCACCGGCCAGAAGCCGAAGGTGAACCGCGCGAAGAAGTCCATCGCGCAGTTCAAGCTGCGCGAGGGCCAGCCGATCGGCGCCAGCGTCACGCTGCGCGGCGACCGGATGTGGGAGTTCCTCGACCGGCTGCTCTCCCTGGCGCTGCCCCGTATCCGGGACTTCCGCGGCCTCTCGCCGAAGCAGTTCGACGGCAACGGCAACTACACCTTCGGGCTGACCGAGCAGGTCATGTTCCACGAGGTGGACCCGGACAAGGTCGACCGCCAGCGCGGTATGGACATCACGGTCGTCACCACGGCGACCAACGACGACGAGGGGCGGAGCCTGCTCAGGCGGCTTGGTTTCCCCTTCAAGGAAGCGTAGTTCGTTCCGGGTGGCCGAGGCGGCCGGGGACGACCAGGAAGCCCGAAGGGTAACCAGACATGGCTAAGAAGGCACTGATCGCCAAGGCGAACAGGAAGCCCAAGTTCGAGGTTCGCGCGTATACTCGATGCTCGCGGTGCGGCCGCCCGCGCGCCGTCTTCCGGAAGTTCGGCCTCTGCCGCATCTGCTTCCGCGAGATGGCGCACCGGGGTGAGCTCCCGGGCATCACCAAGTCCAGCTGGTAGCGACCGGTCGGCCGGCCCGCGAGGGCCGGCCCCGGTGTGTACCGGGTCCGGCGGCGCCCGCGGCGGCCCCCGGAGCCAGTGGCCCGCGAAGTCACTGGTGATCCGCCGCACGAAGACACATAACCGACCAGGCACGGTGTCGGACCGACCGAGCTCGGCCCCGACACGGTGCCCATGACCACGCCGAAGGTCCTAGAGGAACTCCCGCCCAGGCGGGGGAACAGGCTGTGAGGGACAGTCTGTCCTTGGGGAAACCGCGGCGAGGAAGGGCCAATCGGCCATGACGATGACCGACCCGATCGCAGACATGCTGACGCGTCTGCGTAACGCGAATTCGGCGTACCACGACACCGTGACGATGCCGTATTCCAAGATCAAGGCGCACATCGCCGAGATCCTCCAGCAGGAGGGCTACGTCCAGGGCTGGCGTACCGAGGACGCGCCCGTCGGCCAGAACCTCGTGGTGGAGCTGAAGTACGGGCCCACCCGTGAGCGTTCGATCGCCGGCGTCCGCCGGGTCTCCAAGCCCGGCCTGCGGGTCTACGCGAAGAAGGACAACCTTCCGCGGGTCCTGGGTGGCCTCGGCGTGGCGATCATTTCGACGTCCGGCGGCCTGATGACCGACAAGCAGGCCAAGAAGCGTGGCGTGGGCGGCGAAGTCCTCGCCTACGTCTGGTAGAGGGAGAGATTTCAGCATGTCGCGTATCGGTCGACTGCCGATCTCGGTCCCGAAGGGCGTCGAAGTCACGATTGACGGGCAAGACGTCAAAGTCAAGGGGCCGAAGGGCGAACTGACGCACACCGTCGTCGACCCGATCACCGTCGTCCTGGAGGACGGCCAGATCAAGGTCGGGCGTCCCGACGACAAGCCGGACAACCGTGCACTGCACGGTCTGGTCCGCGCGCTGCTCGCGAACAACATCGAGGGCGTCTCCAAGGGCTTCAGCAAGACGCTGGAGATCCACGGCGTCGGCTACCGGGTCCAGGCCCGGGGCGCCAACCTGGAGTTCTCGCTCGGCTACAGCCACCCCGTCGTGGTGGAGCCGCCCGAGGGCATCTCGTTCCGGGTGGAGAAGCCGACCCTGCTGCACGTCGACGGCATCGACAAGCAGAAGGTCGGCGAGGTCGCGGCCAACATCCGCAAGCTGCGCAAGCCCGACCCGTACAAGGCCAAGGGCGTGCGCTACAAGGGTGAGCAGATCCGCCGCAAGGCCGGAAAGGCTGGTAGGTAAGCATGGCGAAGAGCACGACGCTGGTCCGCAAGGGCACGGCCTCGCGCGCGGCTTCCCGTGCGCGGCGGCACCTGCGGATCCGCAAGAAGGTCACGGGCACCCCCGAGCGTCCGCGCCTGGTCGTGACGCGCTCCTCCAAGCACATGTTCGTCCAGATCGTGGACGACACCAAGGGCATCACCCTCGTGTCGGCCTCCACGCTGGAGAAGGACCTCCGTGCGTTCGAGGGCACGAAGACCGAGAAGTCCCGCAAGGTGGGCGAGCTGCTCGCCAAGCGTGCGAAGGACGCCGGCGTCACCGCGGTCGTCTTCGACCGGGGCGGTCACAAGTACCACGGCCGTATCGCCGCGCTGGCCGACGGCGCGCGTGCCGGCGGGCTGGAGCTCTAAGTGATGACTCCGGCCAAGGGCATTTACGTCAACGAGAAGAGGAACCACTGATGGCTGCAGCTCCGCGGCGCGGCGCCGGTGGCGAGCGGCGTGACCGCCGTGACGATCGCCGCGGCGGCGCCGCAGACAAGGGTGTCTCCTACATCGAGCGTGTGGTGACCATCAACCGGGTCGCCAAGGTCGTCAAGGGCGGCCGGCGCTTCAGCTTCACCGCCCTGGTCGTCGTCGGCGACGGCAACGGCATGGTCGGTGTCGGCTACGGCAAGGCCAAGGAAGTCCCGGCCGCGATCGCCAAGGGTGTCGAGGAGGCGAAGAAGAACTTCTTCCGCGTCCCGCGCATCCAGGGCACGATCACCCACCAGGTGCAGGGCGAGGACGCGGCCGGCGTGGTGCTGCTGCGTCCGGCGGCCCCCGGTACCGGTGTGATCGCGGGCGGCCCGGTGCGCGCCGTGCTGGAGTGCGCCGGTATCCACGACGTCCTGAGCAAGTCGCTCGGTTCGTCCAACCCGATCAACATCGTGCACGCGACGGTGACCGCGCTGAAGGGCCTGAACCGTCCCGAGGAGATCGCGGCGCGCCGCGGTCTGCCGATCGAGGACGTCGCTCCGGCTGCCATGCTGCGGGCCCGCGCGGAAGCGAAGGCGGGGGCCTAGGTCATGGCGAAGCTGAAGATCACGCAGGTCCGCTCCAAGATCGGCGGCAAGCAGAAGCAGCACGACAGCCTGCGGTCGCTCGGACTCGGGCGGATCGGCCGGTCGGTCGTGCGTGAGGACCGTCCCGAGGTCCGCGGCCAGCTGAACGTGGTCGCGCACCTCGTCACCGTCGAGGAGGTCGGCGAATGAACGACTACTCTCCCGACGAGCTGCTCAAGATCCACCACCTGCGTCCCGCTCCGGGCGCCAACAAGTCGAAGACCCGCAAGGGCCGCGGCGAGGCGTCCAAGGGTAAGACCGCTGGTCGTGGTACGAAGGGCACGAAGGCTCGTTCCACCGTGCCGGCCGGTTTCGAGGGCGGCCAGATGCCGCTCATCCGCCGGGTGCCGAAGCTCAAGGGCTTCAGCAACGCCCAGTTCAAGACGACCTACCAGGTCGTCAACCTGGACCGGCTGGGCGAGCTCTTCCCCGAGGGTGGCGAGGTCACCGTCGAGGGCCTGGTCGCCAAGGGCGCGGTTCGCAAGAACCAGCCCGTGAAGGTGCTGGGCACCGGCGAGATCTCGGTCGCCGTGCAGGTGAGCGCGCACGCGTTCTCGGCGTCGGCGAAGGAGAAGATCGCCGCGGCCGGTGGCACTGTCACCGAGCTGTAGCGCGGACTCGTATAGTTGAGTTCACGGGGCGTCTGCCGGGTCAACCCATTTGGTTGGGGAAACCGGCCGGCGCCCCGTTATCTTTTAGGGAGAGCGGCGGGTTACCTGGCGATCGGCCTTGTCGCACGCGTAGTGAGGTCGCCGTCACGCGTCACCTGTCGAACGGCTGTTAAAGTGCCATCTGCTTACGAAGAGAACTCCCGGGCTCGGGGCGCCGGCTCCGAGCTGACGTACAACGACGACTCAGGATCGGCCGCGATGTCTCGAATCGGCTCCGCCGCCGCCGAAGCCTCGCAGGAGGAGACGTGCTAGGTGCGTTCGTCCGTGCGTTCCGCACGCCTGACCTGCGTAACAAGCTGCTGTTCACGCTTTTCATCCTGACCATCTACCGGTTGGGTTCCGTGATCCCCGCTCCGGGCATCAACCCGGACGCGATCAGGCAGTGCCTCCAGGGCGCGCAGACCGAGGACACGACCGGGCTCTACTCCCTGGTCAACCTGTTCAGCGGCGGGGCGCTGCTGCAGCTGGCCATCTTCGCGCTGGGCATCATGCCCTACATCACCGCCAGCATCATCCTGAACCTGCTCACGGTGGTGATCCCCCGGCTGGAGGCCCTCAAGAAGGAGGGCCAGGCGGGACAGGCGAAGATCACCCAGTACACGCGGTACCTGACCGTGGCGCTGGCGCTGCTGCAGTCCACCAGCATCATCGCGATGGCCCGGACCGGCCAGCTCTTCCAGGGCGCCTGCCCGCCCTCCAGCTACATGCCGAGCGAGGACCTGCTCACGCTGATCACGATCGTGTTCGTGATGACCGCGGGCACCTGCGTCATCATGTGGTTCGGCGAGCTCATCACCGAGCGCGGTGTCGGCAACGGCATGTCGCTGCTGATCTTCACCACGGTCGTCGCGGTCTTCCCGTCCTCCATGGCGCGGATCTGGAGCGAGCAGAGCCCCTGGATCTTCGCCATCATCTGCGTCGCCGGCCTGGTGCTGATCGCCGGTGTCGTCTTCATGGAGCAGGCGCAGCGCCGGATCCCGGTGCAGTACGCCAAGCGGATGGTCGGCCGGCGGATGTACGGGGGCAGCTCCACCTACATCCCGCTCAAGGTCAACCAGGCCGGTGTCATCCCGGTCATCTTCGCGTCGTCGCTGCTGTACCTGCCGCAGCTCGCCATCGGGCTGCTCGGCCAGGACAGCGACAACCCGGTCGTGGACTTCCTCTCGACCTACTTCGGCCCGACGGGCACCCACCCCGTGTACATGGCCAGCTTCTTCGCGTTGATCGTCGGCTTCGCGTTCTTCTACGTCGCGATTACCTTCAACCCCGCTGAAGTGGCCGACAACATGAAGAAGTACGGTGGGTTCATCCCAGGCATCCGCCCCGGGCGTCCGACCGCCGAGTACCTGGACTTCGTCCTGACCCGGCTGACGACTCCCGGCGCGCTCTACCTGGGCTTGATCGCGTTGCTGCCGATGCTGGCGCTCGGAGCGTCCGGAGCCAGCGGGAACTTCCCGTTCGGCGGCACCAGCATCCTGATCATGGTCGGTGTCGGGCTGGACACGGTGAAGCAGATCGAGAGTCACCTCCAGCAGAGGAACTACGAAGGTTTTCTGCGATAGTGCGTGCCGTATTGGTGGGACCCCCGGGAGCCGGTAAGGGCACCCAGGCCCAAATCTTGGCGTCCGAATTGTCTATTCCGAAGGTGTCCACCGGTGACATCTTCCGTGCCAACGTCAGCGGCGGCACGGAGCTGGGTAACCTCGCCAAGTCCTACATGGACCGCGGGGACCTGGTCCCCGACGAGGTGACCAACGCGATGGTCCGGGACCGGCTCGCGGAGCCCGACGCGCGCGAGGGCTTCCTGCTCGACGGCTTCCCGCGCAACGTCGCCCAGGCCGAGTGGCTGAACAAGATGCTCGACGACTCCGGCCGTGCGCTCGACGTCGTCCTGGAGCTGAAGGTCGACGAGGAGGAGGTCGTCAAGCGGCTCTCCGGGCGGCGCACCTGCCGCGGGTGCGGGCACGTGCAGCACGTCGCCTACGACCCGCCGAAGCGCGAGGGCGTGTGCGACGTCTGCGGCGGCGAGCTCTTCCAGCGGGACGATGACCGCGAGGAGACGATCCGGCACCGGCTGGACGTCTACCGGGAGCAGACGGAGCCCCTGGTCTCCTTCTACGCCAACGAGGGGCTCCTGACGGCGATCGAGGCCACCGGCGCGGTGGACGAGGTCACCCGGCGCGCCCTCGAGGTGCTGAGAGCCCGGGACTGATGTTCCGCAGGGACCAGCCGGACGTCCAGCTGAAGACGCCGGCGCAGATCGAGAAGATGCGGGCGGCGGGCCAGGTCGTGGCCCGCACGCTCGACACGCTGCGCGCGGCGGTGCGCCCGGGGATCAGCACGCTGGACCTCGACGCCATCGCCGAGCGCAGCATCCGCGAGGCGGGGGCCGTGCCCTCCTTCAAGGGCTACCACGGCTTCACGGGCTCCATCTGCGCGTCCGTGAACGAGGAGGTCGTGCACGGCATCCCGCGCGCCGACAAGGTGCTGCGGGACGGCGACCTCATCGCGATCGACTGCGGTGCCATCCTCGACGGCTGGCACGGCGACTCCGCCATCACGGTGGCGGTCGGCGCCGCCGACCCGGCCGACGAGGAGGCCATGCGGGTCTGCGAGGACGCCATGTGGGCCGGCATCGACGCCATGCGGGTCGGCAACCGGCTCGGCGACATCGGCCACGCGATCGACTCCCTCATATCCGCGCGCGGGCGCTACGGCAACGTGCAGGAGTACGGCGGCCACGGGATCGGCACTGAGATGCACATGGAGCCGCACGTCCTCAACCACGGCCGCCGGGGGAAGGGCATCGAACTCGTGGCGGGCATGTGCCTGGCCATCGAGCCGATGGTCAACCGGGGTACCCGGCACGTGCTCCAGCTCGACGACGGCTGGACGGTGGTCACCCGGGACGGCAAGCGGTCGACGCACTTCGAGCACTCCGTGGCGGTCACCGACGACGGGCCGCTGGTGCTGACCGCGCGCGAGGACAACCGCGAGCGCATCGCCGCCATGGGGCTGCCGGACCCGGGGTACTGAGCCGCCAGCCCGTCCGAGAAGTCCGGATCGCGAGGCCCGTCCGCCACTACCATGGCGGTGACGGGCCTCGCGCGGGTCGCGGCCCCCGACCAGATGGGTGAATGACCGTGTCCGAGTTCTCCCCGGAGACCAGGGCCTCCGACGCCGACCGCGACCGGGTGGCGCGGCGACTGCAGGAGCACTTCGCCCAGGGGCGGCTGGACAGCGACGACTTCAACGAGCGGCTGACCCGGGTGTACCGCGCGCGCACCGGCGCGGAGCTGGAGCGCATCACCGAGGACCTCCCCGAGCGGGACCTCGCCGACCTGCGCCCGGCGCCGCGGCGGCCGGCCGGCCGGAGCCCGGGGCGCCGCCGCGGGGTCCTGCGCGAGCCCATCGTCCAGATCCCGTGGCTCATCTGGGGCGGGGTCAACACGCTCTGCTTCACCATCTGGCTGATCACGGTGGTCACGGGCGCCCACGGCGGTTATCCCTGGTGGATCTGGGTGATGGCGCCGTGGGGCATCGTGATGCTGTTCGCCACCATCGGCATCGCCGCCGTGCGCCGGTCGGACGTACCGGACGGCCGCGACTAGCGCCGCGCTGCCCCGCCCGCCCGCGCCCCGGCGCCGCTGGTGCCGGGACCGGGTAGACTGGGCGTGCCCACACGCGGGCTGTTGGGTCAGTCTGCCTTCGTTCGCGTCTGTTCGTCGCGTTGGCGTATGCTATTGCAGTTGACCTGATCTTCCAGCGTTCCCAGAACCGGAGCCGGACCCCGAACCGGGACGGCCCCGCGTGAACGCGTGCCGGTCACCCGGTAGGAGACCCGTCGGGTTACGTTAACCAAGTCGATGAACGAAGCGTGGAGGACATGGCCAAGAAAGACGGCGCCATCGAGATTGAGGGCTCCGTTATCGAGTCCCTACCCAACGCTATGTTCCGAGTGGAGCTCGACAACGGGCACAAGGTGCTTGCCCACATCAGCGGCAAGATGCGGATGCACTACATCCGCATCCTCCCCGACGACCGCGTCGTCGTGGAGCTGAGCCCCTACGACCTCACGCGCGGGCGCATCGTTTACCGCTACAAGTAGCCGCACCACTCGCGCCCGACCTGGTCGCAGGCCGGGATGGGGTGGATGCATCGAGTCCGGAGCCACCATGAAGGTCAAGCCGAGCGTCAAGAAGATCTGCGCGAAGTGCCGAGTGATCCGCCGCAACGGCCGGATCATGGTCATCTGCGCGGACCCGCGCCACAAGCAGCGGCAGGGCTAGTCCAGCCTGACTTCCTGATCGCGCGATCCGCCTCGCGGACCACCGGTCCGCGGGACACCACAACCGAAACCCGTCCCGATTCCCGACGCCCGCCGAGCGGCGGTCGGCGGGAACCACCCCCGGTCGGAGGCCGGGGCCTCGTCGATTGGGCGACGAGAGGACCGCGGACGGGACAGACCTCCGCTACAGCACGAAGGAGTTCGCCCAGATGGCACGCCTCGAAGGCGTCGACCTTCCCCGCGACAAGCGGGTGGAGATCGCTCTCACCTACGTTTTCGGGATCGGGCGCTCTCGCGCCATCGAGACCCTCCAGAACACCGGGGTCAACCCGGACACGCGCGTCCACCAGCTGACCGAGGAAGAGCTGGTCAAGCTGCGCGAGTGGATCAGCGCCAACTACAAGGTCGAGGGCGACCTGCGCCGCGAGGTCCAGGCCGACATTCGCCGCAAGATCGAGATCGGCTGCTACCAGGGCATCCGGCACCGCCGTGGCCTCCCCGTCCACGGTCAGCGCACGCAGACCAACGCGCGGACCCGCAAGGGCAAGAAGAAGACCGTGGCCGGCAAGAAGAAGGCCGGCAAGAAGTAGTCCGCCTCAGAGCCGGACGAGGGCTGTTCGTCCGGATCGCCAACGGATCGATGATCTTGGGAGTTATGCAGAATGCCGCCTAAGGGCCGTCAGGGCGCCGCGCGCAAGGTGCGTCGCAAGGAAAAGAAGAACATCGTCCACGGGCACGCCCACATCAAGAGCACGTTCAACAACACGATCGTGAGCATCACCGACCCGAGCGGTGCGGTGATCTCTTGGGCCAGCTCGGGACAGGTCGGTTTCAAGGGCTCGCGCAAGTCCACCCCGTTCGCCGCGCAGATGGCCGCCGAGGCCGCCGCGCGCCGCGCCCAGGAGCACGGGGTGCGCAAGGTGGACGTGTTCGTGAAGGGCCCCGGCTCCGGACGCGAGACCGCCATTCGTTCGCTGCAGGCCACCGGCCTGGAAGTGGGCTCCATCCAGGACGTCACGCCGGTTCCGCACAACGGCTGCCGTCCGCCGAAGCGGCGCCGGGTCTGACCCGACTCCGCGGAATCAGCCGCGCTGACCCCGAGGGGGCCTTCGGGCCCCCCGGGGCCGGGTACCAGGCTCCGCGACCGCGGAGCTGACCAGTGACCGTCATATAGCGGGCGGTCGTGGGAAAGGAAGACGGACCATGCTGATCGCTCAGCGTCCCACCCTGACCGAGGAGTCGGTCTCCGAGTTCCGCTCCAAGTTCGTCATCGAACCCCTGGAGCCGGGCTTCGGCTACACCATCGGCAACTCTCTGCGCCGGACCCTGCTGTCGTCCATCCCCGGTGCCGCTGTCACCAGCATCCGCATCGAGGGCGTCGAGCACGAGTTCACCACCGTGCCCGGCGTCAAAGAGGACGTCACCGAGATCATCCTGAACCTCAAGGGCCTCGTCGTCAGCTCCGAGCACGACGAGCCGGTTCTGATGTACCTGCGCAAGCAGGGACCGGGTGTCGTCACGGCGGCCGACATCGCGCCGCCGGCAGGCGTCGAGGTGCACAACCCCGACCTGCACATCGCCACCCTGAACGGCAAGGGCAAGCTGGAGATGGAGCTGACGGTCGAGCGCGGCCGCGGCTACGTCTCGGCGACGCAGAACAAGCAGCCGGGCCAGGAGATCGGCCGGATCCCGATCGACTCGATCTACTCGCCGGTGCTGCGGGTGACCTACAAGGTCGAGGCGACCCGTGTCGAGCAGCGGACGGACTTCGACCGCCTCGTCCTGGATGTCGAGACCAAGCCGTCCATCCGGGCGCGCGACGCCGTCGCGAGCGCCGGCAAGACGCTGGTCGAGCTGTTCGGCCTGGCGCGGGAGCTCAACGTCGACGCCGAGGGCATCGACATGGGCCCGTCGCCGACGGACGCCGCCCTGGCCGCGGACCTGGCGCTGCCGATCGAGGACCTGAACCTCACCGTCCGTTCCTACAACTGCCTGAAGCGCGAGGGCATCCACAGTGTGGGTGAGCTCGTGGCCCGCTCCGAGCAGGACCTTCTCGACATCCGCAACTTCGGTGCGAAGTCCATCGAGGAGGTCAAGCAGAAGCTCATCGACATGGGCCTGTCGCTGAAGGACTCCCCGCCCGGATTCGACCCGACCAGCGCGGCCGACTCCTACGGGTCCGAAGAGGACGACCAGTCCTACGTCGAGACCGAGCAGTACTAGAAGACGTCGCCCATGGTCCACGACCGAGTGCTGGTCGAGGATCGCACCACTAGGAGAACGACACCATGCCCACGCCAACGAAGGGGCCGCGCCTGGGTTCCGGCCCGGCTCATGAGCGGCTCATGCTGGCGAACCTGGCGACCTCGCTGTTCCAGCACGGTCGTATCAAGACCACGGAGGCGAAGGCCAAGCGCCTGCGTCCCTACGCGGAGAAGCTCATCACCCTGGGCAAGCGCGGCGACCTGCACGCGCGTCGGCAGGTGCTGACGAAGATCCACGACAAGAGCGTGGTCCACGAGCTCTTCACCGAGATCGGCCCGCGGTACGAGAACCGCGAGGGCGGTTACACCCGTATCACCAAGATCGGTCCGCGCAAGGGCGACAACGCGCCCATGGCCGTGATCGAGCTGGTCGAGGCGCTGCCGGCCCCCGCGGCGACCACCGCGAAGGCCCCGGCAGCGACCGAGGCGGGTTCGCAGCCCGCGGAGGACACCACGTCCGAGCAGACCGCGCAGGCGGGCGAGGGCACGCAGGCGGAGGGGGCCGCGGAGGCCGCCGCCGAGGACAAGGCCGAGGACACCAAGGAGTGACCCGCTGAGGACGCTCGCGTCCTCGGTCGCCCGAGAGTCGGGGAGAGCCCGCCACCGCGCAGGTGGCGGGCTCTCGCATCTGCTGGGGGAGACGGATCTGGATGACTGAGGACCGCGCCGACGCGGCGGCACCGGTCAAACTTCGACTGGACATCGCCTACGACGGCACCGACTTCTCCGGCTGGGCCGCCCAGCCGGGCCGGCGCACCGTGCAGGGCGTCCTGCAGGAGGCCGTCACGCGGGTGCTGCGATTGCCGGAGGAGGCCGCCATCACCTGCGCGGGGCGCACCGATGCCGGGGTGCACGCGCGGGGGCAGGTGGCCGAGGTGAGCGTGCCCGCCGCGGTCTGGGACGCGGAGGGCGGCCGGCTGCTCCGGCGGCTGGCCGGCGTCCTGCCGCCGGACGTGCGGGTCCGCGCGGTCCGGCCGGCCCCCGAGGGGTTCGACGCGCGCTTCTCCCCGCTGTTCCGCCGCTACGTGTACCGGGTCTGCGACGCGCCGGCCGGCGTACCACCGCTGCGGCGCAACGACGTGCTCTGGCACAAGCGCCCCCTGGACCTCGACCGGATGAACGCGGCCGCTGCCGAGCTGCTCGGCGAGCACGACTTCGCCGCCTTCTGCCGCCGACGGGAGGGCGCGACCACCATCCGCGAGCTGCTGCGGCTGCGCTGGGACCGGGAGGAGGCCCACCTGTACGCGGCGACCGTGCAGGCCGACGCGTTCTGCCACAACATGGTCCGTGCGCTGATCGGCGCCCTGCTCGCGGTGGGCGACGGCCGTCGCGCGCCCGACTGGCCGCGGCAGGTGCTGGCCGCCGGAGTCCGCGACTCCGCGGTGCACGTCGTCCCGCCGCACGGCCTCAGCCTGGAGGAGGTGCGCTACCCGCCCGACGCCGAGCTGGCCGGACGGGCCCGCGCCACCCGCCGGGTCCGGACGCTGCCCGGAGGGTGAGCCCCGCCGGGAGGGCGGCGATGCGCCTGGCCGGGTCCGGCCGGCGGTTCCCGGGTGCCGGAACGCCCCGAGCGGCGGTCGCAGGCGGGACCCGCGGCCCGGCGGTTCCTGGCTGCCGGGACCGCCCGAGCGGCGGTCGCAGGCGGGACCCGCGGACGACGGCGAGGGCCTCCGGAGCCGGTGGAGACGTCCTGCTCCACCGGTCCGCGAGGCCCTCGTCCGGTTCGGGCGGTGTCCCGGCCGCGTGCCGGGACGGCGGCTACGCCGCGCGCTCGCCCAGCGGGACGAGCGGGAGGTTGACGAACTGGCCGCTGAGCTCGGCCAGGTCCGCGGCGTCGCCCTCCGGGGTGCGGCCGTCCGCGTTGGCCGCCAGCGCGAAGACCACGTAGCGGCCCCAGGTGGCGCCGGAGCCGTGGCCGCCGGCGACGTCCATGCGCTCGGCTCCGCTGCCGTCCTGGCCGGCGAGGCCGGCGAACCACTGGGACGAAGCGAGGTCCTGGCCCTCCTGCGCGGCCTGGGCGCCCCCCTGGTCGGCCATCGCGGCGACCCCGACCGTGACGGCGCGGGTGCCCTCCTCGTTGACGTAGGAGGCCCGTACGACCTGCCGGCAGTCGTTCTCCACGAGTACCTGGCCGTAGTCCCCGTGCGTCACGGTGTCGCACTTCTCGGTGTCGTCGGTCTGCACCCGGGTGAACGTCTCGCCGCCGATCTCGACGCTCTCGGCGCCGAAGACGTCGTCCACCTGCAGCGGGTCGGGGTCGACACCCTCGTCGGCCACCCGGCTGACCTCGTACTCCCCGGGGCCGGTGGAGCCGTTGGTGGCCAGCACGAAGGCCCCGATCCCGCCGAGCAGCACCAGCACGCCGAACCCGGCGCCCACGAGGACCTTCGGCGACAGCCCGCCGGAGCGCCGCGGCCGGGCCTGCGGTCCGCTGCCGCGCGGCGGCCGGCCGCCGCGCTCGTCGCGGCCGGGGCCGGGGCCGGCGTCGAAGCCGGACATGTCGAACTGGGCGGTCGCGGATCCGGCGTCGCGCGCCGGGGCCTCGTCCCGGAACATCGGCCGGCCGCCGAACACGTCCTCGGCGGGCGGTGCCGGCGGGCGCTCGTCGCGTACCGGCGGGATGGTCTGGGTGGCGCCGTCGTCGGCCACCGGGGGGATCATCTGCGTGGCGCCGTCGTCCACGACCGCGTTCATGTTCTGCGTCGCGGCGTCGGGGAAGACGGGTTCGGCCCGCGAGGCCCCGGGATCGGGGCTGCCGGGCGGGATGACCCGGCCCTGCAGGGGGTGCTGGCCTCCCGTCGGCGCCTGGCCGGGCCACGGCGGCGCGGCGGGCGGCGGCCCCGGGT